>JBEKJF010000101.1:0-13524 GCA_050011375.1 Candidatus Sulfotelmatobacter sp.
TTGGCGCCAATCTTCCGGACCGCGTCGAGAATCTCGTGCATGGTTTCATCTACGGAGAGGTCGAGGGGACGGAGGTAAAGGATTTCGAGTTTCTTCTCTTTTCGCGGCGTTTTCAAATCCAGACCAAAACTGCTGGCCCGCTCCGCGTACTCTTGCGGCCGTTCTTCGAAGACCACCACAATTCCCGGATCGCCCTGACGTATACCCTCAGCGATGAATTGGGTTGCCAAGACTGATTTTCCCGTTCCCGAAGCCCCTGCCACCAGGACACTATCGCCTTCGGGAATGCCCCCGCCGAGCATCTTGTCCAATTCCGGAATGCCGATGGAAAGGCGCCGTGTACTGGGTATCTTCCTTGCTTGTCCGGCCAGCCCAAGAGTACGCGAAAAGGCTTGCAGCCCGGCTTGGGTAATGCGGAAGGTGTGCAGTCCGGGCACGGACGCCTGCCCGCGTAGTTTCACGATCTGTAGCTTGCGCACGATGGAACTTCGCTCCGCAGCCTGGTACAGCCAAAAGAGACCATCGGAGACCGTGAATACGGGATTATCGCGGATTTCACCTTCGACATATTCTCCGACCAGAAAAGTCGTGGCTTGCCAACTCGTCAGCAGCAGGGCTAACCGCTGAATGAAAGCTTGCAGTTCCACTTCGGTTGTGCCGCCGAGCGCCTTCCGCACCACAGTGCGAAAGGAGTCCACGACGACGACGCCGGGACTGGCCTTCTCAACCTCTTTCGTAATTTCCTCTAAGACCGCGTCCAGATCCTTTTCCAACACGACCTGGCTCAAGTTGATAAAGCGGACGGCGGTGTTTAACTTGGCCTGGTCAAAGAAAGTGTACTGTTGCTGGTAGCGCAGCATTTTGATGGCGGGTTCGCCGAGGATGGTGAAATAGAGCGCCGGGCGCTCGGGTGTCGCGTTGGCGAATATGACTTGATGCGCCAGCGTGGTCTTGCCGCTTCCCGGGGCTCCCGCGATGATATTAAAAGAAAATTCCGGGATGCCGCCGCCCAGGATTTCGTCGAGGCCCGGGACCCCGGTCGGCAGTTTTTTTATGATCACTCTATCTTGCACGCTCAAGCTTTCCTCTCCTTCTCGGAAATGCGGCCGTTGAAGGCGGCCTCCGGCCACACATCCTGAACCAGCCGCAACGTTAAACCCTCGCCAATGAAAGTGAGGAGCAGCCCGATCAACTGGGCAATGAGAATGGCTCCTCCGTCCCGCGCCTGTTCCTTGTCAGTTTGCGACGCAAGCTCATCTAGACCTTTTACGGAGCCATCCGCCGCGACCTGTACCGCGCTAAGACTGGGAGCTTCCGCCCTGGCCAGAGTCAGAGCGCGAGCAAGGAGCGAGCGAAAACCGGCAACTCCCGCGAGTGTAATGAGGGGCTGGCGCAGCTTCGCACAAACGCGAAAAGCCGCCGACTCCGCTGGCTCGGAGGCCTCGCCCGCAACGGCTTCGTAGGTAAGAAGGCGTTGGGCCAAACGTCGTGACTCTGGAATGCTCACGATTTCCTTTTCCGTGCAAGGCGCGAACTCTATATTCAGTTCGGCTTGGGGCTTTTAATGGCCGCCACGACCGCCAATACTGTCGCCGTGTTAAGTACGTTTCCCGAGATAGTCCTCAGCGCTTCTGTGACGGGCGGATATTGCTCCGCCAGTCCCTCGAGACGCGCACTGACGCCTTGGAGATTGTCGACTTCATTGACGATCGCTTCAAAGCCGATGGGTATACCGCTCCGCGAGAGGAATTTAAAGTCTGGAAGAATTTCAGATGTCACCAGCTGCAACGTTGTAGCTTCCCCAACAACTCGGACAAGCAGCCCGAGTAACTGGGTAATGAGGATTATTCCTGCCTCTCTAGCTTCGTCCGCATCGACTTGAGGCCGAAGCTCGTCTAGACCCTGTAAGGATCCATCCGCCGCGACCTGTACTGCGCTAAGACTGGAAGCTTCCGCCCTGGCCAGCGTCAGAGCACGAGAAAGCAGCGAGCGAAAACCGGCAACTCCGACGAGTGTAATTAGGGGCTGGCGCAACATCTCACAGACGCCAAAGGCCGCGAATTCCGTCGGCCCCGAGCACCTGCCCGCAGCGTTTTGGTAGGCGAGAAGGCGTTTGGCCAAATCTCGCGTCTGTGGGGGAAGCATCATTTCCGTTCCGTTATCGTGAAAAATGCCCCGGGCACCTGGACGTGAAACGTTCCGCCTTATGTTACGCGTTTGGGAGTCGCTCGGATAGGGCGTGCGCCCGCTTCATCAAATTCTGTGGGCGCGGCGCCCGCCTGGATCATTTTATCGCCGCTGTCCCGCAATTGGGATGACGCGGCGCCGCTAGTCGTGGAGAACGATGTTGAGAAGTGAACTGTGAACCTGCAACCCGCCTTCTGCACCGCCGGCGTAGTCGATGAATCCCAATTTCCTGAACCGGTTCATGAAGAAGCTGACACGAGACCGGGTGGTGCCCACCATCTCTGCGAGCGTCTCTTGACTGATCTTCGGAACCACAGATTCAGGAATCCCTTCCTTGCCAAAATGAGCGAGCATAAGAAGAACACGAGCTAACCTTTTCTCGCTGGAATTAAACAATTGGTCAACCAGATCTTCTTCGTATCGGATGTTCCGCGTCAATAAATAAGCGACGAACAAATCGGAAAGGGTGTGTTCCCGGTGAAGCGCGGCCACCATCGCCTTTTTCTCAATTCTCAGAACAGCGCAATCCGTCATTGCAGTTGCAGTGCTCATGCGGAGAAGTTGACCTGCAAGCGAACCTTCGCCGAAGAAACTGCCATCGCTCAATATGCCGATCGTGGCTTCCTTGCCCTCCTTAGAGACAACGGTGAGTCTTACCTTGCCGGTCTGAAGATAAAACACTGCGACCGCGGGTTCCCCTTGGGCGAAGATGGTTTGCTTTTTCGGAAAGAGCAAAGCTTTCCTGCCCTCTCCGATGGTGGCGAGGAATGCCTGGGCGTCAAACTCGCGGGCGTTCTTGGGGACTGGGGGCGGGCGCGTAGAATTCCGCGCGCGTTGCGATTTCTGTTCAGTCGGCGACCGGACGGCGATTTTCGTTGAACTCTTGGATTCGCGAGGCGAAGCCATGGGCACACCTCTCGCTAACGCCACCCACCCTCCCATTATATCGCCTCTTGCGATGGCGCGCATCGCAGCATTGCGGGGGTCGCGGACGTTCTGGCAGATTCCGCAACCGCCTGAGATTTCCACAGGCATGTTGTGACATCTGACCTTGCGCACAAAATTAAATCGCGCAATCATAGTCGAGGACGTGACGCCGGGAAAAGATCCGCCCATCCCCCCGTTAAGTCCTTTTTTTTCTATATTTTAGTACTTAAGCCCTTTAGGCCCTAGATTTTGCGGGCCAAAACATGTCTAACTCGATGATTCCAGATATCGAGGGGGGTGGGGAGGGGGTACCCAGTGGTACGGACCGGGCACATCCCTGACAGGACGGATCGGCCCAGGCTTCGAGTTCTTTGACAATTAATAATGTGATCGTTGAGTCCAGTCCCGATTGACAGGCCTCCGCCGCGTTCCTATACTTCTCCACGCTACGAACTGCCCACCCGGGAAGGACCCTATGAAAAAAAACACAATTATTGTTCTCCTGATCACTGCCGTCACTTTTGCATTTGCCCAGACATCTTTGGCCGTTCAACAACCCACCCTCACTCCGCAAACCAGTGGCACCACGCAACTGTTCATTGCTGTCAGCCCCGTCAATTCCCAAATCGTTTGGGCAGCGGGAACCGGAGGAACCTACGCGCTCACCACTAACGGCGGAAATACCTGGACATCTGGCGTCGTCCCCGGAGCCGAAGAGTTGCAGTTCCGCGCCGTGCAAGGCGTGAGCGACAAGGTCGCCTACTTAATGTCGATTGGAAATTACACTGAGAGCTTCCGCATCTACCGAACTTACGACGGCGGCGCGACCTGGCACGTGCAGTTCACCAACAACGACGTAAATGCGTTCTATGATTGCTTCGCCTTCTGGAAGCCGAACAATGGAATCGCGCACAGCGATTCCTTCAACGGAGTCTTCCCCGACCTGCGCGTCTACAACGGACAGGATTGGCTTTCCATCTCGTCGAACATGCCGCCCGCATTGCCCGGAGAAGCCTCATTCGCGGCCAGCGGAACCTGCATCACCACCGAGGGAGACGATAATGCCTGGATCGCCACCGGCGGTTCAACCGTCGCGCGCATTCTAGCCACAACAGATGGCGGAGACACGTGGAACGCCTATGACACTCCACTAGTCAGTTCGGCTTCTGCAGGCGGAGTCTCGGTCGCCTTCCGCGATGCTACGCACGGAGTGTTGGGCGGCGGAGATCTCTCCACCAACACCAGCGAGGAAATGGCGATATCAAGCGATGGTGGCCAAACCTGGACCCTGACCAACACACCGCCGACACCCGGAGCCATCTTCTGCCTCGCCTACGCGAACGGTCGTCGCCTGAATAATGATAAATATGCAGGAACGTCCGATAGCACTTACGATCACACGGTCGTAGTCACGGCCGAAACCGAGCCGGACTTCGATTCCGGTTCAGCCGCGTGGACTCCCGATGAAGGCACCACGTGGTACACACTGCCCAACGTAAGCGGCTATTGGGCCGTCGCATTTGCCGATCCGCAGGACGGATGGTTCGTAGGCAACAACGGCCAGATCCTGAAGATCAGCTTCTAATCGGTTGCTGAGCATGTGTGCAAGGCGAACACAGGTGTGTTCGCCTTGCGTGTTTTTAGACTTAGTCGCAGGACGCGAAGCGCCAGATTTACTGCCGCTGACCGAGCGAGCAATCGGGATTTACATTCTGAATGTATATCCCGTTGTTGCCAGTTCGATCGTCCTCAAACGCCACCGCCGCAATGCTGCCCGGTGCAATTGCGGCAACAAGTCGGGATTTATCCGCGAGCACCGAAGATACAGGAAACTGCGCGCACACGGTCGCGCCAGAATCGTCGAGCTTCGTCGCCTGTATCGTGGACGATCCGTAGCTTTGCATATCCACCCAGAACACCAGCGCACCGCTGCCCATCTGCACGGTCGAGACAAAAATTTGCTGATCGGCGCCAAGCGGGACAATCGTGAGTCCGTCCGCGCCCCATTCCAACTCGCCCGTCGAGTTGAACTTCTGCCCGTAAACTCCGTTCAACACCTGGTTAGAATCCTCTTCGGTCCAGAACATGAAAACTTCGTCAGTGGCAAGGCTGTAAGCCGCAGCGGGCGAAACGCGCACGTTAATGTTGTTGCCAGAACCTGCAACGCCATTCTGCGGGAACGCCGCGCTGCCATCGCTTCGGATGTGCTGCGCAAAGCACTGCAGAGTTGGAATGCTGGTGTACCACGCAAAGACTGCGCCGCCATTTCCGTCGTAGACAAAATAAGGAAAATTGCCGAACTGCAGTGAGCCTACATTGAAAATATTTACGTTGCCGCTTCCCCACAGCAGGCTGCCGGAAGAGGAAACCTTATTCGTCCACAGTTGGCTGTTGCTGCCAAAGCCATCGTTGCTTACCCACGAGACAATCACCGATCCATCGTCGGCGGCGTGCAGATCGGAGAGCAGATAGTCGAATCCCGTTTGGCTGAACACGATGCCGCTGCCCCATTGCGCGACACCGTTCGCATCAAGCTTTTGCAACACGACGTCGCTGTTGCTGGTCCATGCCACCACAATGTATCCATCGCTCGTGCCCACAATCTTCGGCGCAGCGTTGAAGTCCGATCCGCTGGTCAGTTGCACGCCATGCCGTCCCCAGAGCGCGTCGCCATCCGGCGCCATTTTCGCGGCCGTGATTTGCTGATTCGAGATTCCTTCCCGCGTGTCGAGGAACGCGATGAGCGCATCGCCCGCGGTGTCAATGCCAAGGCCGTAGTCTTCAGTAGAGCTGTTCGTGAGGTCCGCAACCATAATGCCGCCCTGCGGAAATTTCTGCACTCCGCCGGAGCTCAAGCGCTGATAGAAAACGTCATAACCCTGCGGATGCGAAGTAGCCGGATTCGAATCGAACCAGCTCGAGTACCAGCCAATTTGTTTCAGCGGTAAAAGTTTAGGCTGCACCTGATCGCTACCATTCGGGTTGGCGGCCAGCGCGAGGTTGACCATCGGATCAGAAGACCATTGCGCCCACGCGCAAGAAGTGCAAGCCATCGCCAATAAGGCGGCAGCTGAAATGCGAAAAAGTTTTTTCATTGATTTCCCCTGGGAGTCTGGCTCAAGTTTGGGAACCAAGCCTCACGCAGCCTACTACCTGCCGAATGCCGCGTCAATCAAGGAGTTTCGGGCATGAAGTGCCCGTGTGCGGCGCGGACACTCCTGTCCGCGTGCGGGCACCGGCAAAACGCAGTTCTTCCTGACGCACGAAAGATTGCACCAGAGCAAAAGAAATCCGACCCCCCGGCGCCAAGTTTTTCGGTAACATGGAGTACCGCGCAGAAGCAATCCCATGATCGAGCGCTTCGATTTCTCCGACCTCCGCGAACTGTTCGCCAAAGCCAACGAGGAGAAATCCGGCGACCAGTTGGCTGGGATCGCCGCGCGATCGGAACGGGAACGAGTCGCTGCAAAAAGAAAACTCGCCGACTTGCCTCTCGACGATATAGTCCAGCGGCCACTCATCGATCCGAACAGCGACGATGTAACGCGCCTGATCCTCGAAACCCGCGACCAGCAAGCTTTCCGGGCCCTCGCAAGCATGACCGTAGGAGAGTTTCGCGAGTTCCTTCTGGATGACGCCACCACAGATCTTCAGATACAAAATGTGCAACGCGCTATCATCCCTGAAATCGCCGCCGCTGTAGCCAAGTTGATGAGCAACAAAGATCTCGTGCTGGCATCCGCCAGAATTCGCAACGTCACGCGCTGCCGTAATACCATGGGCGAGCGCGGAGTGCTCGGCATCCGCGTGCAACCCAATCACCCCGCCGACGACATCGGAGGCATTCTCCTATCGGCATTCGAAGGACTGCTGTACGGCTGTGGAGACGCGGTGATCGGCGTGAATCCCGCGACGGATTCGGTAGCCACGGTCAGTTCGATTCTCATCGCTCTGAATCGGCTGGTCGACGCTTACGAAATCCCGACGCAGACTTGTTGCCTGGCGCACATGACCACGCAACTCGCCGCGCTAAATCAAGGAGCACCAGTCGACCTTCTTTTCCAGTCAGTCGCCGGCACGGAAGCGGCCAATCGCAGCTTCGGAATCACTTTGAACCTGCTGCGCGAAGGCCAACAGCAGGTGCTCGAGCATCATCGCCAGCGGGATGTTCGCTGGGCGGGCGATCAAGTCATGTACTTTGAAACCGGCCAGGGCAGCGCTCTCTCCGCTGAGGCGCATCACGGGGTTGATCAACTCACGATCGAGGCTCGCGCATACGGAGTCGCGCGCGCCTTCCAGCCATTTCTCGTTAACAGCGTCGTGGGATTCATCGGTCCTGAATATTTGGCGGACGAGCGGCAGATTATTCGTGCTGGCCTCGAAGATCACTTCATGGGTAAGCTGCTCGGGCTGCCGATGGGTTGCGACGTCTGCTACACCAATCACGCCGCCGCCGACCAGAATTCCGCCGACAACCTGCTGCTGCTCTTGACCGCGGCGGGTTGCAACTATTTCATGGGCGTTCCCTGTTCCGACGACGTGATGCTGAATTATCAATCGACCAGCTATCATGACGCGTTGGCCGCACGCCGACTCTTTCATCTTCATCCCGCACCGGAGTTTCTCGCGTGGCTTCAGAACATGGGAATCTATCGCGGTGACGAACCAGCATCTCTAGATTCATCCGCGCGAAAACAGCTGATGCGCGGCCTGGAGTCATCTCTGGAGAAAGCGATCTGAATGACTCGCGAGGACGCTAAAGACGGAGAAGAGAGAAATCAAAATAGGAATGAAAAGCAACTCGCCTCGCCGCACGATTTGCCCGAGCTATTGAAGAAGCTGCGCGCGCAAACCCCCGCGCGCCTTCTCGCAGGCCGCAGCGGAGCAGCGTATCGAACGAACACTCAATTGGATCTGCGCGAAGCGCATGCCGCCGCTCGCGACGCCGTTCGCGCGGAACTAAATCTGGTCGCGGATCTCGGCGAGGATTTCGTGCGCAGGTGGAATCTATTTGAGGTCTTTTCCCAGGCAGCCAGCAAAGATGAATATCTTCTGCGCCCGGTCTTAGGCCGTCGCCTGAATGAACCGTCCCGCGCTGAACTGATAAACCATTGCGCTCCCGAGCAATATTTGCAGATTGCAATCGGCGATGGGCTCTCCGTAACTGCCATCAAAACGCAAATCCCGCGGCTATTGCCGTTGCTCTGCGACGGGGCGCAGGCTAGCGGTTGGAGCCTCAGTTCGATACCGGTGATTCACCACTGCCGAGTGGGCATTCTCAATGATCTTGGCGAGTTGCTGCAGCCCACAGTTGTGATCCTTCTGATTGGCGAGCGCCCCGGCCTGGCAACCGCCGAAAGCCTCTCCGCTTACATGGCATATCGTCCGAATGCTTCAGATTCTGACGCCAACCGGAACCTCGTGTCGAATATCCACGCGCGCGGTGTCAGCCCAGAGCACGCTGCGCAGCGCATTCTCAATCTGGCAGCCTTGATGATGAAAACCCACGAGAGTGGTTACCGGCTTCGAGAAGAGCCGCCCACCGGGATCGCGCCTGTGCGCCTTCCGTAATTCGGACGGCGGAATTGCATGAATTTCCTCTCGGCTTGTATATCGCTCAAAAAACCTTCAACACAGAGGACACAGAGGAACACGGGGTAAACCTTTTCGCTTGCGACCTCCGTCCTGATGTAGTCTTATTTTCTGCGCATGAAGGTTCTACAACTACATTTTCTGCTGGCGTTGGGAGCGTTGGTTTGGTTGACGGGGTGTGCTCAGATGGGGCCACCGATGCCCCCTTCACTCGAGGTGCCCAAGGCTCCATCTGATCTGCGCGCCGCGCGCAAGGGCGATACGGTCACGCTTACCTGGACAATGCCGGGGCGAACTACAGACCGGCAGAGGGTGCGGTATTTGGGAAAGACTCGCGTCTGCAGAAGCGTCGACGCTACTAAGCTTGACCCTGCTCTGAAACAGTGTGACGCGCCGATTGCGGAGGTCGAGCCGCCGGCGGACTTTGCGGCGAAGAATAAGTCATCGTTTGCGAAAAAACTAACCGCCAGCTTTATTGACACTTTGCCTTCGGCGATTGAACAGGCAAGTCCTACTGGGTTTGCGACTTATTCGGTAGAAGTTCTGAATACTGCGGAACGCGGGGCCGGAGTTTCGAATCTGGCGCGAGTACCGCTGGTTCCTGTGTTACTCCCTTTCAGTGATTTCGCCGCTCGTGCTACCGGTCAGGGCGTGCTGATCTCTTGGGATTGTCCACCGGCTTCGAGCACACGAACCGGCGTGAAATATTTGTTTCGGATCTACCGGCATTCTGAGTTGAGCACTAACGCTACTCGAATTGCGGAGATTGATGTCACCGAGTGTGCCGCCGGGTCTGGCGGAACGAAGAATTCGAATTCATTTCTTGATCAGACCTTCGAGTGGGAGAAGACATATTTCTATCGAGGGACCGCCGTGAGCGTGGTTGAGGCTGCGGGGAGGCCGACGGTACAAGTGGAAGGTGAAGACACTCCGGAAGTGAAGGTGTGGGCGCATGATGTGTTTCCTCCCGCGGTGCCTTCGGGGTTGCAGGCGGTTTACTCCGGCCCGGGGCAGCAGCCGTTTATTGATTTGATTTGGTCTCCGGTGACTGACGCGGACCTTGATGGATACAACATTTACCGGCATGAGGAGAGTTCCGCGGCGGTTAAGGTGAATACAGCGCCGGTGAAGATTCCGGCGTTTCGGGATTCGCAGGTAGTGTCTGGGAAGACTTACTTCTATTCGGTGTCGGCTGTGGATTTGCATGGGAATGAGAGTGCGCGGTCGGAGGAAGCTAGCGAGAGCGCGCCTTAGGAATTTTGCAGTTGCGTAATTTGTAATTGAAGGTGCGGGCTGAGTAGCGCGCGGGCTTTTATAGAAGCGCCTTGCGCGGCCGGAAGCTGGACAAACTGAGAGGGATCCTTCGACTCCGAAACGCGCTCCGCTTCGCTGAGAGCGTTTCTCCGCTCAGGAATGACAGAGTTGAGTGCGCTCTTGCTTCTAGTGACAGAGTTAAGGGATGCGTGGTTAGATAGCTTTTATGAAATATTGCCGGTTTCAACTGAATGGTGAGGCTCAGTATGGGCTGGTCGAGTCGGTTGCTGGGCGCGACTCGATTCTGCGGATTTTGCTTACGGCTCCGGAAGAGTCTGACGGCGACGTGGAGGGTTTGCGCACGCGGCGTATTGAGCCGATCGCGCTGGAAGAGGCCGTGCTGTTGCCGCCGGTGCGTCCATCGAAGATCGTTTGCGTAGGGCGCAACTATCGAGAACATGCGGCGGAACTCGGCAATGAAGTTCCCAAGGAGCCGTTGCTGTTTTTCAAACCGAGTTCTTCGCTGCTTGCTCCGGGAGGCGTGGTGCGGCGGCCTAAGATTTCGGAGCGCGTGGATTATGAAGGCGAGCTTTGCGTGGTGATGGGGAAGACCTGCTATCAGCCGGCTAGCGATGAAGATGTGCGGCCCTACATTCTTGGCTACACCTGCCTTAACGATGTGACCGCGCGCGATCTGCAGAAAAAAGATGGGCAGTGGGTTCGGGCCAAGGGGTGCGACACTTTTTGTCCGGTGGGGCCGGTCGTGGTGGAGGCTGCGGATATAGATCCTTGGGCAGGCGTTGGCGTGGAGACGCGAGTGAATGGCGCGGTGCGTCAGGCGGGAAATACTCGGGATTTTATTTTTACCTTGGATGTGGTGATTCGCTATATCGCGCAGGCTCTGACGCTTTTTCCGGGCGACTTGATTGCTACGGGAACTCCGGCGGGCGTGGGACCCGTTGTGGCTGGAGACTTGATGGAGGTTTCGGTTGAGGGAGTGGGAACTTTGCGGAATTCTGTGGTGGATGAGTAAGGTCAAAATCTTTAACCACGGGGGACACGGGGTTACACGGGTGGGGCCTATTGCAAGCGGTAGCGTTCTCGCATCAGGCGCTGGAGGCGGGGTTTGTAGAGCAGATCGTAAGCCAGCTCTTTGTCGGGAAACATGGCCAGCGCGGCTCGCTTCGCGCCTGCGGCTAGCTCTGAGGCTTCTTCGACCGTGAGGCCTGGATCCTGGCTGATCACCGATGTGACCATGCTCATCATGACTTGCAGGCGGCGGATTCTGCGGGCTTCATCTTCGTCCTGATTCTGATCTTGATTTTGTTTTGATCTCGCGGGTTCCCCGGTGTTCATGCTGGCCTCTATGATCGCCGCTCTTTGGATGATGCAACGCAACTGCGTGCGGCTTCTGAGCATTCTCCTCTAAAAGGAAGGGAAAGCAAACGGCCCGAAAGTGCCGGGCTTTGTGCCGTCCCTCCGGGACTTGTTCCATCTTTCCACCGCACCCCAGCACTGCCGGGCCGGGCTTTCACATGCCACCCTTCGGGCTGGAGTGCGCTACGATTGCGCTACTGGGGCAATCCGAAGCGGCGCATCAGGTCGGCATAGCGGGAATCGGTACGGAGAGTGTCCAGTGCGGGATAGCGAATGGAGATTAGGAGTTCGTTGTCGCCATCGGTGTAGGCTTTCTCCAAGTTCTGGAAGGCTTGATCTTTGTCTCCGGCGAGTGCCGATGCTACGGCCACGGCGCCGGAACGGTCGGAGCCCTCGAGGGTCAACATTAATTGAAGATAGCCTTTAGCGTCGTCCGTAACTGTGGTGGTTTTCGACAATACCTTGTGGAATTCGGCGACCGCTTCGGGAAAGCGGCCGGTCGTCGCATACAGCTGTGAAAGCCTGTAGTGCGCTGTAACAAAGTTAGGGTCGCGCTCGATCACCTTCTGAAACTGCGCCAGCGATTCGGGGTAGCGTTTGGCCTCCATTAACATGACCGCATAATTTGTATTCACGATGGAAGAAAGAGGGTCAAGCGATAAAGCCGTGCGGTATTGGGCCTCGGCCTCCTCGAGGCGGTTTTCTGGAATGAGATAGGCCAGGGCGTAAAAGTAGTGGGCAGCGGAGTTGTTGGGGTTCAGGGCGATGGCGCGCTGAAATTCAGGCGCGGCCTCGCTCCACTTCCAAGCCGTGGCTAGCGTTGCCGCGCGCGCAGCATGGGCCTCTGGCAGGGTGTCATCCAGTTCCAGAGCTTTACGCGAGGCTTGATCGGCCAGCCGTGCGGCTTCCTTGGGAGCAATTGGAAAGTAGCCGGGGGCAATGTTGTAGGAGTCGGCAAGGCCGGCATAGGCTAGGGCATAGTTAGGATCGGCCGCGATCGCCTGCTGGAATAAATCAATACTCTTCTTGAGGCCAGACGCGGTTCGACCATACCAACGCTCGCGGCCTTCGAGATAGAGCCGGTAGGCTTCCGGATTCGAGGTGCCTGCGCTCCCCAGCTTTTGCGGCGCTTTCGTGGGGCGCAGCCGGTTGGAAAGATCACGAGTAATCTGGCTCTGCACCTGGGTGACGTCCGCGGGCTTGCATTCATAGTGCGCACCCCACAGTTCGGTGCCATCGGCCGTGTCGACGAGTTCAGCGTGAATGCTAAGGTCACCGCCATGTTGCGTGACGCGGCCGGTAAGGACTGCTCCCACCTGCAAAGTTTGGCCGATCTGGCGAGGGTCATCCTGATTCGTTTTGAAGCGGAAGACGGTGCTGCGCGCCAGCACACGCAAGTCGGGCAGCTGCGAAAGCGTGCCGATCAGGCTCTCCGTGAGGCCGTCGCTGAGGTATTCATTGCCAGTATCGGACGTGGCGTTGACGAACGGTAGTACGGCCAGGGAATTGATTTTTCGGGTCTCGGATTGTTTGCGCAGGAAGTAGACGCCGACAACCGCAGCGACGACGAGCAAGACCGCCGCGATGCCGGCGGCCATCTTCTTGCGCGGACCGGCTGATACGACTGCTGCTGGCACTGACGAAGAGAGCGTAGGCGGGGTTAAGTCGATCACCGTGGAGACGCTCGACACGGCGCCGGACTGTGCGGCGCGCTGGAGACGCGTCAGATCGGTGCGCAAATCAGTCGCGCTTTGATAGCGGAGGACACGATCTTTCTCCAGTGCTTTGTCGAGGATGCGCTGCAGATCCGGAGAAACATTTGGATTGAAGCGCACGGCCGGGATGGGCACTGAATCGAGAATGGCTTTGAATATCTCCGCGGTGCTGCCGCCATGAAAGGGCATGGTGCCAGTGGCCATCTCATACAGAACCACGCCGAAAGAGAAGAGGTCGGTGCGGGCGTCGAGATCTTTGGCGCGGGCCTGCTCCGGCGACATGTAAGAGATCGTTCCGAGCGTGGAGCCGGGGCTGGTCAGCTCCTGTTCGTGGATACTGGCAGTGTTGGCCGAGGCGGCCTGACTGGTCGAAGTGAGAGGCGGCGCGAGCTTGGCCAGACCGAAATCCAAAACCTTGGCGTGGCCGCGCTTGGTGACGAAGATGTTGGCAGGCTTAATGTCGCGGTGGACG
>JBEKJF010000102.1:0-13500 GCA_050011375.1 Candidatus Sulfotelmatobacter sp.
CCCCGCCGCTCCCGGAATACTCTCCGTTCAACCCGCCCGTGCTGGTCGTTCCGTAGATGTTTCCGCCAAAGTCAAGAATGACGCCGCCGTACGGCGTGCTGCCGTCTGCCAACGGACCTTTGAAGCTGTAGAGAACCGATTCGTTCCAGCCTGAAGCCGAGGGTGTGAGTTTGAAGACCGTGCCGCAGCCGCTGTAAGAGCAAAGGCTGGTGCCTGACGTGCCTCCTCCCGACGTCGTTCCATACAAGTTTCCGGCGGCGTCGAAGGTCAGAGTGTCGCGCGGTGCATACCCATCCGGATAACCGGCGAACGAGTAGATCACAGTCTCGTTCCAAGACCCACCGCCAGCGGGCGTCAGTTCGTAGACAACTCCGCATCCCTCGCCGCAGGCAGGCTCAGGTCCACCCAAGACGGTTGTGCCGTAGAGATTCCCCGACGAATCGAGAATCACGCCGCCGTGAGGACCGTTGCCATCGCTGCCACCTGTGAAACTGTAGAGAATGCTTTCCGTCCACGTGCCACTGGAGTTCGGGGAAAGCTCGAAGACCACGCCGTAGCCAAGGCCATTGCCTCCGTAAAGCCCGCCCTCCGAGGTTGTGCCGTACAGATTTCCTGCGCCATCCATGGTCAGTCCTGCAGTGGAGAAAAAACCATCGGGCGAACTTTGAAAATTGTGGATGATGCTTTCCGTCCATTTATTGTTTTTGCCAGGAGACAGCTTGAACACGGTGCCGCAATAGCCACTCCCGCAGTAGCCGCCATTTCCGCCGCCGATGGTTGTGCCATAGAGATTGCCGGCCGCATCGACAACCAACGTGCCCCACGGGTTGGTACCGTCGTTAGGATACGAGCCGAAAGTGTAGATCGTGCGGAAATCCCACCCGCCGGACGCCGTCGGCGACAGCTCGAATACGGTGCCACCTCCGTAAATACCGTTCGACGTTGTCCCATATAAATTGCCGGCCGCATCGAATACAAGGCCGCCATAGGGAAGGTCGCCGTCTCCGTGTTGCGCGCCAGTGAAGTTGTGGAGCACTGTACGCTGCCAGGTGCCGTTGGCAAGATGAGAGAGTTTGAAGATAGAACCGCAACCGATAGCACCGCCATTAGGACATTGATTGACGCCGCCTTCGGCGGCAACACCGTATAGATTTCCGGCTGAGTCGGCCACCAGACCGGCTAGGGCGTCGTCGCCGTCGGTCGCCGGAAAACTGTAAGTCCGGGTCTCCGCGTAAGTGCCGGCGGCGAGTTCAAAGACGCTGCCCACATTGGCCTCTGTGCCCTCATACGTGGTGCCGATTACATCTCCGGCAGAATCGAGAAGCACTGGTCCCTCGGGCAACTGGCCGTCAGTTCCGCCCGTGAAATTGTGAAGGATGGTCTCGTTCCAGCTACCGGCGCTGGGCGTGAGCTTGAAAACGGTGCCGCAGGTCGAGCATCCGGAGCCACCCGAACCGGTTGTGCCGTACAGATTCCCCGCACTGTCGAAAGTGATTCCATTTGGAAAGGCCCCACTCGCCCCGCTCGCAAACGTGTAGAGGATGGACTCGGTCCACTGTCCGCTCGATCCGCGAACCAGTTCGAAAACGAGCCCGGAGCCATGCCCGCCCTCGTAGGAAGTTCCGTAGATGTTGCCGGAAGAATCAAGCAATACAAAGTTGGACGCGGCGTTATCGTTAAAGGTGAAGAGGGTGGTTTCCGTCCATTGATTTGAGCCGGGGCTGAGTTCAAATACAGTGGGATCTGGTGCCGCCTCGGTCGACCCATATAGATTCCCGGACGCGTCGATCGTCAACTGTGGCCTGGGGAAAGCGCTGTCGTGTTGGCCTCGGAACTTGTACAGGACGGTTTCGGTCCAGCCACGGCCCGACGGACTGAGACGGTAAATGAGTCCGCAGTAGCCGAGGCAGGAATTGTTGTTGTAGATCCCGCCGCCGGCAGTGCCGTATACGTTTCCCGCCGAATCGAGCACAATGCCGGCCGGGTTGTAGCCGCCGACGTCGTTGCCAAAGACGTGAAGCACCGTTTCGGTCCAGGCGTTGTGCGCGCCGCGGGACAGTTTGAATGCGACACCATTGCCGACGTCGCCCGTACCGTCGCCACCTCCCGATGTAGTCCCGAACAGGTTGCCATCGGCGTCGATGGCCAGGCTATTGGGCTGCGCGCCATCGGTCGAACCGGTGAAGTTATACAGAACTTCCTGCTGCCACTTACCGGAAAATTTCGGCGTCAACTCAAAAACAACGCCGAAGCCGTAAGAACCTCCATAGGTCGTTGTGCCGTAGTAGTTGCCTGAAGTATCGGCGACCAGCGTGCCTCCCGGAAACGCACCCTGCGCGAGATTGACGAACTGGTGAAGGATCACTTCCTGGGCTACGGCGGGGCCATTCGAAACACAAATCAGGGCGACGGCCGTGAGGAGGATCCCGATAAGGCGATCTGGCATACATCTGCGCATCGTCGTACCTCTGGGAAGTTCAAGATTGAAAAGGGAGGAGTAGTGCGCCGGGTTCTTATTGCACGGGAAAACTTATCATGAGGCCAATTGGAACGCAAACAACATTCGGGAATGGCACCTTCGTCACACAGGTGTGTTTTCGACAGCGGGGATCACGCGCAGGCAATGTTTGGCGAAATATCGCCATAGCACTCATCGACTGGTCGAGCACCCTCACAGTACATACATCCGAAGCATCCACGCGACAAGGAGTATCGCGACAATGCCGCCCGCGATGTGAACGATCCAGTCGCCAGCCGATTTCGGTTTCCCAAAATTAAACATGCGCCGATGGTAGCAGGCTCCGCAAGCGCCCAGAGATTTCCACAGCCCCATTGCGACATCTGACCTTGCGCGCAAAATCAAATCGCGCAATCATAGCTCGAGGCGTGAAAGCCGGGATGAAAGCCGCTGGCACCGTCGTTAAGTTATTTGTTTTCTAGATTTTAGTACCTAAGTCCTGTAGGCCCTAGATTTTACAGGGAGAAACATGTCTAACCCGATGATTCCAGATATCGAGGGGGGTGGGGAGGGGGGACCCCGGTGGTGGGTACAGACAGGGCACATCCCTGACAAAACAGACCGGGAGGATCCCTGACACGGTGATCAATTTATTTTTTCGTCGTTTCAGATTACAGAGCTTGCCTCGCCGGTTCAGCGAGCCTCGAGAATCACATCAGCCACGCGCGCCGCTTCGACCGCCGCCTTCACATCGTGCGTCCGTAAGATGTGCGCTCCTTTGAGGATCAAAGCTGTCTGAGCCGCGAGATTGCCGTAAAGCCGGTCAGCAACAGCAGCGTCTTTTCCATCTTTCGCGAGCATGCGGCCGATGAACGATTTTCTGGACGTCCCCGCCACAAGAGGAAACCCCAGCGATTGCAACTCCTGAAATCGAGCCAGCAGCGGATAGTTCTGCTCGAAATTTTTTCCGAAGCCGAAACCCGGATCAACCGCGATCCGTTCGCGCCGCACTCCCGCAAGAACAGCCGATTCCACCCATTCGCGAAGCTCGCGCTTGACTAGCAGAACAATATCGCTCGGCGCAGGCAAATTCCGCCACTCTTCGGGACGACCTCGCATATGCATCAACACAACTCCGCACTTGAGTTCGGCAACGGTTTTCGCCATCTGCAAATCCCATCGCAACCCGCTGACATCGTTGACGATCTCAGCGCCATTCGCTACAGCCGCGCGAGCGACGCTAGCTTTGTAAGTGTCGATCGAGATCAGCGCTTTCGGGCGTTGCTTCTTGAGCGCAGTGATCACAGGCAACACACGCCGCAGTTCTTCCTCCGCACTCACAGCAGCCTTCGCGCCAGGACGCGTCGATTCTCCACCAACATCAACAATGTCAGCGCCGTCGTCCAGCAAGCCAAGAGCATGCGCAATCGCCTTTTCCGAATCGAGATAAAGTCCGCCATCAGAAAAAGAATCGGGAGTGACATTGACGATACCCATGATCAAAGTCCGCTTACCCAGTTCGAGCGTGCGAGCGCCAAGATTCCACTGAAAGACAGACCTCATGCGCCAAATTCTAAATGAAGGAAGAAATTCGAGAGGCAAGCCGAATAGATTCGGCGCGGTTTCAGGCGTTCTGGTTTGTGGGCCGAAGCCCGAAGCCGAAAGCCCGAATCAACTACCGGCGACGGACCGCCGCATCCCGCATGCGCAGGCTCCGCAGCGCGCCGGGACCTGTGCCAGTTGGCGGTTTGCGCATGCCTTCGAGCAGTTCCTTAAGCACAACCGCATTGTTGTGCTCAAGGTTCTTCGAGGCGAACAAGAGCGTGACATTCTTCCTCTTGTGGGCGAGGCTGTAGAGTTTCTGCAAGTCTTGTTCGGGTTCCGGCCCCGCCAATTCTTTCAGGTAACGTTTGCGAAAGAGCGCCCATTGTCGCGGCCGCTCGTGAAACCACTTCCGCAGCGCGTCAGAGGGAGCAAGATCGCGGAGCCATTCCTGCAAAGCGACGTCAGCTTTTCGCAGGCCGCGCGGCCACAAGCGGTCGACGAGAACGCGCGCTCCGTCGGAGCGCGACGCCGCTTCATACACTCGCTTCACAGCAACTGGCATGGCTTCGCAACTTTCCTCTATCATTGTAAGTCGAGCGGAATCGCGGCGGCTGTGGGAAACTGCGCCCAAATAGCGCGAACGTGCCATGAGCAACGTGGTAACGAGCGACGACAAATATCCGAATGATAAAAGCAATCGACTCTCAGCGCTGCCACAGTTTCTCAGACCGTTGGCATTCCATCACAGTTTTCTTGGCCGCATTCCTTGCGCTCGCTGCACTCACAGCTTGTGATATTGAGCGTCGCAAATCAGACGCTGAACTCGGCCTTAATCCCCAACAGATATCCGGACGCAAGCTATACGACAACTACTGCGACCGCTGTCATCGCCCTTATTCCACCAAAGGGAAAAAAGGTCCGGGACTCAAGGGAATATTCCAGCATCCGTACCTTCCGATGAGCGGACTTCCGGCGAATGACGAGCGCGTCAGCGAAATCATCCGCTACGGCCGTCACGAAATGCCCGGTTACAGCCAGACTTTGGACGCTCAAGCCATGCAGGATCTGCTCGCGTATCTGCACACGCTATAACACGCGACTGAAAGGAGCAGCGATGCGCAATACTTCTCTTCGTGGGATAATCTCCCCGTGAAAAACGCCGCGCTCTCGGATCTTTATCGCAAGCTTCCCTCCGTGAATGAGGTGATTGCCGCAGCTGCGCTCAGTTCACTCGCGGCGAGTTATGGCCGCGATTCGGCTGTGGACGCGGTGCGCGTCGTGCTGGCCCGTCTGCGAGAAGAAATCACATCAGGATTGCTGGATGAGAGTGCGCTAGAGCTTGCGCTCTCCGGTCTGGCGGTCGCGGTTGAAAAGCAACTTCGGCAGTCGCTTAGTTATTCAATTCGGCCCCTCATCAATGCTACCGGAGTGATCCTGCACACCAACCTCGGCCGCGCTCCGCTGGGCGATGCGGCGATCGAACACATTCGCGAGACTGCGGCGAGTTATTCCAATCTGGAGTTTGATCTGGAGTCGGGAGAGCGCGGCAGGCGCGATGTACATGTTGACCGGCTGTTTCGCAAACTGTTGAATAGTGATTGGGTTGGAACGGAATCCCCGGCGAGTGCCGCCGCGCTTCGCGCTGGCGGGACAGCCGAGGCGGCTGTCTCCACACCGGCAACACTCTCCGCACTAACGCAAGTCTCCACGCGAGCAGTTTCTACCATCGTGGTGAACAACAACGCTGCGGCGGTTCTGCTTGCTCTGAACACTCTGGCTGATGGCGGAGAAGTTATCGTATCGCGCGGCGAACTGGTCGAGATTGGCGGGTCGTTCCGTATCCCAGATGTGATGGCCAAGTCGGGAGCAATTCTGCGCGAGGTCGGCACGACCAACCGCACCCGCGCTGCCGATTACGAACAGGCCATCACTGATCGAACGCGTCTCCTGCTGCGAGTGCATCGCTCGAACTTCGAGATCACGGGTTTTACCGAGCAGGCGTCCACGGCTGAGCTGGTCGCGCTTGCGCGCAAGCGCGGCATTCCGCTGATGGAAGACTTGGGCAGCGGCGCTCTGTTTGACTTGCGCTCGATTGGAATCAGCGGCGAACCGGGAGTGCTCGACAGCCTGCGCGCCGGCGTCGACATCGTTACTTATAGCGGCGACAAGTTGCTTGGCGGTCCGCAGGCTGGGTTGATTAGCGGTGCTTCGGAATTCATCGCGCGCATGCGATCGAATTCTCTGTTCCGCGCGTTGCGCGTGGATAAACTTATTTACGCCGCGCTGGAAGCGACGCTGCTTGCCTACGTCCAGCACGATCACGATGAGATTCCGACGCTGCGCATGATGCGTCTCACCAAAGACGCAATCGGCGAGCGAGCGGAAGCGCTGGCGGCGCGAATTGCGACGCCGAAATTAAGAGTTGAAATCGTCGATGGTGAGTCGATCCTCGGCGGCGGAGCTGCCCCATCTTCAATTCTGCCCACGCGCTTGCTGGCGCTGACTTGCGAAGGCCTCAGTGCTGACGAACTCGTGGCGCGCTTGCGCAGTTGGGATCCTCCAATCATCGCGCGAGTCGATGAAGGTCGCGTGCTGCTCGATCTGCGCACAGTGTTCCCGGAGCAGGATGCGGCGATCGAAAAATCTCTCGCGACGCTTGGCCGAGATCAATAAGTTTTTGTGGAAGGAGATCTCTCATGCGAAAACCGGCTTGGATACTATTGGCTGTACTGATAATGACGGTCGCTGGCGCTCCGGCGCAGGAGAGTATTGTCGATGCCCGAGATGAGGCGCGGATCGACCAGGAGCACACGAACTGGATCGATCACGTGATGCGCTCCATCGCGACCATTAAGCCGGGAATGACACGGAGGGATCTTGTCACGGTATTTTCCGTAGAGGGTGGACTCTCCACGCGTACGCGTAGAAGATACGTCTATAAACACTGCCCTTACATTAAGGTCGACGTGGAGTTTTCCCGTGCCAACGTCGATGCAAGTCCAGATTCAACCATTGAGAATCTGGACGACAGGATCGTCGAGATCTCGCGGCCATACTTGGAGTATTCAATTATGGATTAGCCTTTTCTGAGCATCAAGTTCGGACTAGGTTACCCTCCCACATTTGTGGCTACGCTCTACACAATTGGACATTCGACCCGCTCGCTTGATGAGTTAATCGAGACGCTGCAGGCGCATGGGATTGAAACGCTGGTCGATATCCGCGCGTTCCCGATGTCGCGCCGACTGCCGTACTTCAATCGCGAATCTCTGGAAAAAAGTTTGCCTGTGGCCGGAAGCCGTTATGTCTGGATGAAGGCGCTCGGTGGCTACCGGAAGAAAATTCGCGACGACTCTCCGAATGTGGCGCTTCGCAATGACAGCTTTCGTAATTATGCCGACTACATGCTCTCGCAGGAATTCGAAAACGCGATGGCCGAGTTGGTTTCATTGGCTGAGACATCACGCACCGCCTACATGTGCGCCGAGCGCGTATACTTCCGCTGCCATCGCATGCTGATTTCTGACTGGCTGTTGGCTCACGGACATGAAGTGATGCATATTGACGCGACCGGCCCGGCGAAAAATCACAAGCTGACCTCAGAAGCGCGCATGGTGGATGGCGAATTGATTTACCGCGGCGACCGGCTGCTGTAGCGAAAATATGATTCTTGGCACAGGCATCGATATCGCGGAAGTTCCGCGCATCCGGCAATCGATTGCGCGCTTTGGCGATCGCTTTCTTCGCCGCATTTATACCGAGGGCGAAATCCGCTATTGCGACTCGAAGGCAAACCGTGTCGAGCGCTATACCGCGCGATTCGCCGCCAAAGAAGCGGCGATGAAGGCTCTGGGCACGGGCTGGAGCCACGGCGTGCGCTGGCGCGATTGCGAAGTCGCCCGCATGCCCGGAGGTCGACCGACCATAATTTTTCACGGCAAAGCCGGCGAGATCGCCGCAAAGCTGGGCGTGAAGAATGCAGCGCTGTCGCTTTCGCACACTTCCGAACAGGCCATTGCGCAGGTGATTCTGGAGAGCTAGACGTTGGTGTGAAGCCTTACGTTTGTCATCCCGAGCGAAGCGAGGGACCTTGGTTTCTGCCTGCGCCGTTCATGTTGTTGCGTTGGCAAGAACCAGGATCCCTCGCTACGCTTCGGGATGACAGTTCGTTGTGTGAAGGCCGCATTCCAGCGGACCTTCTGCTAGACTGGCAAATCTCAATTCATCATGTCTGCGACCCTTCAGGCACCTGCGACCGTTCACTCATCCACATCCAATGTGATCCCCGAACGCACGCTGCTTGCTGGGCTGGGCCTCACCAGCTTTGCGGCATTGTTGCTGGAACTGTCGCTCACTCGATTGTTCTCTGTGGTGCTTTTCTATCATTTCGCATTCCTCGCGATTTCGATTGCGCTGCTCGGACTCGGCGCCGGTGGCGTGTTTGCCTATCTACTGAAGAAGCGCCTCGCCAGCGCCGGCACGCGCACTTTGGCGGCGCGCTTGTGTACGTGCAATTCCGTGCTGGTGTTGCTGGTTCTGGAGATCGTGCTGCACGTGCCGGTTGCGCTCACCGTGACGGGAGAGAATTTTCTTCACCTGAGCGTTCTTTATCTGGCGGCTGCCGTGCCTTTCTTTCTGACTGGATTGCTGTTCTCTGTGGTCTTTGCGCGCGAGACCTGGCGCGTCTCGCGGCTCTACGGAGCCGATCTGTGCGGCGGAGCGCTGGCGTGCGTAGCCGTGGTTCCGCTGCTGAACTGGATCGGTGGACCGAATACGATTCTGGCCGCAGCCGTTGCCATGGCTGGCGCCGGAATGATTTGGGCAGCATCCGCACGCGCGCGCACGATCGCAGGCGGCCTGGCAGCTCTGCTCGTAATCCTGATCGCGGCGAACCATTCCAGCCAGTTGATTGATGTCATCTATGCGAAAGGCGTGTTTCGCGACCGCTCGTGGGTAGAATTTGCCCGCTGGAATGCGCTGTCGCGTGTGGAAGTGGATCGTCAGGGACAAGCCAAGGCCATTGTCATCGACGCCGACGCTTCCACTTACATTATGAATTGCGATCTCGCACACTGGCGCGGCTCGAAGTGGCAGAGCGATCTCATGTCGGCTCCGCCGGCGCTGGCCAATGTTTTGCGCCCGCACGGAGAGTTCGCGATTATTGGCCCAGGTGGCGGCGTGGACGTGTTGCGCGCCGTGGCAAACGGCAGTCCCAGCGTGACTGGCATTGAAATTAATCCCATCATTGCCGATACCGTTATGCGCGGGCGCTACGCCGATTACTCGCTGCATCTCTACGAACGTCCGGATGTGCACATTCACGTGACCGATGGCCGGTCTTACCTGCGCTCCACGCCGCAGCGGTTCGATGTTGTGCAGATGACGTTGGTCGACACCTGGGCTTCGACTGCGGCGGGCGCTTTCGCGCTGAGTGAAAACAATCTTTATACCGTGGAAGCCTTCCGCGAATATTTCGACCATCTCAAACCCGGCGGCATGATTGCCATCACGCGCTGGGAGTTTCGCCAGCCTCGCGAGGCTCTGCGCGTAGTTGCGGTCGCGATGCAAGCCTTGCACAGCCTTGGCATTGCCAACCCAGCGCGCAACTTTATTGTGGCTTCGCAAGGTCCGCTCGATGAAGACGGAATCGCGGTCGTGGTGCTGGCCAAGAAAACCGCTTTCACCGCGGAGGAAGAAGCCGCAGTGCAGGCTCATTTCGACGAACATGTGGGAGAACTTGCCCCGCTGTACATGCCTTCGAGTCCGGTAAAAAATCCGTTCGGCGATCTGATCGCGAGCAACGATCCTTACCGCTTCGCGCAGAGCTATGCGTATAACGTCGCTCCGGTCAACGATAACGCTCCGTTTTTTTTCTTCACGCTCAAAGCCGGGCAAATTCTTAGCGAGCAGGGTCTGCGGCAAGGGATCGACTGGAAGGTGAACCTGGGAGTGCTGGTGCTGCTGTTAGTGCTGATCATTTCTATTGCGGCGGTACTGGCGTTCCTGATTTTGCCGCTCGCGCTGCAGGGAAGCAGCCGCCAGTCGCCGCTTCCGCTGCTTTATTTTGTTGCGGTGGGTCTGGGGTACATTCTTGTAGAGATTGCATTCATCCAGCGCTTCGTGCTTTTTCTGGGGCATCCCACTTATGCTCTGACCGTAGTCATCTTCCTGCTGATGCTGTCGAGCGGCGCCGGAAGCCTGTTCTCGCGCCGCTGGCTTCCACGAACAGAAATGGCTTGGA
The DNA here is from genome assembly GCA_050011375.1 of Candidatus Sulfotelmatobacter sp. Classification (GTDB taxonomy): domain Bacteria; phylum Acidobacteriota; class Terriglobia; order Terriglobales; family Acidobacteriaceae; genus Sulfotelmatobacter. Next base: position 10,245 of record JBEKJF010000102.1, read on the forward strand.
TGCCGATTGTGCTGGTCGTCGCCGCACTTCTCGTTGACGTTTTTTTTCTGCCGCGATGGTTGGAGGCATGGGTTGGATTAGGACTTTACGCGCGCATCGCCGTTAGCGGGATTTTGTTAGCTCCGCTTGGATTCGTGATGGGGATGCCGTTTCCGACGGGTTTACGCGCGCTGGCTGGGGGCCCGGTTGTCGATGTTCCCGGGGCAGATACTGAAGGAAACGCCGTGGAGTGGGCCTGGGCGATGAATGCCGCCGCCAGCGTGCTGGGCTCCGTGCTGGCGATGGTGATCGCGATTCAGTTTGGCTTGAACGTGACGCTGGCCTGCGGAGTTGCGGCCTATATCGTCGCTCTGTTGCTGCTCCCGAGCCTTCGATCGCAGCGCGTTTAGGACTCGCCGTCCGATTTTGTTATGATGCAGCGAAGGGACAGCATGGGCGTCGCTGTTCCGTGCCGCCGGAAACGGCGGATACCTCGATCCGGGGAAATCATTTGCCAAGCCAACAGCAGATCAAATGGTCGCAACTTCGCGTCGGCCTGACGGTGATTATTGCCAGCATCGTGTTGGCCTTCCTTTTGTTTCTGATGTCCGGAACTCGAGGCTTGTTCTCCAAGCGAATCACTCTGAAGTCGTACTTCGATAACGCGGAAGGGTTGCGGCCGGGCGCTCCGGTGCGGCTCAACGGCGTGGATATCGGCAATGTCGTTCACATTGTTATTGTCCCGGACAGAGACAAGCAGGTCACGCCCGTCGAAGTTGTCATGAAGGTGAGCACCAAGTACGGGTTCAACCTGCGCAAAGATACGAAGACGTCGCTCGAAACCGCCGGCGTGCTCGGCGAGACTTTCATGGATATGGACAGCGCGCAGGCCATCGGCCCGCCTGCGCAGGATGGCGACACGCTTCCCACTCGCATCCATCCGGATTTCAACGAAGTCGTGCGCTCGAGCCAGAGCACGCTGGAGAACATGGACGCGCTGCTCAAGCGCGCCGACCGCATTCTGGCCTTCGCGGAAAGTGGCAAGGGATCTCTCGGCAAGTTGATTTACGATCCCACGCTGTATGACCGGTTCTCGGAAACGGTGGCGGAACTCAAAACCGTGGTCGACGAAATTGCCAAGGGACAAGGCAGCCTAGGAGAACTGATCAACAAGACCGATGCCTATGACAAATTTGTCGCCACACTCGACAAAATCAATGCCGTGGCCGACGACATGCAACAAGGCAAAGGCACGGCCGGAAAATTCCTGAAAGATCCTACGCTCTACAACAATGCCAACGAGACCATCGCCAACCTCAAAAAGGTGAGCGAGAACTTGAGCGCAGGCAAGGGAACCGCTGGAAGGTTGCTCAACGACGAAGAACTGGCGAAGAAGATCGACACCACAATGACCAAGCTCGCAGATATTACCAGCGAACTACAAGCCGGCCAGGGCACTGCAGGAAAATTCCTGAAGGATGAGTCGCTCTACAACAATGCCAACCAGATGCTGACAGAGAGCCGCGACCTGCTGAAAGCCTTCCGCGAAAACCCCAAGAAGTACCTCAGCATCAAGCTGCACATTTTCTAAAATGCTAAAGTCTTTGCCACGGATCTTCACGGATTAACACGGATAAGCCAGAAAGTCTTCAAAGAGTTTTATCCGCGAGAATCCGTGCAAATCCGTGGCTAATTTCTTAGTGTTCTCCGATTCCAAACACCGCGCTCAGCAGCAGAATCGTCAGCACTCCCAACGAGATCGCACCGTACTTCCAGTCTTTTTCGCGCAGAAAAAGAATGCCGGCAACCAGGACACGTACCACCGGCGTAGCCAGCATGAGCAGCACACCCGCACGTTCAATTTCCTGCGGAAGGTGGCCGGGAACGAAAACTCCAACCAGCAATCCCGCCAGCATAATGAAGAAACATCCGAATGCGCCCACGCGCAGCACCAGCGCGACCACGCGATCAAAATCAGGTTCGCGCACTTGACTCACGCTGCGCCTCCCGCGAACAGGTGCACGAGCATATGACCGGCGAGGTAAAGCATGATCCCAACTAAAAGATAAACGACATACTTCGTTTGAATGCGCGGCGCCATCCGCGCGCCCAGCAGCGAACCCATAAATACGCCGACCGCCAGCGGCGCGGCAACTTCCACAAGGATGTCTCCGCGGCGGTAATAAACGATGGCGCTGGCCGCCGCCGTTACTCCAATCATGAAATTCGATGTAGCCGTCGCCACCATCAGCGGAACATTCATAAACAGGTACATCACCGGAACCTTGATCGGACCGCCTCCAATGCCGAGCAAGCCAGAGAGTCCGCCGGCAACCAGCGACGCGCTCAATCCGAGCGGATAGTGCTGCGGTTCGTACGGCGGAATCACTGTCATACCGTCGCTCCGGGCCGGCGCTTCTTCCTGATCTCCTTCCTCATCTTTCACTTTGCCGCCGCGCAACAAAATAGTGGTCGAACTGTACAGCAGAAATCCGGCGAACAGTCCCTCAAGCACATTGCGGTTAAAGTAGCCGACCAGATAAGCCGTGACGGCCGCGCCAAAAGCAGTTGCCAGTTCCAGCGTCATGCCGAGGCGAATGTCGGTGGTGTGGCGCTGAAGGTGCACCGAAGAACTCGCAGCCGAAGTCGTAATTACCGCTACGAGACTGGTGCCGATAGCCTGCCGGATGGGAACTCCAAAATGCAGTGCGAGGATGGGAGTAAGCAGAATACCGCCGCCGATGCCGGTCAACGCTCCCAGCAATCCGGCGAAAAACCCGAGCACCACTAGCAGCGCGGTCAGCATGCCGCGCTATGAAACCGCTCGCGGCGCGGAGGTGGACTCCGCTTGCTCGTGCGCATGGTAGCTCGAGCGCACCATCGGCCCTGATTCGACGTGGCGGAAACCGAAGCGCAGCGCCTCTTCCCGCAGTTCGCGGAATTCACCCGGCGTATAGAACCGCGCAATCGGCAGGTGATCGCGCGAAGGGCGCAGATACTGCCCTACAGTGAGAATGTCAACGCCGCGCCCGCCAAGATCGCGAAACACTTCGATCAATTCCTCCGTGGATTCGCCGAGTCCCACCATCACGCCGCTCTTCGTCACCATGCCCGGAGAAAACTTCTTGGCATTTTCCAGCAGCGTGAGAGTGCGTTCGTAACGTGCCCCAGAGCGCACCGAGCGATAAAGCCGCGGCACGGTTTCCGTATTGTGATTGAGGACATCAGGCTGCGCCGCGAGCACAATCTTCAGCGGCTCTTCCAGTCCTTGAAAATC
>JBEKJF010000103.1:0-13300 GCA_050011375.1 Candidatus Sulfotelmatobacter sp.
CTGGTTTGCGGTCTGGCCGTACTCGCGATCCTGGTACTGATTGTCTACGAATTGATGTTGCGCTCAGGACCCTCCTGGCATGCCTTTGGATTCAAGTTCTTTGCCGGGCACGACTGGGATCCAGTGAACGAACACTTCGGCGCGCTGCCCTTCATTTATGGGACCCTGGTCTCTTCGCTTCTTGCGCTGCTAATTGCCGTGCCGTTGTCGATCGGCGTAGCCGTGTTCACTACGGAGATGTGCCCCGCGGCTTTGCGAGGGCCGCTTTCGTTTTTCGTGGAATTGCTGGCTGCGATCCCCAGCGTAGTCTACGGGCTTTGGGCAATTTTTGTACTCGTACCGCTTCTCAGCCACTACGTTCAGCCGTTCTTGTCCAGCACGCTTGGTTGGACTGGATTTTTCACGGGCGCCCCCTACGGCATTAGCATGCTGGCGGCGGGAATCATCCTGGCCATCATGATCATCCCGATCATTTCTTCCATCACCCGGGAAGTGCTTGTAGTCGTTCCGCAGAACCAGCGGGAGGCCGCACTCGCGCTCGGCGCCACGCGTTGGGAAATGATTCGCGTCGCCGTTCTCCGCAACGCCCGCGCCGGCATTATGGGAGGCATCATCCTGGGCCTGGGCCGCGCCCTGGGAGAAACCATGGCCGTCGCCATGGTGATCGGTAACCGCCCGGAGATCGCTAAGTCACTCTTTGCGCCCGGCTACACCATGGCCAGCGTGCTGGCAAATGAATTTAGCGAAGCCACCGGAGACGTCTACCTCTCGGCTCTAATCGAGATTGGTCTCGCTCTATTCCTGGTGACGATCGTGGTCAATGCCCTCGCACGACTGCTCGTCTGGACCGTTACCCGAGGACAACCTTCGAGGGCCAATGCCTGATCCCATGCCCACGAACGACACGCTTCAGACTGTTCCGGCCATCGCTTTGCGGCGCAGGATCACCGACCACGTTATGACTGGCGCGGCCGTGCTCGCCGTCATTTTGGTTCTGGCGCCCTTAGTCGCCATCTTCGGCTATCTGGTCTACCGCGGTGTAGGCTCGATCAATTGGGCCTTCCTCACCCAAACTCCCAAACCAGTAGGCGAAGCTGGCGGGGGCATGGCCAATGCCATCGTCGGTTCTGTATTCATCCTCGCCCTCGCCAGCATTATCGGAGTTCCAATCGGCGTGGGTGCCGGCATCTACCTCGCGGAATTCGGCCGCAATCGCTTTGGCGATACCATTCGCTTCACCGCAGACGTCCTCAACGGCGTGCCTTCCATCGTGATCGGCATTGTGGCCTATGCCCTCGTCGTGCTCTCCCAGAGACACTTCTCAGCCTTAGCCGGAGGCGTGGCGCTGGCCATCATGATGATTCCCACCATCACCCGCACTACTGAGGAGATGCTTCTGCTGGTGCCGCAGGCCCTGCGCGAGGCTGCGTATGGGTTGGGAATTCCGCGCTGGCGCACCACTCTCTCCATCACTTTGCGCACCGCAACCTCCGGCGTGATTACTGGAATCATGCTCGCCTTCGCCCGCGTAGCCGGCGAAACCGCTCCCTTGCTCTTTACTGCGTTCGGCAACCAGAACTGGAATCTCGCCGTCAACCAGCCGACCGCCGCCTTGCCTCTGCAGATTTATACCTACGCCATTTCTCCCTATGATGAATGGCACAAGCAGGCATGGGCCGGGGCATTCATCCTCATCGTTCTCATCGTCACGTCAGTCGCGGCAGTGCGCTTCGCCGTGCGCCGTGGTACTTTCGGAGCGGCATAATCTATGGGCGTTGGAATCCAGGTCGAAAACCTGAATGCCTGGTACGGCAAGACACAGGCGCTATACGATATTCGCTTGACGGTCGCGGCCAACCACGCCACTGCGCTCATCGGACCTTCGGGCTGCGGCAAGTCCACATTCATCCGCTGCCTGAACCGCATGCACGAAACCATCCCAGAGACGCGAGTCACAGGCACGGTCCGCATCGGCGATGTCAGCGCCTACAACGGCACGTCCGCCACGCAGCTTCGCCGCCGCGTTGGCATGGTGTTTCAAAAGGCAAATCCGTTCCCGACCATGTCGATCTATGACAACGTCGCTTCCGGCCTGAAGCTGAATGGTTTTCGCGACCGCCGCAAGCTGGATGAAATCGTGCAGCGCTCGCTCGACTCCGCCGCCTTATGGGACGAAGTAAAAGACCAGGTTCACAAGAAATCGGGTGCCAGTCTTTCCGGCGGCCAGCAGCAGCGCCTTTGCATCGCGCGTGCTCTCGCCGTCGAGCCTGAGGTCCTGCTCATGGACGAGCCCTGCTCGGCGCTTGATCCCATCTCGACCGGCAAGATTGAGGAGTTGATCTTTCAGCTCAAAGAGCGGTATACGATAGTGATTGTCACCCACAACATGCAGCAGGCAGCGCGCGTCGCCGAGTTCACCGGATTTTTTCTGTTGGGCCGCATGATCGAATTCGACAAAACAGAAAAGATCTTCACCAAGCCGTCCGACAAAAAGACCGAAGACTACATCACCGGCAGATTCGGATGAGATTCGTACCGGGGCACGCCTTATGTCGTGCCAGCAATGAGATTCGTGTCGGAGCACGCCTTTAGGTGTGCCAGCAATGAGATTTGTATCAGGGCACGCCTTAAGGCGTGCCGTAGGGTCGCCAAGCAAAAGCGCCTTTAGGCGCTGGCCTTTCGCGACACGGACAGGGGTTCATATAATGCGCACGCGCTTTCAACAAGGGCTCGACGATCTGCGCCAGAAGTTGCTCCGCATGGGCGGACTCGCGGAGCAGGCGGTCGACCGCGCCCGCCAAGCTTACGTCGATCGCGATCTCAGCCGCTGCCAGATGGTTCTCGAAGGCGAGACCCTGATCAACACCGCGGAACGCGAAATCGACGAGGCCGCCTTCGATTTGCTCGCCATGCAGCAACCCATGGCCGTCGATCTGCGCTTCATCCTCGCTGTAACCAAAATCAATTCTGATCTCGAACGCGTCGGGGACCAGGCCGTCAACATCGCCGAACGCGTTATGGATATGGTCGAGCTTCCCCCCGCAGACTTGCCGGTCGATATCGCGCGCATGGGCGCAGCCGTCAGCGCCATGGTCCGCCGCGCATTAGAGTCCTTCATCGAAGGGAAAGCAGAACTGGCCCAAGCAGTCCTCGAAATGGATAACGTAGTCGATCGCATGAAAGACGACGCCTTCATCCAGCTAGTGAAGACGATGAACCAGCGTCCTGAAGTGGTACGCCAGGCGCTCGACGCGCTGCTCATAGCCCGCAACCTCGAGCGCGTAGCCGACCACGCCACCAACATCGCCGAAGACGTAATCTTCTGGGTGCAAGGCGCCGACGTCCGCCACAACGTAAGCGCATCAGAAGGGCACCCAGAGCCCAACAGCGAAGGCTCAACCCGCGCCTCGGGGGTTTAGGAAAACTCTCTTCGCGCTGTCATCCTGAGCGGAGCAGGTTGATGAGCGAAGCGAATCAATCTGCGCAGTCGAAGGACCCCTTTCACCGTGCACAACCACAGGCCCAGCAAGGCGTTTCCACGGTACCGCCAGCCCGCAAACTTTGACCAAGAGCACCCCCCTGCTTTACGCTCATCTCACTCTCTGCACTAAATCCCGGAGGCCCAGTGTCCCGATTCTCCCGCATAATTCCCCTGGCCGCATTGCTAGCAATTCATATCCCGCTCCCCGCGCAAAATCCGCCCTCCAATACCTCCTCTATCTCCCTGCCAACCACCAAACTACTAACCACTCCCACCCCCGGCCGCATCGCCAGCACCAACAGCTTTCCCGCCACCATCGCCATCAGCCCAGACGGCCGCTACGCCGCACTCCTGAACAACGGCTACGGAACGCAAGAAACCATCGCCACGCAGTCGATCTCAGTTCTCGATCTAAAAACGAATCAACTCTCCGACTATCCCGACAAGCGTTTCGGAGAAGAGGCGCATCAGAGCTACTTCTTAGGACTGGTCTTCGCCTCCGACGGTAACCATCTCTACGCATCAGTAGGCTCAATCACAGATCCGACGGGAGAGAAGTTAGGAGACACCGGCAACGGCATCGCCGTCTACGCCTTCGCCGATGGCAAAGTCGCGCCCGAACGCTTCATCGCCATCGCGCCGCAAGCGCTAGCCGACGGGAAAAAAGTAGCCATCGGATTACAGAAAACGCCGCCAGGCACCGCGATTCCATATCCCGCAGGACTAGCGCTAGTTTCAGCCGGACAAGGACCGGACCGCCTTCTAGTCGCCGACAATCTCTCCGACAATGTAGTGCTCGTCGATGTCGCATCCGGCAAAGTGCTCCAGCGCTTCGACCTCAGCACCAGCGATCTGATCCCATCTTCATTCCCCCATACCTGCGCAGTCACGCGCGATGCCAGTCGAGCCTGGTGCAGCCTGTGGAACGCATCGCAAGTAGCTGAACTAGATTTAGCAGTCGGCAAGGTCGCCCGCCGGATCAAGCTGAAAGAACCAGAAGATCCGCTTGAGCCCGGCTCGCATCCCACGGCAATGTTACTCAGCCCGGATGAGAAATCGCTCTATGTGGCCCTGTCGAACATAGATATGGTTGCCGTGGTCTCAACCGAGAACGGTCTGCCCTTTAATCTGCTTCACACCGAAGCCAGGAACCAAAGCTTTGCGGGAACCTATCCAATAGCGTTGGCACAATCCTCGGACGGCAAGCGCCTGTTCGTCGCCGATGCATCGCTCAACGCGGTCGAAGTGCTGGATGTATCGAGCGTTGCTCACGGTCCACAGGTCCCCGACAATGCATTCTACGGAACCCTCGGCTTCATCCCCACCGACTGGTACCCCAGCGCCTTGGCCGTGCAAGGCAACGACCTTCTAATCGCCACAGCCAAAGGCCAAGGCACAGGCCCAAACAAAGGCCTGGGCAAAGCTCCATACGAAATCAAACATCACGGTCATCCCTACATCGCAACGCTGCTCCACGGCTCAATCGCGCGCTTGAATATCCCCAACACTCTCGGCAAACTCGAAGAACTCACCCGCGTAGTCGAGCACGACAACCTGCTCCACACCAATCCCGGAGCGATCCACTTCCCCGACGGCAAGAATCCCATCAAGCACGTCATCTACGTCATAAAGGAAAACCGCACCTACGATCAGATTCTCGGCGATCTCAAATTAAACGGTAAGCCAGTCGGAGAAGGCGATCCGTCCCTCACCATGTACGGCGCCGACATCACGCCGAACGAGCACGCTCTCGCGCTGCAATTCGGCGTGCTCGACAATTTCTACGACAGCGGAGAAGTTTCCGGCGACGGACATCTCTGGTCCACCGCCGCCATCACCAGCGATTACAACGAAAAAACCTGGCAGATCGCCTATCGCGGAAAAGAGCGCACCTACGATTTCGGCGGCAACATAGCCGATGAAATCATGCTCGATCACAACCTGCCCGACATCGACGACCCTTCCACCGGCTTTCTTTGGGATAACGTTGCCCGTCACGGCTTGACCTATCGCGACTATGGAGAATTCGTGGGCGCCGTATGGTGCAACAAGGCGCGCAAAGCGGCGACGCCCAAGCAGGGAACTCCTTCCGCACAAGAAGTCGAATGCCCGCGCACTGAACTTCACAAGGGCGATACTCTGCCGTCAAACGTCGGCGATCCGCACGGCGGCCTGAGCCCGTTCCCATGGACCGTTCCTTTGTTCAAAGGCGTAAAGCCAACCAAGGCGGCGCTGCGCGGTCACTGCGATCCGCTCTATCCGGATTTCAACACGGATTATCCCGACCAGCTCCGCGCCGATGAATTCCTCAATGAATTCGCCGCGTATACGCATGCTCGCGAGGCAAACGAAGGTCCGCAGTCGCAGCTTCCAGCATTCGTCCTGCTCTATCTCCCCGACGACCACACCGGAGGCACGCGCCCCGATCACCCGCGCCCTCAGGCCTCCGTGGCCGATAACGATCTAGCTCTCGGCCGCATAGTCCATGCCGTCTCCCACAGTCCTTACTGGGATGACACTGCCATCTTCATCCTAGAAGACGATGCGCAAAACGGCGGCGATCATATCGACGCCCATCGATCTACGGCATTCATCATCAGCAAGTATTCGCCCGGCACCGCCGCCCAGCCCTACGTCGATCACCGCTTCTACACAACCGTCAATGTGATTCACACCTTGGAGATGTTGCTGGGCCTGCCGCCCATGAATCAGAACGACGCCTACGCCCCAGCCATGGGACCGATGTTCTCCGGCGCAGGCGCCCAGCCCGCGTTCCAAGCCGACTATCGCAACCTCAAGAATGGCCTCATCTACGAGATCAACAAACACGACGCCCCCGGCGCAAAAGAATCAGCCAAAATGGATTTCTCGCGTCCCGATGCCGCCGGAGCGGTGCGTCTGAATGAGATTCTGTGGCAGGACCAGAAAGGCAACGCGCCGGCACCCGCAACGAAGCATGCGATATTTCCAGCGGGCGGCAATTAGAAGCGGCCTCCATTCTTGGTGGATGAGAACTGAAAGAGCCTAGCGCCGAGCGAGCCACGACAGAGTCGCGTAAGCGAAGAGCCGTAAGCGCGCCGGAACTCCACACGAATTCCCTTGACTCCGATTCCTGAACCTGAAACCCTATCTCTATACGCAGTGGTTCTTTGACAAAAGAATAGCAATGAGATAACTACCGTCGATTCAATATTTTGCGAACCGGTTACTGATTCTAAAGGCGTTAGCCGAAGTCAGACGGGCTAAACCCTTTAGAACGAATATTTTACGAGCAAGTTATTTGCTTTCAAGATTTTAGCCGGATCCAGATCAGATAAAAACTCTGTAACTTGCTGATTCCAGATATTTTAGCTAGGTCTACGCAAATTTTTTTGATCCGGATCTCTGGTCAGATCGGCCTTTGGCAGGGAGGGCGAGACCCCGAAGCCCGACGCCAGGAAGCCGAAGCCCGCCTCACTGCTTTACACTAAACATGTGAAGATCGCGCTCGGCCAAATCAATCCCACAGTCGGAGATTTCTCCGGCAACGCCGCCAAGCACATCGAATACGCTCGTCGCGCGCAGGCCGCAGGTGCCGGACTGATTCTGTTCCCCGAGTTGTCGGTCTGCGGATATCCTCCCCGCGATTTGGTCGAGCGTTCCTCCTTCGTCGCTCGTAACCGGGAAGCAGCAGAGCTGATTGCGAAGGAGACTCAAGGGATCGCCGTCATCTGCGGTTTAGTTACTCCCGCCGAATCTGAAACTGGCAAGTCAGCTATGAACTCTGCCGCGCTGCTGCAAGATGGCAAGATCGCTTTCCTGCAGTCGAAGATGCTGTTGCCCACCTACGACGTCTTCGATGAGATGCGCAACTTCGCCCCCGCCAAGAGCCAGGATTTGTTTTCGTTCTGCGGCAACCAGATGGCGTTAACGATCTGCGAAGACGCTTGGAACGACAAGCTGTTCTGGCCCAAGCGCCTGTACACGGTCGATCCCGTTGAGACCCTCATCCGCGCCGGTGGAAACTTCGTCCTCAACATCTCCTCGTCGCCGTTCTGGATCGGCAAGCGCGAAGTGCGCCGCGACATGCTGACCGCGATTGCGCGTCATCACAAAGTTCCAGTAGCGCTGGTCAATCAAGTCGGAGGCAACGACAGCCTGGTCTTCGACGGCTCCAGCATCGTGCTCAACGCTGAGGGGAACGTCATCGCGCAAGGAAGTTCGTTCGAAGAAGATCTCATCTACTTCGATTCGAAAACTCTCACCGGGGACGTGCACGATCAGATCGAAGGCGAAGAAGCCAGTGTTTACGCTGCATTGGTGCTGGGCACGCGCGACTACATGCGCAAGTGCGGATTTCATCAAGCCATCATCGGCCTCAGCGGCGGCATCGATTCAGCGCTAACCGCCGTCATCGCCGCCGACGCGGTCGGGCCAGAGAATGTGATCGGCGTCGGCATGCCCGGTCCATATTCTTCTCCGGGATCAATCGACGATGCTCGCGCACTGGCGAAGAATCTCGGCATCCGCTTCGAACTGCTCTCGATTGACCGAGCATTCGAGGCTTACCAGCAAACCTTGCAGGAAGTTTTTGCAGGACGGAAAGAAGACGTCACCGAAGAGAACATCCAATCACGCGCCCGCGGAACCTTGCTGATGGCCTTGTCTAACAAGCTGGGCGCGATCGTGCTATCTACAGGCAACAAGAGCGAACTCGGCGTGGGCTACTGTACACTTTACGGGGACATGGTTGGCGGCCTCGCGGTGATCTCAGACGTGCCGAAGACGCTGGTTTACCGGCTGAGCCACTACGTGAATTCGCGGAGCCCGGTAATTCCGGAGGCCACGCTCGAGAAGCCGCCCTCCGCGGAGTTGCGGCCAAATCAGAAAGACAGCGACTCGCTTCCGCCTTACGAAATACTGGACGCGGTGCTCGAAGATTATGTGGAAGTCGCTCAGTCGGCGGAGCAGATTGCGGCTGATCACGGGTTCGATCTCGAAGTGGTGCGGCGGGTGGTTCGAATGGTGGACCGCGCCGAATACAAGCGCCAGCAGGCGGCTCCGGGCATCAAGATTTCCGCCAAGGCCTTCGGCTACGGCCGCCGGTTTCCCATCGCCGCGAAGAGCGAGGTTTGAAGGGGTTCGTCATAGAATTCCAGCGCGGCCTGCTTCACAAGCATCGTAAATTGAAAGGAAATTATGCGCAGTTTTATCAACATGATTGTTGTCTCCCTGCTGGCCGGCATTCTGACAGCTCAAACGCCGGCAACCAAGAAGCCTGCGGACCAAGCTACTTCAACCGCAGCCGCAACCACCCTTCCCTCAGAAGCCACTGTAGATTCGTTCATGCAGCAGACATTCGGCTATGAACCGCAAATGACTTGGAAGGTTTCCGCGATCAAACCCGCGCCAGCGCCGGGTCTCGCCGAGGTCGATATCGTGATGTCCACTCCGCAGGGCCCGCAAGCCAGCCGATTCTACGTCACACCTGATGGCGAACATGCGGTGGTGGGCGATATTATTCCGTTCGGCGCCAAGCCCTACGATCCCGTGAAGCAGAAGCTGGAAAAGGGAATTACCGGCCCGTCGCGCGGACCGAAAGATGCGCCGGTTACGATTGTGGAGTTCGGCGATTTGCAGTGCCCCGCCTGCAAAGTCGCGCAGCCTGCAATCGAGGCACTGGTCGCAGCTGAACCGAATGCGCGCTTCGTCTTTCAGAACTTCCCTCTGGAGATGCACAACTGGGCAGCCAAGGGAGCCGCTTACGCTGACTGCGTTGGGCAGGCGTCGAACGACGCGTTCTGGAAGTTCGTCGCCAAAACATATGAAACGCAAGGCGACATCACAGCGGCAAACGCCGATGAAAAGCTAACCGCGCTGGCCGATGGCGCGGGCGTGAAAGGCGCGGACATCGCCGCGTGCGCTAGCACTCCCGTCACCCAGGCCCACGTAGATGCCTCCATCGCGCTGGGAAAGTCAGTGGGTGTGACGGGCACGCCGACTCTCTATATCAACGGCCGCAGTATCGGAAACGTGAGCAGCGTCCCGGCCGACACTCTGAAAGGCCTGGTAGAGTTCGCCGCGAAGCAAGGCAAGTGAAAACGGGCTTCGGGCTTCGGCTATTGGGCTTCGGGAAACAAACCTTCCGGCTATCGCCTTTCTATCGGCCGCGGGCAGCGAAAGCCCGAAGCCCGGCAGCCGAAGCCCGAAGCCCGCTTCTTACTTCTCACTGATCCAGATTTCATCCGTCGATAGATTCCGACGGGCTACAACGTGCGGCGTGATGACGATGAGCAGTTCGTCTTCTTCTTTCGTTCGCGTGTTGTCGCTGGCGGCCCAGTTGAGACCGGGGATGGCCGCAATTCCCGGGATGCCGGCCATCGAGCGCTGATCGTTGGTTGTGATTTCTCCCGCAACCACAGCGGGTTCGCCATCGCGAAGCCGTATGCTGGCTTTGTATTCCTGATTGGAAAGCACGGGCACGCCATTCGCGCTTTGTCCAGTCAGCGAACGCACTTGCAACTCAAGCGCAAGGCTGACATCTCCATTGCCGTGAATGGCGGGCTTCGCCTTGAGGCTGAGTCCAAGATCCTCATAACTTACCGAGGGAAATGGCGCGACGTAACTCTGATTGCCCAACACCGCCGAGATTGCCGACGAGTTGTAAATGGGCGCATACGTTCCGTTCAGGATGGGATAGCGCTCGCCCAGGTGGAACGTCGCGTCGTTGCCCTGACTCGCACGCATCGTGACATGACTCAGACTGCGCGCCCACGATTCATTGAGAGAGAGCGCCAGCGTAAGGTGATCGAGACTCACGCCGGAGAAGCCGAGGCCGTTACCGAACGTAGCCAAAGGCTGGCTGAAGGGACCAGTTGTCGGGTTCTGCAGTTGCGCCAGAAGCCCAGACAGAGCTGAACTTCCAGCGGCGTTGATGCCTCCGGAAGAGATCAACTGGTTCACGAGCGACGAGATGCTTTGCCCGCCCAGCGCCGCGAGAGCTGCCACCGGGATGTTGTACATGTTGAAGGTATTCGGAATGTGCATCCCAATCTCGCGGGTGAACATGTGATCGACCTGGAAGACCTGAACATCGATCGATACCTGCGGGCGATCGGTGGTCAGCTGATGCAGCAACTTTGTACACGCCGCGAGCGTTGCCTGTGGCGCGCGCACTTCGACAGTGCCGATCTGTCCTGATGTGATTTTCTGAAAGTCGCAAATGTTGCGCAGGGATGTAACCAGTTCGGTGGCCTGCTGCGGCGTGGTCGCTCCAGGGACTACAAACGTCGCGAGCGACATGCGGTCATACTGCTTGTGATTTTCTGTGTTGTCGGCTGCAATCAGCAACTGGTGGGCGTCGAGCGCGGTCCACATGGTTTTGCTGACGCGGCCCGCAAGGCTTAGCGCAGTGAAGAAGTCAACATCGTCCACATAGAAGCGCACCTGCTTCGCCTGCACCGAATCGTCGTACTGCACGGTCACGCCATAGGCCGAAGCCAACTCGGTGAACAAGCCGCGAATGTCGCCGCGGTAGTGAAACGTTGCCAGCTCGGCTTTGGGCTGAAGATGAATCTCGACGGAATCGGCCAGCAGTTGATCAACCCCGCGCAGGGCCGGCGCAGTCGGGTCGCGGACAGCATCGGCGAGGCGCTGCTGCGTGTAGTCGTTATCAGGGTCAAGTTCAAGCGCAGCGCGGAACTCGGCGGTCGCCTGGTCGCGCTTGCCATCGGCCAGGAGCGCGTCACCGCGCTCGGTGTGTTGAAACACCAACTGTGCCTTCGTCAATTCACGCGCGGAGAGGAACTTTAAGTCTTGCGGAGCCAGCCGCGCAGCCCGGTCGAACTGCGCAAGCGACGCTTCAAGTTGCTGTTGGTCCTGCAACTTCCGTCCACGGGTATAGGCGCTGCGGGCTTGCTTGAGATCATCTTTGGTAGAAACGCAGTTGACGGCGGGTCCACCGCTGCTGCACGCGACTTTCGCAGCGGGAGCATCGTCGCCAGCAAATGCCGGAACTCCTGGCATGGCTGCCAGAAGACACACTGCGAGAATGGACCACGCGTGCCGCATCGTTTCAATTCTACCCTGCCGCCTGCTCTCCGCGAATAGCTAGTGGTGCGCGTACCTTCGGGCTGAGCGAGGATCAGGCTGGAGCAGTCAGCTTCATCAGAACGGGAAGCTGGCGCTTTCTTGCAGACAGGTTAATCCAGCGTCCTATCCCCGCTGCCCTCACACCAGCGTGAGTCAGCGACGAGTGTAATGGCTGTCAGCATCAACCATCTGAATAATTTGAGAACTTCAATTACCATCTACCTAATGCCGCGATCAACAGTCATATGTGTTCTTTTGCTGGTTGGGACTGCCATTCCCAGCACGGCAAGGACGAAGATGCCTCCTGTGTTAGCTGCTTGCTCGGCATTTGCTCCTGATGGCACTTCCGCGATGGCTACTATCATGGGGGACACGCTCGAACTGACGGTAGCGGAGGTGTCCGCCCAGAACTCGAAGCTGACGTTGCCGCTGAAACATCGAGCGCAGCAGTCGCAACTTGATAACCCCGCCGACCGCTGGCGCGTCTACAACTGCTCACTCTTCTTCAATAGCACGAGCGGTTTGGTCGCCGTGGGTATTACGACAGAGTCCGAGCCGCCCCAAAGGCTTCAGGTCGCAGTTGCCGATTTTAGGACGGCGAAGTGGCTCTCCGACTTCGATGTTGAACCCCGCAAAGAATTGGGTTCAAGAACGAATCTGGCTGGTTTTCTCAGGGACACAGACTCAGTTGTCGTCATTCGAAACTGGAATTCTCCAGAAAGCGAATCCCTTGCAACACTTTTGTTCAGCACACGTGGAGAGCAACTCCCGACTCAGGCTCCAGTTCGGGCGTTGTCGGAAACTACCTTACCCTTTTACGCAGACCCCCATAACAATCGGCTCTGGGTATTCCACTGCACCGTAATTTCGGCACGCGCCTCCCAGCAGCCATTTTGCCCAATCGATGAGACGAACTTGACTGGGGAACAAGCGTTGAGCGCGAAATTCGACCCAAGCCGTTCAGGACTGAAACGCGCCGACCTTTGGGAGTTGCCACATACGTTCGCAGCCCCTGACCACAACACTGTCCTTATTGCAGGAAGCGATACTGTGTGGAGAGTGGACATGGACACACAGCGATTGACACGCTTCGTTTTACCTGACCACTTTCTGAAATGGAATTTCGAGCACGACGGAACTATCTCCCCTGATGGGGCTGTCTTCGGCTTCCTGTTTGGACAATATAGAATCGCGTTCCCGTACATCGTCGATAATTATGTCTCCGAAGGCGATGACGTTGTGGTTTTGCAGGTCAACCCGCTGCGGCTGCTTGGGATCGTGGGTCGCAATGGCGTGAAATACACAAGAGGGCTGTCGATTGACCATCGAAACGGGAAGACGACAGTTCTCGCTTACCGACAGGACCACTGGGAGCGTCACGACTTTCCTGACATTCAGCCCTGACCCGAGGACTTGTAGCACACCTCATTTGGCGTAGGGTCGCCATAGTCACAAGGGCGAGCGGGTCGTTGAGATCATCCGGGGTAGAAGGTTTGCAGAGCATCCGCGTCCAAACTACCTCAGCATCAGCCGCTCGATATCTCGTGCCTTGCCGGTCTTCTCGTCGCAGTCGATCACAACTGCACACAGACGTACATCCCCCGTAGCCGGCTCGAAGCGCACCGGCATGCCGTTGAGAAACTTGCTGACCACGAGTTCTTTCTTCACGCCGATCACGCCGTCGTAAGGGCCGGTCATGCCGACGTCGGTGACGTAGGCCGTGCCTTGCGGCAGAACTCGCTCGTCGGC
>JBEKJF010000104.1:0-13216 GCA_050011375.1 Candidatus Sulfotelmatobacter sp.
CAGGTGTTGTAGAGAATCAGGTCGGCCTGCTCGACCGTCTGCACCTGCTGATAGCCTTCGTGCAGCAGCGTGCCGATGACTTTTTCGGAGTCATGCACGTTCATCTGGCAGCCGAAGGTTTCGAGGTAGAAGGTCTTGTGGGGGGCAGCGGACATAGATAAGGCCAGTATAACGCGGGACGCCGCTCACGTCGGGTAAAGGGATTGGCCTTGGTTTAGATATTCAACTGTCCCAAGATGGGTTATCCTTAAGTTTGCAATGCCAGCGCAAGCCGACATCATCGTGACCAGTCCGGACTCGACTGAGGTGAATCTGGTTGTGGAGGCGAAACTTCACTTTACGGATTTCCCCGAAGCAGAGCGCCAGCTAAAGCATTACATGTTGCAGGTGCGCTGCCCGTTGGGGATTTTGATCTCTCCAGAACAAGTGTCGATCTACCGTGATCGGTTCACGTCCAATTCGGAGGAGTCGATCGAGCGGCTCGGTGAGTTTGGCATTACTGGATTGCTCCCATTTCATCCTGTTCCGGCGATGGCCGATCCAAAGGCAGCGGCTGCGGCTTTTGAAGATGCGGTGCAGGACTGGCTGGAGAGCCTTCCTTCCTCTAACACGCGCGGGCTGGAACCTAAGTTGCGAAGCGCAATCGACCACTACATCGTTCCGGCCATCGAGAACGGTATTGTAGGGGCCGCGGGTCCCCGATAGTTGCCGGCGGTCGTGAATGAAGCATGTTTTCGTTGAGACAAATTGGGTAGTTGACTATTGTGCCCCAGCCCACAAGCGAGGTTTGGCCGCCACACAGCTTCTGAATTTAGCCCGCTCTGGTACTCTCCGACTTCATCTTCCCTCTCCGTGTCTTTCTGAGGCAAGCGGGGCAATCCGAAAGAAATTCCAGCCGCGAGAGGCCAATACTATTCGCGAGTACTTGAAATGGGCGAGGGCCGGCGGCCAAGTGGACAGCGGCGATGAGCAAGTGACGCGCCGCGTGCTTGACCGGTTCGAGAGACTGGTGAACGACGACTTGGATCGTTTAGAGGATAGCCTCTCAGCACTGAGGTTCGAGGCGGGACTGGAAGTGTTCCCCCTGAGTGAGGCCATGCTTGAACGGTCAGTTGGACTGACAATTGAGAAGCTCGATTTGAAGCCGTTCGACAGTTCGATTCTTGCGGCGGTGCTGGTCAGGTCAGAGGAACTCCGGGAATCGGGCAACTCCGATCTTGCATTCTGCGAGTTAGATTGGGATCTGCGCCCGTGGGACAAGAACAGACGGAGCAAGCCGACGCTCAAACGTCTTTATGACAGCGCTCATGTTTGGGTTTACGGAGACTTTACGCTTACTACTCCGGAGCCTCCCGCGAATTGGTAGCAGGTCGGGCCGGGTAGGGAAGCCAGTTTTACGATGAAGACGACAAAGCGTGACGATACAAGAAGGCTCACGGTCAAGGGACGCAGCGGAAATATTTTTGCCGATATCGGGCTTCCTCATCCTGAGCAGGAGCTTTTGAAATCGCGGCTGACGCTGCAGATTTACCGGCTTATCAAAGCGCGGAGCCTCAAGCAGGCTGAGGCTGGAAAGATTCTGGGCATCAAGCAGCCGCATGTCTCTTTGCTGATGCGCAACCGCTCGGGCAGCTTTTCGGTGGAGCGTCTTATGGAGTTTCTGACTGCGCTGGGACAGGACGTGGAAATTACCGTGAGACCGACGCGCAAGCAGCATGGGGAAATGTCGGTGGTGGGGTGAGGGTTCGGGACAGCAGATTCCTCACCGGGCTTGCGCCCGGTTCGGAATGACAACGTGGTGGGTGTGCGCTGCGGGGTTTCGTGGTAATTCCGGTCGAAGTCCAAATCCCACGGCGATGACGTTTGTGGGTCCCACCCTTCGGCTCCGCTCAGGGCAGGCTTTCTCGCAACGGACGCGAGAAGTGGGGCACCCTTTTTTGTGGTTGTCTCGGCTGAGGGCCCGTGGGCTGAAGCCCGGTTCATTATTTCTGCCTTTTACGCGGCGCTGAAGCGCCGCTCTTTCACGTTTGTGTGCAGCGCTTACGCGCTGCTCTTCTCAGATGCAATTTGACGGCACGGCTGAAGCCGTGCCCTGATACGAATCCTACGTCCGACTGGCGTTTGTTCAGCGCGCGAGGGAACCATGGTCCCTCGCTGCGCTCGGGATGACAAACTGGATGGTGACAAAATGGTGGATGCCGAATGCCGGATGATGACGACCAACGGGAGGATGAGGAACGTGACGCGGCTCATCCTCTTAGGGGGCAGACTGCGCAGCGGACTTCCAGGCTTTTGCTGCGGCAGCGGCGGGGGTGTCCTTTTCTTAGGCGGACGTTTAGGTGGGATTGGAGTAGGCACCAGGCTTCGCGGTATTTTTCGAACTGGGCTTTGGACTGGCGGCGGCTGGTGGGATAGAAGCGGATGCCTTTGCGCTTGCCGATGGCCTGGACGGGGATGATGTACCAGATGTTTTCGGGGACGATGTAGGCTACGAAGAAGTCGATTTCTTTGCTGGTGTAGACGCGGCCGTCGGCTCCGGTGGTTTTGACGCGGTAGCGATTTTCGGCGTAGGCGGTGGCGGATTTGATTTGGACGCGGAAGAGTCCGCGGCCGAAGTCTACGGCGTTGTCGTAGCGCTCGCTGTCTCCCCAGGGGATAAGGACTCCGCTGTTGAGGGCGGTGGCGCGGGCGAGGAAGGCGGCTTGGGCGGCTTCTCCTCGACGCTTGCGGGTGGGCGGCATGGCTACTGCTTGGATGGTGATTATTTCTGGTTCGGTTTGGGTTCGGTTGGATCGTTTTTGGCTTTTCATAATGGAAAAACGCAGCCCTGGGGCTGCGTTTGGGTGCTCCTTTTTGGATTTTTTTTACTACAAAGTTAAAGGCTTAAGGTCAACGGCGTCGGACGTCCGACCCGCACGGCATGATCAGGTTGTGCCGGCCAAAGCAGGTTCCTCCGCTGCGCCGTCGCTGGCGCTCCGGCTCCGGTCGGAATGACAGAATTTATAAAGGCGTCGGACAGGAGTGCCCGACCCCCACGGGCTAAAACACGAATGGCGCAGACTGTGAGGTCTGCGCCAATGTTTTAACTCTCGAACCCATTATATCATAGTGCATAGGGTGGATGGGATATTTTAGCTGGATTTATTTGTCCTGTTGAATCATGGAGTTAGTGGAGAAAAGCTTGTTTCGGGGCTTGACAGGTTTTTAGGGTGGGCGGACATTGGCAGAGGTCCCTTCGGCAGGCTCTTCGTTGGGAGTTCCCCGCCTTCAGCGAGGAACTCCGCTGGCTCAGGATGACAGTGTGCTGGGAGATTGCAGGGCACACGGCAACGGCAACAGCCGCAAGGTCAACGGCAAGATCAACTGCAAGGTCAACGGCGTCGGACAGGAGTGTCCGACCCACACGAGCAACTGCAACATCAAGAGCCACTGCAACGGCAAGATCAACTGCCGGTCAACGGCGTCGCACAAAGCGGGTTAGAATTTGTCTGCTAGTGGGGCGCTGCCCCCGCCAGAACTATCTGAGACGAACCCCACAAGCCCGCGAATGGAGTTTAGCTCCATCCCGCGGTTCGAGCAAGTGAAGATAGGCCCATCCGGTTCGATTCCCGAATTGGGAGAATGCTGTAACTGAACGAAGGCGAAGAGCGAGAGCCCGCGCGAGCCTAAGTTCGGCACAAATCCAGGAAGGCCTGGTGGATGCGGGTGTCTTCGGAGAGTTCGGGGTGGAAGGTGGCGGCCATCGCACTTCCCTGCCGGACTGCGACTGGAAGTTTGTCTTTGCCTTCGGTGGCGATTACTTCGACCTGCGCGCCGAGCTGCTCGATCTTCGGGGCTCGAATAAAGACCATCTCGAGCGGTGAGCCGGGATCGGCGTTGAGAGAGCTTTGCAGGAGCTGGCCTTCGCGGATGGAGCTGTCGAGCTGGCGTCCGTAGGCGTTGCGGCGGATGCGGATGTCGATGGCGCCGAGACCGGCCTGCTTGGGGTTTTCAACTTCGGTGGCTAGTAAGATTGCGCCGGCGCAGGTGCCGAAGGTTGGTTTGAGGCGGACGAATTGCTTTAGCTTTTCGAATCCTTCTTCGCCCAGCAATTTCAGGAATGTGCCGGACTCGCCGCCGGGGATTACGAGGCCGTCGATTTCGTCGAGTTGCTCGGGCTTTTTTATGAGCACAACTTTCGCACTCAGCTCTTCGAGCCGGCGGCGGTGCGCGTCGAAATCGCCTTGCAGAGCTAGGACTCCGATGGTCATTTTGATAAGGTCGTTGGTCGTTCGTCGTTGGCCAGCGTCTGACTGCAGCTTCGACTCGGTTTGATTCTAAATGAAGTATCGGCGATGCTTGAATTGATGGAAGTGGGCTCGCTCTGAATCAGTTATGGAAGGAGACACGTATGCAGAAGATCACGCCATTTTTGTGGTTCGACGGTAATGCCGAAGAGGCGATGAATTTTTATACCTCAGCTTTCAAGAATTCCAAGATCGGGCAGGTGCGGCGGTATGGAGACGCCGGGCCCGGCCCGAAGGGATCGGTGATGACGGGGACATTTCAAATCGAGGGACAGGAATTCATGGTGCTGAACGGCGGTCCCATGTTCAAGTTCACGTCGGCGATTTCGTTCTTTGTGAATTGCGAAACACAAGAAGAAGTGGATGAGCTGTGGGAAAAGCTTTCAGCTGGCGGAGAGGTAATGCAGTGCGGCTGGCTGAAAGATAAATTTGGAGTGACGTGGCAGATCATCCCCAAGGCGCTGGGAGAGATGCTGGGCGACAAAGATCCGCAGAAGTCGCAGAGGGTGATGAAGGCCATGATGAAGATGATCAAGATCGACGTGGAGGAGTTGAGGCGGGCTTATGAGGGGAAAGAGTAGACAGGCACTCAGCCCAGCAGATATTCGACGCGGGTTTGAAGTTTCGTAGGATCGTCGGCCCAGTCGCCATAGATCTCCCACGATGCGCCGGCGAATTTTATTTTGTTAGCCGCCGCCCAGGCGTGGATGGCTCCATGGGTTTCGCCTAGCCGTTCATATGGGCCGATGTGCAGCGCGGTTGCAACTTTTCCGGCAGGCGTTTCGGTCGAGGAAACTTCTCCTTCTTGCGGGAACGGCCGCGCGACCTGCACGCCGAAATCGACATCCATCGCGTCGTTGCGGTTTGCGGGATGATGATAGAGGAAGATGTTTCCATCGCCGCGGAGCTCAGAGTGCTGCGACAGAAATTTCCACACTCGATCGAGAGCCGGCCGCCAGGCTGTGCCAATCTGATCGATACGAACCTTGCGGCGCACGGCTGCCAGCGTTCGTGCAGGGACGGTTTCAACGGTGACGCTGATGGGCATGATCGCGCCTGCTGCATTTTAACTGAGGCGTTTCTGTTCGGACTAGAGGCGATCCTCCCAGTACCCGGGCCGACGGTGGCCGTGAGCAATTGCGAGAATTTGGACTGCCGACTCTTTCTCTCGATAGATAACTGAGTATGGAAAACTTTGCAGAACGAATCTTCTCGTGCCGCTTAACGAAGCGGGCCATGTTTGTGGCCAGCGTGCGATGTCTTCGAGCGCATCGTAGATGGCCGCCACAAACCTGATGCTCGTATCTGGACTCTGCTCGCGATACCAGCGGTCGGCCGTTTCGAATTCCTGCCATGCTTCCGGGTGGAAGTGATATGGCTTAGCGGGGTGCATCGGACAGCCGGGCTGCAAGGCGGCGCCGCACTTCGTCGTATGGAATCATCTGAACCTTGCCGGAATCAATCTCTTCGATGCGGCGCTTGATCTCCTCGGACCATGCGGCTTCGACGCTTTCGTCGGCCGGAGCGTCATTGAGGCTTTCGAGCAGCGATCCCGCAATAGCGGCGCGAGCTTCGGGAGGAAGCGCCAGCGCCTTTTTCAAAATCTCGGAAACTTCCGTAGTCATGACTACATTTTACGCTGAGCACGCAAGCTGCCGGGCTAGAGTTTACTGAGACTCGATTCGAAGGCTGATCGATAGAGCAGGTGTCGGCTCAGGCTCGCCTCTTCAGTTTGCGGTTGTTCGGCGAGCAAGCCGCGTTACAATTCTTCTAGACGTGGAACTTAAGCGCCTCATCTCGCATTTCACTTATCGGATCGAGCCCAAGCCGGAAGGGGGATTCATCGCTCATGGTAGCGATCCCGGCGTGCCAGGAATTGAAGCTGCGACGCGCGGGGAGTTGCAGCAGAAGATCCAGTCCAGCATCGCGGTTGCCCTCGGGACCGAATTCCCCGGCCTGAAAGTTCCGCTTGAAAATAAAGAAGTCAACTTTGCCTTCCACGTTGAGCACGCGCCCGACGGCGGATTCATTCTTCACTCGACTGATGGCAAAGAGTTGCCAATCATTGGAGCGACTCACGGTGAGCTCGAAGGCAAGCTGGCGGAAAAAGTGCTGAATGCGCTCGGCCCACGGCTAACGCCTGAATTGGCGAAAGCGCTGGCCGCTGCCGATTCCGGTGAGATGAAGGTGGTTGTGAAGCGGAATGTCAGATTTTCGCTTACCTCGCACAAGGCGGACTCGGTCGCTGAGGGACTCACGCCGGAGAGCAACAAGGTTTGGCCAATCCTGCGCCTACTGCTGTTGGCGTTGATCGTGGCCGCGATTGTTTATTTTTTGCGCCACCGCTGAGAGCGGATCATTTGAGAGCGAATCATTCCCGGGCCTCATATCCTTCAACCCTCTGTCCCTCAACCCTCTGAACTATACGGTGCAGCCACTAATACCCTACAATCCCTGCTGTCTTCAATTCCCCAAAAACCCGCTCACGAGGAAATCATGAATGCGCACGTTGCACTTCGTCAGAGTTTGTTTGCTATCCGCGGCAGTCTTCGCATTGGCCCACGCTGCCGCGGCGGGCACGGTTCACAACTACTATGTCGCAGCCGACGAGGTTGAGTGGAACTACACTCCCCTCGGCATGGACCGCATGATGGGCACGCCTTACTCGGCCGCTGCCAAGCTTTTCACTGAAGCGGGGCCGCACCGCATCGGCAGCATTTATCGGAAAGCCATTTACCGCGAATACACAGACGACACCTTCACTCACCTCAAACCCCGCGCTCCGGAGTGGGAGCATCTCGGCATGCTGGGTCCAGTGCTGCGCGCAGAAGTTGGAGACACGATTCGCGTGACCTTCAAGAACAATGGCTCGCATCCGTTCAGCATGCATCCTCACGGCGTTTTTTACGCGAAGCATTCCGAGGGCGCGGGCTATGACGATGGCGAATCCTCCGACAACAAGATGGGCGTGCCGCCGGGCAAAATCCACATCTATGTCTGGGAGGTGCCGGAGCGCGCCGGCCCCGGACCGAACGACCCCAGTTCTGTGGTTTGGCTCTATCACTCGCACGCGGATGAACTTCGCGACGTTGAGAGTGGGCTGGTCGGCACCATCATCGTAAGCCGCAAAGGCACGGCCGGACCCGATGGTCGTCCCAAAGATGTGGATCGTGAATTCGTGACGCTCTTTATGATCGTCGACGAAAACACAAGCTGGTACCTGCAGCGCAACATCGATACATACACGTCGGACCCGAAGGGCGTGAACAAACTGGAAACGTCAGTGAGCGACGATGCCGGCAACTTCTTCGCGTTCGGTTCCGGCTTCTCGGGCGTGAATTTCAGGTCAACGATCAACGGACTGATGTTTGCCAACATGCCGGTCATGACCATGAAAAAGGGCGAGCGCGTGCGCTGGTACGTTCTGACGATCGGGGAGTTCGGCAACATCCACACGCCGCACTGGCATGGCAATGTGGTGCTGCACGAAGGCCACCGCACCGATGTGATCCTGATCGGTCCCGCTCAAATGGAAACAGTCGATATGGTTCCCGACAACCCTGGTACTTGGATGTATCACTGTCACGTCGACGAACACATGCTGACGGGAATGACCGCGCTGTATAAGGTCGAGCCGTAGATTGGAATGAAGTTAGCGACCAAGAAAAATGGGGTGCCCCATGTCTCGCCGATTTTGCGAGACATGGGATTCCACTGCTCAGCTTTGAAAGGGCGCGGCTTCTAGCCGTTGGAACTCTCGTCCGACGCCACGACCTGCACTCACGCAGGACAGTTCCCTCCCCTACTTCGAAAACGCTCCACGAAGTTCATCGACCAGCGACTCGTAGAGTTTGCGGTCGGAGTGCTGCAGTCGGCGAATATCTTCAATCAATTTGTGCACGCTCTCTTGCGTGGCCTCGCCTTTGAATTCTTTTGCCGCCTGGTCTGCGTTCTTTGCCAGCGTCAGAAACTTGGCGATCACCTGCTTCTCGCGCTCGTTTTTCCCCTTGAGCGTGCCGTCGTCAACCGCGACTTTCAGCAGGTCGATAATTCGATTCAGCTGGTAACCATAACTGCCGGCTTGATCGACCACATGCTGCTCCTCAGGAGCGTCCTGCACATTGCCGCCGAAATTGATGGTGGGGCTGAAGGAGTGCTGCCAGTTCGTCGTCGGTAGGTAAGTGAAAACGTAATTGAACCAATCGTCCAACATGGGAAGCGAGCTTCGAATGGGACTGGTTTTTGCGGGAAGCATAGAAACCTCCACTGCGCGTCGGGAACCGTCGCATGCCTGCTGCGGACCGATGGTTCAGACCCCGCGATTCGGTAATCCGAGTGCTAACTATGATTCTTCGCGCGCCTGCCTTTCCTGTCTGTGATGCAACGCACACCGCCAGGGTCGTGGGCGCTTAAAGGTTAGCGAATCGCTCGCCGTCTTACATGGAGTATAATGTAAGCATGATTCGACAGATCACGTCAGTAAGCACAAAAGGGCAATTTGTGATCCCTTCGGAGATACGGGAGTCGCTGGGCATCAAGCCTGGGACTCGCATCGCAGTTACGCAAGAGGGATCACGCATTGTTCTGGAGCCGGTGTCGGAAGATCTGGTGGACCGGACGCGCGGAATGCTCGCTGGCGGGCCCTCGCTTTCCAAAGCCCTGCTGCGCGAGCGGCGTCGTGAGAAAGATCGATGGTGAAGTATGTGCTGGACTCCAGCGCCATCCTTCGCTATTTGGATGGCGGGGTGGGGTCCGGCCGCGTGGCTGAGATCATAAAGGATCACATGGCGGGGAGATGTGAAGCGGTTATCTGCTCTCTGCACTGGGGCGAGATCGCCGGTCAGATTTGCAAGCGGCGGGGCGCGCCGGCCATGGAATTAGTGCTCTCGCGACTTGAAGCGTTTGGATTCGAATTCGTCCCGGCAAGTGCCGACCGGGCTGTTCGCGCGGCGCTGATCAAACTGAAACGCCACATTCCCTACGTCGATGCTTTTGGAGTGGAACTCGCCGCGGACGGCCCCGGCCGCGTTTTTGTAACTGCGGATTTTGACTTCAAGCCTGCCATCCACGACGTGAAGATTGAGTTTCTGCCGGCGAAGTAAGCGCCGGCTACCGCGAAAACTGGGCTGCCCCACTTCTCGGCGCTTTTGCGAGACATGGGAACCTGCGCCGAGCAAATCGCGCCGCTCACCTTTTCGGACACACCACGCACCGCACCGGCATCTCCTCGCACCGGCATCGCTTCGGAATATCCCCCGTGCCACGCGCCTTCGGCCGGCAAGTCAGCAAGCACCAGCTCTCGCGATAAATTTCAAACATTCCCTGGCTCTTCGGCCCGTAGTTAAAGTGAACCGTCACCCGCGGAACAAACGCATCCGCCGGA
Source organism: Candidatus Sulfotelmatobacter sp. (assembly GCA_050011375.1). Classification (GTDB taxonomy): domain Bacteria; phylum Acidobacteriota; class Terriglobia; order Terriglobales; family Acidobacteriaceae; genus Sulfotelmatobacter. The sequence goes on from JBEKJF010000104.1 coordinate 9,670, forward strand.
ACGATGTACCACAAATTCTCCCGGACCACATACGCCGCCAGAAAATCAATGTCATCCAGTGTATAGAGTCCCCCGCTGCCGCCGGCCCGAGACTCGCATCGAGTCCCGCGAAAGCTGGTCGCGCACTTCACCTGCACCTTCCACAGCCGCCAACCCTCCACCGCAAAGTCATAAGGACGGCTATCTCCCCAAGGCCTCAACACAGGAATGCCCAGCATAGTGGCCCGAGCCAAAAACGCCGCCTCAATTGCCTCCCCCAGCGGCTTGCGCGGAGGCGCATCCAGCTTCTGTAACCAGGGAAACTCCCGCCGTCCGTCAGAATTCGGTTTTCGAGGCATAAAAAAAGGCGCGGCCCCGGTCTTCGGAAGTAAGTCTCCGAATCACCGTCCGCGCCATATCTCCTTTAGAAAAACAAAAAGCGCAGACCGGAAGGCCTGCGCCGCTGTTACGACTCTATAATACAATTATATCATACGGCATATGGCAACTGTGTCATTTTAGCTAAAATATTTGCCCCATGGAATCAACAACTTGATTCCAAAACCCACCCTCCACCCCCTTGACAACATTTTCCACAGGCCGCAAAATCCGCATTTTTCCGCCTCACAGCCGAGTTTCACGGATTCCCACGGCTAGCCCGAGCTCAAGCGCCACCCGTCGCGTTGAATTACCCTGTGCGACCCCGTGCCCCCTGTGGTAAAGACTTTTTCTTGTTCCGTAAGGCTGACTCGATGTCCCGCGCGCCGTGGAGAACACGGACGACCTCGATTCCCTTTGGAAGCGGCAGGTAGAAGATAAGGTAGCGGCCAACTGGAAAGCTGCGCACGCCGGTTGCCAACTCCGGCCTACTGCGGCCCATGAGGGGCTGACGAGACAACGTTCGAAACTCGCGGTTAATGCGGGAGGCGAACCTATCCGCTTGCTTCACGCTGCCTTCGGCGATGTAGCCCAAACATCGGCAAGATCGGCCAGTGCGCGCGGGCGTATCACTACGTCGGACATTTATTTGCGGCTGGAGTCTGTGCGTCCGGCGAGGCGTTTGCGGCCTTCGCGCTTCATCTCGGCGACATTCCAGGGACGCGCCCGCCCGCTCTGCAGTCCTTCTTGAATGTCATGCCGTAACTACCGCTTTCCCGCCTAGCTTGAAACCTACTGAGCATTCGTGCATTATGTGTTCGTACCGCGCTTCCCCAAGAAAGCGGAGGTACTTGCTGATGCCAGACGAAAAAAAGGATGCCCCGTCCGGGTCAAATCCTTCCGGCGATACGCCTGATGTTCCTACAATTGATTTGACCCAGGAACTGCCACCGCCCGCCGCTGTCATCCTGAGCGAAGCGGGCGAGGCGACAGAAGGAACTTTCACGCAGAGGGCAGGAATGAAACTCGCCAAATGGGTGGGGGCGCTCGGTGCTGCGGTGACGCTGTTGATTGTTTGCCGGTGGATATGGATGAGTTGGTGCACCTCCTGCCCTAATATTCCCGCTTCAGCGACTGCGGAGCAGGCCAAGGCGTTTATCGAGAACTACAAAGCGCTGCAGGACCAAGCCGTTCAATCAGGCAGGGATATGTTTGACGCCGTCGTTGTGAAGGCCCTATTGCCGATCTTCACGAGCATTCTTGGATACATCTTCGGCGCACGTAGCCAGTCCGAGGGCAAAGCGGAGGACAAGGCGAGTTGAGCACGCCCGTCCTCAGGGCAGCACCACGTCATTTACAACTTTACCGTCCTTCGTAACAGATATTTTGGCGTCGGAACCTTGGCTCTTAAAGTACTTGTACGCAGCAACCGCGCGCCGGATGACGTCCGCCTTGGTCGTGGCACCGGTGTCTTTCATCAGATCGGTCAGAGTTTTGTCGAAAGTGTTGTCGTAGTCAATCGTATAACGGGGCATGGAACCACCTCCATGACTGCAAACATACTGCATTCGTACTGCATTGTCAAGCACATATTTCCGCATTTTTGTATTCGCGCTCCCGAACCTACCCGGATGTTCAGATGTCACAGGCAACCCCAACCTGCTTTCCCTAATGTCTGTAAATGACCGAAACCCTACGTCGCTTCTACGGAGGACACGACCTACACTCCCTAACCTTCAGCTGCTACCAAAGACGGCCACTATTCAGCGAGCCCGCCCGCTGCGACCTATTCCTGAAAATCCTCGAACGAGTCCGCCGCCGTTACAGGCTCGTAGTCGTAGGATACGTAGTCATGCCTGAGCATGTTCACTTGCTAGTGAGCGAACCACAGCGGGCAGGTCTCTCAACCGCGATGCAGGCGTTGAAGCTAGGCGTAGTTCGGAGTTTACAAATTTCCAACACCGAGCGTTATACATCGTTGAAGCAGCAAAGAAACAATCTTCGGGACGACTGCAGAACATTAAAAGTGGGGTGCCCCATGTCTCGCCGTATTTGCGAGACATGGGACTACGACGGTCTAAGGGTCTCGCCACGCCGTGCAAAGAAGTTGACCCCTTTCTGGATGCCCCGCTTCTACGATTTCAACGTCTGGACCGAGAAGAAAAGAATCGAAAAGCTCCGCTACATCCATCGCAACCCAGTAGCGCGAGGACTAGTAGCCTCCCCAGAACAATGGCCCTGGACCAGTTTCCGCTGGTACTCCGCAGGCGAGATAGTCCCAGTGAAAATCAACGACACAGATATCCTGGTAATGACAATCCGCCCACCAGCAGCATGATCAAAAGGTTTCGACCGATAGCCAAAGAAAAATGGGGTGCCCCATAGCCTGCCCTGAGCCTGTCGAAGGGTCTCGCCGCTTTTGCGGGACATGGGATTGCGGTTCCAGACCTAGGCCATCCGCTGACCACCCCGAGCATCTCACTTGCGGCTGGAGGCTGTGCGTGCTGTGAGCCGTTTGCGTCCCTCGCGCTTCATCTCGGCCACATTCCAGGCACGCGCCGGACCGCTCTGCAGGCCCTCTTGAATGTCATGCCGCAACTGCGCCAGCTTCGCAGCGCGCAACTGATCTTCCGCTTCCATCAGACGCAAGGCCTCACGCACCACCTCGCTGGCGGAGTTGTAACGTCCTGAGGAAACCTTCTGGCGGATCAGGCCTTCCAGTTCGGGAGTGAGGTTGACGTTGATGGGCATGGGACAGGAATAGCCCTCCTAGCAAGGATTGTCAATGATTGACAACCGAGGATGACTTGAATTCCCTCATAATATTGGCGTCATCCTGAGCGGAGCCGCTTTTCAGGCGGAGCGAAGGATCTCCCGCCCAGCATGTCTCTGTCCGCCAGGGGACTCCCCACTACGGCTTAGCGGGAGGCATCGGACACCCGGGCCGCAAGCCGTCGCCGCACTTCCTCGTACGGAATCATCTGAACCTTGCCCGAATCAATCTCTTCAATACGGCGCTTGATCTCTTCGGACCATGCAGCTTCGACGCCTCCGTCGACCGGAGCGTCGTTGAGGCTTTCGAGGAGCGATCCGGCAATGGCGGCGCGCGCTTCGGGAGGAAGAGCTAGCGCCTTTCTCAGAATCTCGGAAACCTCTTGCGTCATGATTACATTTTACGCCGAGACGCAAG
>JBEKJF010000105.1:0-13195 GCA_050011375.1 Candidatus Sulfotelmatobacter sp.
CAATCCCCAGCGTAAGCGCGCCGATGAAAGCCAACAGCACCTTCAGAGCCATCGAAATGATCGCGAACTGCGCCAGCTGTTTCTGCGCATCGTCTACATGAACGGCCTGTTCATCTGTACTCTTAAAGTTATGCGCCGCCGCCAGCGTATCGCGAATTGTCCTATCCAACTTGTCGTGATCAAGGCCCAGCGAGTCCATCCAGATTCCATCGAGGTAATGATTGTCTTTCACAACATCCATCGAGTTGAACGGGATGTAAATAATTCGGTTGTCGTCGTCGTTGCCCTCCTGCATGCGCGCCTTCACGACCCCCACCACCTCGAAGTTCACACCATTGACCCGGATGTCCTGGCCCAGTGCGGGCATGCCTGAGAACAGCTTGTCCTTGGCTTCCGATCCAATCGCTGCCAGCAGGCCATGGCGATCATTATCGGCATCGTCGATGAAACGTCCCTGGCTCATTTCCAGGGCCCAGATGTCTTGAATCGAGGGATCGAGTCCTAGCACGGGCATGGTGAACGAGCGATTGCCGTTCTGCACGGTAGCATCCTTATTGCACATGCGCGCCACGTGCTTGCACAGCGGGACGTTGTTGCGCAGCAATTCCATGTCATCGCTGGTGAATCGCACCTGCACTCCCGCCTTGTTGCCTCCAGCCTGCTCTGATGTGCGTCCGGGAAACACTCCTACTGCCGTCGCGCCGAAGCTCTCAAAAATATTCACGATCGCGCGGGCGAATCCGTTACCGTAGGCCAGCAGCAACACTACCGTTGCAATTCCCCACGCCATGCCCGCCATAGTCAGCAAGGTCTTGCGCAGGTCATACCGCATCGCCGAAAACGCTTGTTGTAATAAGTCTCGATGCATAAGGTCTCAGCTTCTAGCTCCTAGCTTCTAGCCAAAACAGCTGCTCGGCTAGCGGCTAGCAGCTGGTATGGGGAAGCTGCTTTACTCTTTCCGCAGAGCGTCCACCGGTTGCAGCATGGCCGCGCGCCGCGCTGGATACAATCCCGCCGCCACTCCGGCCAATGCTAGTGAGCCTACCGCGAGCAAGGCCGTATTGACCACTAGCTTTGGCGCGTCAAACCCTTGGCCCAGCGACACTCCCGAGAAAGCGCCCATCAACCCGGCGGCTGCGGCGATTCCGATTCCTCCGCTTAGCAGGGTCAGAAACGCGCCCTCGACAAAAAACTGGAACATGATGCTCGCGTTGGTTGCGCCTAGAGCCTTGCGCAATCCGATCTCTCGCGTGCGGTCCGCGACTGCTACCAGCATAATGTTGATAATCCCGATCGCGCCCAGCGTCAGCGTCACCAGTCCCACACTCCCGAGGAACGTATCCATGGCGTCGAAGATCTTGTCGACCTGCTCCCAGGTTTGCACCGAATCCCACTCGTCGAATGAATCAGGATTATTGGGGTCGAATCCGTGGTTCCGCGCGATGACTTGGTGCACTTCTTGCAGTGCCTTTGTATGGAGAGCCCGCGTCTTGGGCTGGTAATTGATAAACGAGATTACGTCGGGCGCATCCCCCACCTTGGTCAATCGAAAATACTCGCGCATGGTGCTGTACGGAACATAGCTTTGAAGGTTCTGTCCGTTGTCATCGCCGTGTCCGGTGCGCTGAAGAGTGCCTACGACTTCGAATTGCACTCCGTTCACCAGGATCGTGCTGCCTACAGAAGGCCGTCCTAGAAACAACGTCCGGCGCGCTTCGTCGCCCAGCACAATTACCGTCCGCTTCTGCGCGTCATCCATTTCATTGAGCCAGCGACCGTCTTTGATCGGGAGATAGCGAATCTGGTTTAGCATTGCCGGGGTTCCCAGGATCTGGCCGCTGGCCTGGAAGAAATCGCTCACCGCCCGCAGATCCCCGCGCTGGATTATCGGAGCCGCCGCGGCCACGCTCTTGCAGTCGCGCAGAATGTCGAGATAGTCGCGGTAGGTGAGGTAGTACTGCCGCAATGCCGTGAAGCTCCCCTGCATCACCGGAGCCCGACCCGACCAGATGAACATCACATTCACGCCCAGCGTGTCGAATCCTTTCTTGTTTCCCGACCGGAATCCCTCTCCCAGCCCGACCAGCAACAGCAGAGAGAACACTCCCCACGCGATGCCGAACATGGTCAGAAACGACCGCAGCTTGTGGCCCCAGAGGGTGCGGAGGGTCTGCCCGAAGATGTCAAGAATGAGCCGCACTCCCGTCATTATATGGGCTGCGCATCAAAGCTTAATGCCACGAAAGAGAGATTCTGTATTAGCATTCACTGAGTTGCAATAATATCGACGGAATGCAATCGGAATCCTTACATTTCCCCGCTACACCCATCGCCTTGAAAATGGCGGTTGCGATCGGCATCGGCATGCTGGTCGGGATGGAACGCGAATGGTCCAACAAAGACGTCGGGATTAGAACCTTCGCGCTCGTTGCCCTGCTCGGCATGCTCGCTTCCCTTGTTGCACAAAGCGTAGCTATCGCGGCGTTGATCGGTGTGTTCTTGCTGGTTGCCGCGATGAATACACGCAGTATTCTGCACGATCGCTCGCTGGAAATCACCACTTCTGCGGCTTTGATGGTGAACTACTTGCTCGGCGTTCTGGTCGGACTCGGTCACATCTTCACGCCGGTGGCGGGTGCGATCGTCATGACCATGCTTCTCGCGTGGAAGACGGAACTAAGCCGGTTCGCCGGCGGTTTGCAGCCGGCTGAGATTCGCAGCGCCGTCTTACTGGGACTGATCGGCTTTGTCATCTATCCGGTGCTCCCCAACCGCTATGTTGACCCTTGGCAACTTTTCAACCCCAGCGACGCGTGGATCAGCGTTATTGCCATCGCTGGAATCGGATTTGTGAATTACGTCTTCCTCCGCATCTACAGCACACGCGGCCTCTATCTCGGTGCGCTGTTCGGCGGATTGGTGAATAGCAGCGCCACGGTTGCGGAGCTAGGCACTCGCCTGCGGGCGACTGGTTTGGTTGGCAGGGCGACAACTCTGTGCCTGTTGACCACGATTGCCATGTTCGCGAGAAATCTGATTCTCGCCACCATTTTTTCACCCCGATCTCTGAGTGCAACCCTTGTGCCGCTCCTGGCCATGACTCTGGTTGCCGGGTTCTGGGTGTGGCGGGACCGCAGAATTGAAGAAAGCGTGCCCGGCACGCTAACGCTCACCTCTCCGATCTCGCTGACAAAGGTTCTCTGGTTCGGAATAGTGTTCATTTCCATAGAAATCGGCGGGACTCTCCTCACTAGATACTTTGGTAGCGGAGGCATGCTTGCCACCGGCATTTTCGGCGGCCTTGTAAGTAGCGCCAGCACTACAGCCGCGGCAGCCACCATGGCCATGCACGGCAAAATAACCGCAGCTCTCGCCGGCAGTACGACCGTGCTTACTTCTTTGGCCAGCGCCGGAGTGAACCTGCCCATTGTCTGGCGCACCACCAGAGATAAAGCTGTCACCAAGGCATTAACCATTAAGATGGCCACTGTGATTGGGACGGGTATCGTCGCAGTTACGATCGACCGCGTCTTTCAGTTTTCGGAATTGCTGCTTCGGAAATAAAGCTGCCTGAGCGCGAAGGAAAAGTGTTTCTCATTCCCGAACAAATCATTTCTCTCTCTGCCAGAATTCAGCTATCCTCTAGCCCGGATGACTACGCTGCCTCTTTCCGAGCTTCTCGGCGCCACCGTGTATGACGCGTCTGGGGCGGCGGCCGGGCGCGTGCGCGAAGTCACCCTTGCTCCTCAGGAAGACCGCGACCGAATTGCCTCATTTATCGTCAAAACGAAGTCCGGCAACCGCGTGCTTCCCTTCTCCGCCGTTTCCACTATTGACGGCAATATTCATAGCTCGAGCAAACCCACGGACTGGCCCGCCGCCAACGGCGCAGAAGGCTTGTTTCTGCTGGAACGCGATCTGTTAGATCAACAGGTCATCGACATTAATGGACGCAAAGTAGTTCGTGTTAACGACGTCGACCTTCGAGTCGATGCCATGATCGAGGCCGGGCGCACTCACGCCGTGCTGCGCGTTCAGTCTGTGGATATCGGCGCCCGTGGCGCCATTCGGCGCCTTCTGCGAGGTCTCGCGCCCCGCGCGGCTCTCCACGTCCTGCTTCAGAGAATTCCTCCGCGCACCATCCCGTGGAGCTTTATTGACTTAATCGAAACTGATCCCGCGCGCCGGATCAAGCTCAAAATCTCTCACGAAGGTCTGGCGACGCTCCATCCGGCCGATATCGCCGACATCGTCGAAGACCTCGCCCCCGACGAGCGCGAAGCGGTCTTTCGGACCCTCGACGAAGATGTGGCGGCCGAGACTTTGGAAGAAGTCGATCCCAAGGTGCAGAAGGCGATCGTCGAATCCCTCGACTCAGAGCGAGCCGCCGACATCGTGGAGGAAATGGATCCTGACGCTGCCGCAGACCTGCTCGCGGATCTCTCGCAGGATCGCACGGAACAGATCCTCGTCGAGATGGAGCCCGGCGCCAGCCAGGAAGTCGTCGAACTGCTCGAACACCGCGAAGAAACCGCTGCTGGACGGATGACCACCGAGTTTCTTGCCCTTCCGGTGACGGCCACAGTTGAGAACGCCATCGGCGTCATGCGTGAATTCGAGGGCGGCGTTGAATCTGTCAGCAATATTTATCTTGTCGACTCGCACGGGACGCTCGCGGGAGCTGTGCCCCTGGTAAAACTTGTTCTGGCCGAGTCCAACACGCCGCTTCTTTCTCTCACTCAAGAGCCTCTCGTCTTCACGCACAAAGAGACCGGTGACAACGAGGTCGCGGAACTTTTCGACAAGTACAATCTCGTGACTCTCCCGGTGATCGATGAGCACAACAAGCTAGTCGGTGTAGTCACCTCCGATGACGTAATCACCATGCTGCGCGGCAAACTGTAAACATTTACCCCTCGCTCGTCTGTGTTCCCCGTGGCTAAGCCTTTTCTCTATCCGTCCGAATCCGTGTTAATCCGTGGCCAAGTCCTTCTTCCCGCCGACTCGGTATAATCATTCGTTCTAGGAGACACCTTTGTCCTTCGACGACCTCCGCCAATGGATCGCCGCCCTTGACCGCGCCGGCGAACTGAAGCGCATTCAAACCGAAGCAGACCCGATCCTGGAGATTGCGGAGATCACCGACCGTGTCAGCAAATCGAAAACAGGGCAACCGGGCGGACCCGCTCTTTTATTCGAAAACATCAAGAACTACCCAGGCTCACAGCTCCTGATCAATCAGTTCGGCTCCGAAGCTCGAATGAAGCTGGCCCTTGGAGTCAATTCCTTCGATGAATTCGCCAATCGCATCCGGGTGTTCATGGACCTCAAATCCCCGCAAGGCTTCCTCGACAAACTGAAAATGCTTCCTCTCTTAACCGAGGCTGGTAAGTTTTTTCCTAAGACTGTCCCGACCGGTCCGTGCAAAGAAGTAATCAAGCGCGATAATTTTTCGCTCCTTGATTTCCCCATCCTGCAGTGCTGGCCCCAGGATGGCGGCCGATTCATCACTCTTCCCTGCGTAACGACCCGCGATCCGAAATCCGGCAAACGCAACGTTGGGATGTATCGCCTCCAGGTCTATGACGCGAGCACTACCGGAGCCCATTGGCAGCGACAGAAAGTTGCAGCCGAGCATGCGCGGCAGCGCATGCGGGCGGCAGTCGAAGATACGTCGGCCGCGGTCGACATCATGGCGCGCACTTCGGGAGGCCAGGTTCTCGCTGAAGGAGATCACCCGTCGGGAAAAATGGAGGTTGCCGTCGCCATTGGAACCGACCCTGCGGTTACTTTTTCCGCCATCGTCCCGGCGCCGCCGGACGTCGAGGAATATCTGATCGCCGGATTTCTTCGCGCCGCTCCTGTCGAACTTGTCAAGTGCGAGACCGTCGACCTGGAAGTTCCCGCAACCAGCGAAATCGTACTCGAAGGTTACGTGAACCTCGACGAACTTCGCACTGAAGGCCCTTTTGGAGACCACACCGGCTTCTACTCGCTCGAGGATCTCTACCCTGTCTTTCACGTGACGTGCATCACGCATCGCAAAGATCCCATCTATGCCACTACCATCGTCGGTAAGCCGCCGATGGAAGACGCTTACATGGGCAAGGCGGTTGAGCGCGTTTTTCTGCCGCTGATGCGCCTGACGATTCCGGAGTTGGTCGACATTAATCTTCCCATCGAAGGCGTCTTCCACAACCTGATGATCGTTTCGATTCGCAAGTCCTATCCCGGACAGGCTCGCAAGGTGATGAACGCCATCTGGTCGCTCGGCCAAGCCATGTTCACCAAGTGCATCATCGTGGTCGACGAAGACGTCGACGTGCAAAACATTCCCGACGTGACTCTGAAGGTCCTTAATCACATCGACCCGGAGCGCGATATTCAATTCACTTTGGGTCCCATCGACTCTCTTGATCACGCCTCCCGCCTCGCTAATTACGGCTCCAAGATGGGCATCGACGCAACCCGCAAATGGCCTACCGAAGGCTTCACGCGGCCCTGGCCCGATGAGATCGTTATGGATGCAAAGACGAAAGCGATGGTCGACGGCAAATGGAAAGCGCTGGCTAAAGAACTGGGGATCGACTGAAGTGCATCGCAATTCGATCTGCGAACATCGAATTGGGAAATCATCTTTTGTGTGGAACTGAGAACGAGCATGGCCAAACCAATCCTGCTAAGCGTGGACGACGATTCGGATGTTTTGCGGGCGATCGAGCGCGATCTGCGCTCGCAGTACGGCGCTGAATATCGCGTGATAGGAAGCGATTCGCCTGAGGGGGCGCTCGATCTGTTAAAGCAGTTGCAGTTGCGTAATGACAGCGTGGCTTTGTTGCTTGCCGACCAACGCATGCCGCGCATGGATGGCGTGGAATTTCTGCAACAGGCAATGGGAATTTTCCCCGGCGCAAAGCGGGCGTTGCTTACTGCGTATGCGGATACCAATGCCGCGATCAGCGCCATCAATCAGGCCAGCATCAATTATTTTTTCCTGAAGCCGTGGGACCCGCCATCCGAGCACTTGTATCCGCAACTGGATGACTTGCTCGACGATTGGCAGGCTTCGTTCCATCCGGCGTTTCAAGGGATCCGCGTGCTGGGCACTCGCTGGGCACCCAAATGTTATGAACTCCGGGACTTCCTGGCGCGCAACCGTGTCCCTTATGAGTGGACTGACGTCGAGCTTTCTGCCAATGATCCTGAAACCAAACGATTGCTGGAAGCTCTGGGTCCAGAGGCTACAAATCTACCCGTAGTGCTCTTCCCCGACGGAACGAAACTGCTTGAGGGCGTGCCGGCCGACGTTGCGCAGAAGGTCGGGCTGCGAACTCGTGCACAGACTAATTTCTATGATCTGGCGATTGTGGGCGGAGGACCGGCGGGTCTGGCGGCTGCCGTTTATGGAGCCTCCGAGGGCCTTCACACGGTGATGATTGAGCGGGAGGCACCCGGCGGTCAGGCTGGCATGAGTTCGCGCATCGAGAACTATCTTGGCTTTCCTGCCGGGCTCAGTGGCACCGACCTGGCGCGCCGCGCCGTGGTGCAAGCTGAGCGCTTTGGAGTGGAGATTCTTTCGCAGGCAGCTGTCGGCGTCCGAGTAGAGGGGCCTTACCGAATTATCAAGTTCTCGGATGGAAACGAGATCTCCTGTCACGCTCTCATGGTCGCTACTGGTGTGCAGTGGCGACGGCTGGATGTTCCGGGCATCGAACGGTTACAGGGTGCGGGAATTTACTACGGTGGCGGTGCGACCGAGGCTCTTTCCTGCAAGGGCGAGAATGTCTACGTGGTGGGCGGCGCGAACTCGGCAGGCCAGGCCGCGATGAACTTCGCAAAGTACGCGGAGCGCGTCGTAATTCTTGTTCGCGGCGAATCGCTGTCGAGCACAATGTCACAATATTTGATCGACCAGATCAAGGAGACGCACAACATTCAGTTGTGGACGCATGCCAGCGTGGTCGAGGCGCATGGCGAAACGCATCTGGAAGAAATCTCAGTGCTTTGTTCCGATACCGGCAAGACTGAACGAGTGCAGGCGAGTGCCATGTTTATTTTTATCGGAGCGTTGCCGCAGACAGATTGGTTGGCGGACGTCGTCGAGCGAGACGACCGCGGGTTTCTGTTGACTGGTCCGGACCTTATCCGCAACGGTCAACGTACAAAAGGATGGAACCTCGAGCGGGATCCGTATTTGCTGGAGACCAACGTTCCCGGGATCTTCGCCGTGGGAGATGTGCGCCACGGTTCTATCAAGCGTGTGGCTTCGGGAGTCGGTGAGGGATCGGTCGCCGTGCAGTTTATCCATCAATATTTGAGCAAGGTATAAATGGTCGACAAATTAGAATTAAGACGTGTTCCCACGTTCGCCGATTTGCCAGACGATCAGCTCGACTGGTTTATCAGCCAATCTCAGGAATTGATTCTCAAAGCGGGTGATGTCTATGCCCAGCAAGGCACTCCCGCCGATGCCATGTTCGTGATTCTGCAAGGAAAACTCCAGGGCCGGGGCGAACGCGGCGGTGAAACCTTCATCTTTGACCTGGAGCCGGGCGAGATTACAGGAACGCTGCCATTTTCGAGAATGAAGACTTTTACCGTAAGCGGGCGAGCCTTGATGGATAGCCGCGCGCTGCGTTTTCCTGCGTCGTCGTTTCCGCAGTTGGTTCAGAAAATGCCGGAACTGACTCAGCGACTGGTGGGCATGATGTCCGACCGGATCCGCGAAGTCACCCGCCTTGAGCAGCAGCAAGACCGCCTGGCTTCCCTGGGAAAACTTTCGGCAGGACTGGCGCATGAACTCAACAATCCGGCATCGGCCGCGAAGCGCGCCGCCAGCCAATTGCGGCACATGCTGAAGAAGATCAGGGACGCGAGCCTCGAACTGGGGAAGCGCGATCTCACGCCCGCACAGAAAGGCGAGATCGAAAAGCTGGAAACTTCATTCACGCAAACGGATATTGTTCCGCCTGATGCTCTCACTGTCGCTGACCTCGAAGATCAGATTGATTCCTTGCTCCGCAGTCACGGACAGAGCGATTTATGGATGCTGGCTGCTGGCTTGGCGCGGCGCAACATTAAACCGGAGGTCGTCGAATCGCTGTTCGCAAATCTGGAAGGCGCAACCGCGCGCGCCGCTCTGGTCAGGATTTCCGCTTCCGTGGAGATCGCCAGTTTGGTCCACGAAATTGAGAGCAGCACCTCGCGGATATCAGACCTCGTCTGCGCAATCAAGGAATACACGCACATGGACCAGGCGCCGGTACAAAACGTGGACATCGTAAAGAGCCTGGAAACCACGCTGACGATTTTGAATCACAAACTGAAACACGGAGTGGTGGTGGAGCGCGATTATCAACCCGTTCCCCTGCTGGTCAATTCATTTGGCAGCGAACTGAACCAGGTGTGGACGAACATTATCGACAACGCGATTGATGCGATGCACGGAAAAGGAGAACTTCGCATCCGCACGTATCGCGACGACGGTTGCGTTGTGGTTGAGATTGGTGACAATGGCCCGGGAATTCCTGACGAGGTGCAGCCCCACATCTTTGAACCGTTTTTCACGACCAAAGGAGTTGGGGAAGGAACTGGCCTCGGACTGGATACGGTACAGCGAATCGTGAAGAAGCATCGGGGAAATATTCAGGTCAATTCCAAACCGGGTGAGACGCGTTTTCAAATCTGGCTGCCATTACCGGGTGCGCCTACCTAGCTCAGCATTGCTGTACTCCGCCCCGGCGTTGGCCGGGGCGGAGCACAAGCAAGCAGATAACTACTCTTGCGCAGGATGCAATACGCGGAATGTATTGCCTCCGTTTGACCAGACCAGCACCAGCGCATCCTGCCCCTTCGGAACATTCGACAGCGCTTTTGCGACCTCGTCTGCAGACTGTTGGGAGTGCCGGTTGACTTCGATAATTACATCCCCTTTCTGCAAGCCGGCGTTGTCGGCCGGGCTTCCGGGCTGCACATCTTCAACCACCGCGCCGTGAACGTCAGTTGGAACTTGCAACTGATCGCGCTCGCCCTGCCCCAGTTCGCCGAGGCTCAGCCCCCAGCGGCCTTTGCCATGTTCCGTGACCGCGGTCGCATCGCCTTTGGCTGCTCCCATCGCTTCCAGCGTGACTGAAGAGTTGACGGTCTTGCCATCGCGCACCAATTCAAGCTGGATGGTATCGCCCGGCCGCTTCTGCCCGACTTCCATCTGCAACTGTCCGGCATCCGTCACGGATTGGCCGTTGAACTTGGTGATGACATCGCCGGTTTTCAGGCCAGCTTTTCCGCCCGCCGAATTGGGATCGACCTGAGTCACAAGGGCTCCGGTCGCGGTGCTCATCTGGAAGAACTTGGCGTTATCCGGAGTTACGTCCGAGATGCCAATGCCGATGAGTCCGTGACTGACCTTGCCGTCGCGGATCAAAGTTTCCACCGTAGGCTGCACGATCTGTGCGGGAATCGCGAAGCCCATGCCAGAGAACGAACCGCTGGATGAAACGAGGAAGGTGTTGATCCCGATCAGCTGACCGCGCGCATTGACCAGCGCACCACCGGAATTTCCGGGATTAATGGCCGCGTCGGTCTGGATGAACTCTCCGGGCTTGCGGCGATCGCTCGCATCCGGATTCGGACGGTTGAGCGCGCTGATAATGCCACGCGTTACCGTGAAGCGGAATCCATAAGGATTGCCGAAAGCCAGCACTGTTTGACCCGGATGAAGATTGGCCGAATCGCCCCAAGGCACGCTGGGCAAGTTCGACGCATTCACCTTGATCACTGCCAAGTCGGTCAACGGGTCTGTGCCGATAAGTTTTGCCGCCAGCACTTCGCGGTTGGTCATAGTCACGTGAATGTCAGTGGCTCCGTCCACCACGTGGTTGTTCGTTACGATGTAACCATCGGGAGAAATAATCACGCCGCTGCCCAAGCCGTGTTCCACACGGTCACGTTGGCTTCTCGGCACGATCCGAAACTGTCGCGAGCCGCCAAACGGTGCGAAGAAGCGCTGTATTTCATCTGAGGATTGGTCGTCGCCTTCTTGCGCTTTCTCTTTCGACGTCACGGTCACGTTCACGACAGCGGGGGTGACCCGTGCTGCCAGCGTTTCCATGGCGCGGTCGAGCGTGAGGATGGCGGCGACACTGTTGTCGTCGAGCGGCGCGGCTGCCGGAGCCACCACCGCTGCTTTTGCAGCATGGGCTAACTCGTAACCAGCCAACGACGCGATTGATACTACGGCGACCACGGCCGCAAGCAGGCGCCGGGTAAGGTTTGTCTTCCAGCTTTGCATTTTCACTTCTCCTTGTAACTAATTGTTTAGTTGTTACTACCAAAAAAATTTGCCTACGTTTTGTGGGCGACCGTTCCCCGCGCCGCTACATTTTGATCGGGATTCGCCGGAGCAGCGTTCTGCCAGGAGACTCGCCACACGGAGACGCTCCACAGCCATGCGTTCGGACCCACGCGTTCTGTCGTTCGAATTACCAGCACCGTCTCCGCGATCGGAACGACGGGCTGGTTGATTTCGCCCGACATGACATCTTGTATCCATCGTGCCGCAACGACCTGCGGGACCATGCGTTGATTCTCGTGAAGATGTCTAACAGCCTGCGTGACGCGGCTTTTCGGAAGCTTCTTCGGGGATGACTCACTCGTGTGCAGAGCCGCTGGAATCACAACTGCCCCGGAAGACTGGGTCTGGCCGATCGCCGGGGATGGGACGTCACTTTTACGAACGGAACCATGCAGCGCGGGCTGGTTCGCGTCAAACGCAACGAACTGTGGAACGTGTCGCACGAGCATGAGGCAGAGCACTGAAAAGAAACCTACGAGCCCCAGAGCTGGTTTCCAAACGCGTCCGGAATTAGGCCGGGCCACGTCGAGGATTTGCGCCAAGCGCAAAGAAGCCTCTCGCGCGCGATCCACAAGCGCTTGCGCCATCGCCAAACTACGGCGCGCCACACTTTTCTCCAGAAGAGCGATCAGGCACTTCGCGTACCCGCGCGGGTTGGCAGTTTGGGCCAGCACCTGATCATCACAGGCCATCTCCCGCTCCAGTGAGAGCCGACTCTCAATCCACCACACCGCTGGATGGAAAACGAACAAAGCCCGCACGGTCTTCTGCAGCAGGTTGGTCCAAGCGTCGCCGCGGCGCAGGTGCGCAAATTCGTGAAGCAGGATAATGTTCAATTCGTCAGATGTAAGTTCTTGCAGAGCCCAGAGCGGAATGACGATCATCGGCTTGAAAAATCCGATTGCGGCCGGCACGCTCATGCGCTCAGACGTGGCGAGGGTTACCGCTCTCTCCGAGCTAAAATCGGCCAGAGTTTTTCGGATCGAGGCGTCGAGTTCGTTCCCGTCGATCGCGACACAACTCATGCGCAGCGCACGCAGCCGCCAAAGTCCAATCACTAAGCGAAGCGTTGCAACCAACGCCGCCAGAGCCCAGGCAAGAAACAGGAAGATTCCCCATCCCGCCGGCAAAGTGATTACCGACCGCATGCCGCCTGCCGCCAGAAGAGAACGTGGGCCAGTCATGCCGCTGATGAAAGGCAACCCAACCACGGCCAGCAAAGCTACGAACCAAACCGCAAATCGTGTTCCGGAGTTCTGCCGGGGTAAAAGGCGCAACATCACTCCGGCGAACACAGCAATGAGCAATCCTTCAGGAAGCGAATTCAGAAACCGGCCAGTCGCCACCTCGGCAATGATTTGCAATTGAGGCCAGATCATTTCGCGCCGCTCCGTTCCAGCATCTCGCGCAGACGGTCAAGTTCTCTCGTCGACATGCCCTGATCCTCAAGGATGTTCAAAACAAGCTGTTCGTGGGAGTTCTTGAAGAAACGGCCGACCAGGTGGAGGATCTCTGAGCGAGACGCCTCGGCCCGTCCCACCAGCGGAGCGTATACATGGGCGCGACCGTCCTTGGAATGCTTGACGTAGCCCTTGCGCTCGAGCACCCGGATGGTAGTCAAAACCGAGTTGTACGCCAGAGCGGGCTTCTCCACCAGGGAGTCCAGAATCAACTGGACCGTCCCAAAACCCTTGAGCCACAACACGTTCATGATTCGCAGCTCGGCTTCGGTCAGCGTCTCTGACTGCTTTCGCGGCACTACCCGTTCCTCCAATTAGCCTATTAGACGATTGAAACGCGAAAAGGTAACTAATTCTTTAGTTGCAGAAAAGCAGGATCCGG
>JBEKJF010000106.1:0-13149 GCA_050011375.1 Candidatus Sulfotelmatobacter sp.
TATGATTAAAAATTAACCCATGCGAGGTTAATTTTTAACCGTCGTGAGTTTTTCACCGGGCTGCAACGGCCGGGCTCAGGGTGCACATGTTCTATGTTATTGATTCTGCTTGAGAGCGGCGGGGGCATGTCCTGTGCGTCAGTTTGGCATTCGCCTTGCTAATCTGTTAAGCGTCTAAGCCGAATAAAAAAATCTGGCTTACGAGGAGCTTCCAATGTCGATTCAGAAAAAGTCCCTGCTGAACAGCCTGAACACCACCAACAAAGCTATCGTGGCCAGTTCGACAACCTCCACCCCGGCAAATCCGAGCGTGAGCGCTCCGGTATCGGCTCGCGTCCAGGCAAGAGTAGCGGCAAGAGTAGCGGCGAAAGTAAGCGCCAGGGTAGCCGCCAAGGTAGCCGCCAGAGTCAAAGCCAGGGTCAAAGCGATCTAGTTTGGGTCGGAAAAATATTAGGGAAGGCCAGCGTTCTGCGCTGGCCTTTTTTCGTGGCTGCGAATGCGGTTGCCTATCAGTTCTGATCTGGGCGTCGGACTTCACCAGAGCCGACGCTTGACAAGATCCCGTCCGAATCTCCAGGCAAAACTCGCCAGACTGCGCGAACCCACCTGAATCTTCGCAGTCCCCGTCATGCCGGGGCGCAGACCGTCGCTGGAATCAAGGCTAGCCTCCAGGGCGAAGAAACGCGGCGGGTTGATGCCTGCGAGCTGCTCTTTTTGCCCGAGTGAGGGGTCGAGGGGAACCCAATCGGGGGAGATCGCACGAACCGTGCCGGAAATTGGGCGCAAGCGGGATGGCGCCCGCAGCCGGATCGGTGATCCCAGGCGAATGTCATGCATGGCAAAGTCGGGAATGTAAACCCGCGCCCGCACGGTCGAGTCGTCGACCAGATCCATCAGGGCGGCTCCTTCCTCGAGATCGGCACCGGCCAGATCGGCGAGGCGCGGCGTAGTAATCGTGCCCGAGATCGGACTGATAACCTGGAGCCGGGAAGCCTCTTCGGTCGAAACGCGTTCTTCCTCCAGTAATCGCTGGCGCTCGCGTTCCGCCGAACCGTAGTTGCTGGAACGCAGTTGATTCTGGGTGGCACGGCCGGAAGCCTCCCGCAGGTCCGCCTTTAGCTTGGCCAAAGTCGACTGGAGATCGAGGTTCTCCAGGTCGATCAAGGGCTGACCCGCGACGACTTTTTGCCCTTCCTTGACAAAAACATGGGTAACCTTTCCGCTCACGGCGGCATGCACCGAAGCCCGGCGGACGGGTTCCAGAATGAACGAGGCGTCCTGAAAGTCAGGCCAGATCGGGGGAAACAGCAACAATAGAGCGACCGCAACGAGAGCGGCCATACGCCAGGGCTTCAGCCAGGCCCACACTCGCTCTTTTTTGTCCAGATACAGCAGCTTGCTGAAGCGCCCCAGAGCGTGGATCCGGTCTTTGAACACCCAGTAGCCGATCAATCCGGCGGGCACGAAGGCCCACGCCGGGGAGTAGGAATGCAGCACGTTATAGCTGAACCCCATCAGGAATGAGAGCAGGACGTAGCCATACATGGCGGAGAGGAGTGCATAGACCAGGTAAAAGGGGCGACGCCAGCGTGGAACGTATTCATATTCGGCGGGCAATCCAAACAGGTTGCGGCGGGTCCAACCTGAAAGGTAGGCGGCGGTGCGTTCGTGAAAATCAGGTTCCTCGATCAGTTCGCAGAAAATGTAGTAGCCATCGAGCTTGATGAGGGGATTGAGATTGAGCAGGGATACACCAATTCCGGTGACCATCATGATCTTGTAGGCGAGATTGTGGACGAACATGCCGGGGGCGGTCGCCCACCAGACGCTGGTAGCGGCGAAACAGATGATCAGGTCGCCCCAGATGCCGGCGGCTACGGTAGCGATTCTTTCCCACTTGCCGCCGTAAATCCAGATCTGCGTCACGTCACAAAAAAAGCTCGGCGCAAAATACATCAGGCTAAAGCCCATCTTCTCTACGCCTGCTCCAAAGTGTTTGCAGGTAAGCCCGTGAAAGGATTCGTGAAAGAAGGCCATAGCGCCAAAGAGGATCCAGAACTCCAGGAGGTCGCGCCCGGATTTTTCGGTGAAGTTGTAAAACTGGAAGCTGTCGGTCCAGATTTCTCCGAAACGCCCAGCCCACATGGAGATCATGAGGGCGAACATTCCAAGAGCCAGCAGCGTGAACCACCAGGTAAAGACCCAGCGCAGACTGGGGTAGATGCGAGCAAGGAAGGCGTCCGCATGAGGCCAGTCGGCGATGATGATATCGGAAAAATCGATGGCCTTGGAACGCTTGCGACTGGAGCGCTGGGCGCGGAGTTGCTGATGTAAGGTGATGTTTCTTTCCAGCGGGCTGCGGTAAAACAGATCGGTGTTTGCCTGGATGAAGGCGGCAAATTCCCGGACGGCCTCTTCGGAATATTCGACCCCGGTACGAGCCGTAACCTGGTTGGAAATTTCGGCATGAGAGCGCTCCCCGTCAAACAACTGCAGAAGCACCCACTGCGGAGGTTCGAGACGAATGAAGTTATCTGCGCCGGGGAGCTTGGCCAGGACGACGGGCTGTCCTTTCTCGGTCTGCTCTTTGGCAATGACGCGCGGGTCCAGCTTGGGAACCGAGCTTTTGACGATTCGCTCCGGCAGTTCGGGCAGAGCGGCGTTGAGAGCATTGGCAATGTTCATGGGTGAGTGGGCAGGCGCACGTCGGCCTGCATGCCAGGGCGCAGATCCTGCACCGAACCGGTCAACTCCGCCAGCACATCAATGGTGCCGCTGGCAGGGTCGACAACCGGGCTGATTTGAACGATTCGGGCGGAGTGCGCGCCGGTGGGACTGGCGTCGGCAACGTTGATCGACAGGGCTTGACCGATCTTGATTTGATTCACGAAGCGTGACGGCAGCGTGAAGCGCACCCGCAGCGGACCTGTGGCGGTGACCCAAAGGAGACGCTCTCCGGGAATGACGGTCTGACCGACGCGGATATAGCGGCGGGCAACAATGCCATCGAAGGGCGCGGTGATTTGGGTTTTTGCAAGCTCAAGTTCAAGCGACCTCTGGCTCTGGCGGGCATTGATGAGCATCTGTTCGACGCGTTTCACGTCCCACTGGTCAGCCTCGGCCTTGTAGCGGACGTGCTCGAATTGTTCTTCGGGGATGAGCTTGGCCTCCCACATTTTCTTGGCACGCTGGTAGTCGGCATCGAGAACCTTGGCTTCGGATTTCCAGTTGTTGAGATCGGCGTCGATGCTGGCGGTCTTGGCGCGGGCGGCTTCGAGATCGGCGGTGAGTTGCCGATCATCGAGCTTGGCCAGGACCTGTCCCTGGTGCACACGGGTGCTGACTTCAGCCAGTATCTGGGTGATGACGCCCGCGCGCTCGGCGGCCACATCGACCTGATTCTCCACGACGATTGGACCCGAGGCCGTGAAGTCGCCTTGGGCAGGTGGGGCAGGGGGCGTCGTCACTTCGGGGGCCGACGGGACTGCGGCCACCGCGGTCGGAACCGGGTCACGGCTGCACGATGTGCTGGCCGCCAACGCCAGAGAAATCAGAACAAGGATGTACGAAGTCTTTTTCAAGGGTCACCACCCAAACCAGTCCCAAAGTTTCGACCAAATCCAATTGAAGGGCTGGCGGAAGAACACTTGTCCCGCAGGACGCCAGCCTGTGGATACCTTGCCATGGCCTTGCATTCCGGCGCGCAGAACGCTGTCGGAGTTCGGAACTGCAACGCGCGCGGCGAAGGTGCCAGCCTCTCCGTCAAGCCCGGCCAGCGGACTCACCACGACGACGGTTCCTTGGAACGTGCGGGCGGGAAAACCGTCGAGCTTGATGCGGGCCTTCTGTCCTACGGCGACCAGTGCGATGTCAGTCTGATCGACCGAGACATCCACCAGCACTTGGGAGTTATCGACGACGTCTGCGAAAGGATCGCCGAACTTCAGCTTCCGGCCGACGAGAGCTTCGATGTGAGGCGTCGCAACTACGCCGTCAATGGGGGAACGCACATGGGTACGGTCGAGGCGTTGCTGAGCGCGCGCGACCTCGGCGGTCCAGTAGTCGGCTTGAGCCTGCTGGATGCCAGCTTCTGTGTCGTCGTTTGCGGCGAGCGCGCGGTTCATCAGCGTGACCGCGGTCTCACGCTTGGCCTGAGCGGCGGCCAGTGCAAAACGGTAGTCCCAATCTTCAAGGGAGGCTATGACAGTTCCCGTTCGAACCGGGTCGCCTTCCCTGACGTTGACCTGTTTGACGATGCCGTCGACGTCCACACCGATTCGGGCCGAGCGTCCGGGAGCGACCGTGGCCGGACCATCGACTCGCAGCGGCAAAGGAAACAGGGCCAGGAACAAAACAGCGGCTGCAGCAGCAACTGTGATGGTGATCCGGCGATGCTTCTCGAGCGCGAGGAACTTGCGCTTCCGTTGGAAAAACGGCTGTAGCACACCGATGAACGGAACCTCTTTATAGAGGGAGGCGTTGCGCAGGGCCACCGTGGCCTGGCTGGCCAATACCTTGATCATTTCCAGGTGGGCGGAAGTGAGGCAGTCGGGATCGCTGCTTTCGAAGGAAAGGATGCCAACGCGGCCTTCATCATCGGCAAGAGGGACGGCATAAAATCCGCGCATACCGCTTTGCGAGAAGTAATGACGGAACTTGGCCTGGGTCGCCTCGCGCTCGGAGGAGATATCTTCCCCGTGTTGAGTGATGAGTTCGGGCTGCTGCAGCAAAGACGCCCATTGCAAAACCTGGCTGAGCTCGACAATTTGGGGCTCTTCAGGATTGAACTCGAGAGTCCCGGAGACAGCGCGCAATTGAACCCGGCCTCGCTGGTCGAGGGCGATGGCGGCACGCTCATATGGGATCACGCTGGCCGGACCATTGACCACGGCCTGCAACACGCGATCGAGATCGAGGGTCGAGGTGATTTCGTTACTCACGCGGACCAGCGTTTCGAGGACCTCAACTTTGCGCTCAGCGGCCAGCAAGCTGGCGTTGTGCAGAGCGATGCCGGCGGATTCGGTCAGGCGGCTCAAGGTGAACAGCTCATCTTCGTCGAAGGGCTCGTCACCCAGTTTGTTGACGGCTTCGATCACGCCGACGAGCGCTTCCTGATCGAGGATTCCGGCAGCAATCAGCGAGAACACTCCTGATCCTTCAATGCCCTGATTGCGGCGCACCAGCCGGGGATCGTCGGGGGATTGGATGAGCAGCGGCTCTCCGTCGTCGGAAACGTCGCCCGCAATGCCCTGTTTCGGGCGCTGCAGGGATTGCTCCAGCACGGTGGCATCAAGGCCCGCCTGGTGCATCAGGCGGAGGCTTTCGTCGGGCTCGAGCAGCCACACGTTGACGGCCTCGCATTCCAGCATCTCGAGAACCTTGGAGCCGATGATGGGCAGCAACTTGTCGAGTTCCAACGTCGAGCTGAAGACTTTCTCGATGTCGTAGAGCTGAGTGAGGCGCGTGATGGAGTGCAGGGTGTTCTGGCGTTCGTCCTCATAGAGCTGCGCGCTGTGCAGGGCTACGCCAGCTACTTCCGCGAGCGCCTGCAATTCAACGAGATGAGATTCGCTGACGTCTCCATCGAAGTTGAGAATTTCAATGGCCCCGCTTAATTCTCCTGCCCGCTTGAGGGGAACATAGGAGAGAGACCGTAGTGTGCGGCGAACGTGGAGGTGGGCAAATTCCTCGCGCACCAGAGTCTTGCCTTCGAAGAGGAGCGGCCTGACTTCCTGGGCAAGGAGTCCAAGCGCGCCGGTTTCCAGGGGAATCGATGGTTCGACGGAAACTTCCCCAATGTTGGAGAGCACCGTCCAGACGTCGCCTTCAGGGAGGGTGGAAATGAAATACACATTCACTGCACTTCCGGGAAAAAGCTCTGCGACGGTCTGGGCCAGAATGCGGGCGCGAGGACTAAGCTCTTGTTTTTCAAGCAGCCGGGTGGATAGGGTGACGATGGAGGGCGTCACCCCGGAGCTTTCCAGGGGCATGGAGTGGCCTGCGAAAAAGACGCCTCAGTTTACACGGAGAAAGCGCTGCCATTTGCAAAATCGCAATGCTTCCTCTAATTTGGGTACGGACTTTAGCAGAGCATCCAGCGAGTGTCAACTGAGCGGTTGCCAAAGCAGGACAGGCGATAAGTGAACTGCCGGAGCGAGGAACCAGGTGGAGATCGACGTTCGAAGCCAGTCTGATGTGAAGATTCTCAAGTTGCGTGGCCGGCTCACCCTGGGCGATTCGGTCGACCGCATGCGCGACACTTGCGACGATCTGCTGAACGCAGGCAATGTACGCTGGGTGGTCGACCTGCGCGAAGTCTCCATGGTCGATTCCAGCGGCATCGGGTTGCTGGTGCGTTACCTGACCGCGGCCAAACAGCGCGGAGGATCCCTGAAGCTTCTGAATCCTTCCAAGTTCGCGGTCCAGACGCTCAGAATGACGGGGCTGCTCAGTTTGTTTGAGATGTTCGAAGATCAGGAGCAGGCTGTCTCGTCTTTTGAGTAGAACAAAACGGCCGGGCTCTACGTTCCAGCATTGTAGGCCACTCTCGTCCCGCCTGCGCCCCTCCACCAGCAAAAAGCGCAACATCGAACTCTCCTGCTTGGGAATGTGCCCCATCCGTCGCCGGTTCCCGCTGGATTCTTCCAGCGTCAAGCCGAACGGCTATTCACGCACTTATTCGGATCACCTGCATTTTTCAGAAGTCAGCCAATGGGATTTCGGCAATGAAGAAAGCCAGAATCAACTGCAAGATAAAGACTGGAGGCGCGGGTCGGAATCGAACCGACGCATAAAGGTTTTGCAGACCTCTCCCTTACCACTTGGGTACCGCGCCCCTAGGAAATAAGTTAGCGGTTCGTCGAGGAAAAGTCCAACCGATAAGGATGCGAGGCGGACGCGCGATTCGTGGTGGACGACGGGACAGCAGGTTCCTCGCTTCGCTCGGAATGACAATGGCTTTGCTTGGAATGACAAGGGCTTTGCTCGGAGTGACAAAATGATGGGGGGATCGCTGCGCCTGCGCCCATGGCCTTGCTGGGCCGAAAAGTATGCAAAATTCTTCATCTTGCGGGGGTTGACAAGGTGGGGTACTCTTGGCCTCCAAGCCGTTTTCTCTGACCCTCCCGCAGAGAAACGATTCCAAATCCCAGAGGTTACGTCATGCGAAGAAGCATTCCTGCGGAAGTAATTGCCGTGCATCGTCCGGCGCGACGTGTGAATTCCAACGTCAAGGGAATCATTTTGGCCGCAGCAGTTGTGTTGTTGGCAGGATCGATGGCGGGCGCGCAAACCGTCACCACGTTGTACAACTTTGTGGGCGGCAAAACCAGCGGAGCGAATCCGTGGTACGTGACGCTGGTGCAGGGCACCAACGGCGAACTTTACGGAACTACGTACAACGGCGGCAGCAAGGGCCTGGGCACATTTTTTGAAGTGACCACGTCGGGCACGCTGACCGTGCTGCACAGCTTTGTGGGCGGCAAGACGGACGGGGAGAATCCGACGGGCGGGCTCACGCTCGGGACCGACGGAAATTTTTACGGCACCGCGCAGATGGGCGGCACCAACTCGCAGGGAGTCGTGTTCAAGATGACGACTGCCGGCGTGATCACAATACTGCACAGCTTCAACGCCGTTTTCGACGGCAGCTTCCCGTGGGGACCGCCGATCGAGGGGACGGATGGGAATTTTTACGGGACGGCGAGCGGCGGCAAGGGCCAGGATGGGTTGGTTTACAAAATCACAACCAGTTCGGGCGCTTACTCGACTCTTTACACGTTCACTGCTGCGACTGGGAATTATCCGATTGCGCCGCCTACGCAGGGGACGGATGGATATTTGTATGTTCCGGCGTCTTTGGGTGGGCTGAATCAGTGCGGGACGATTGTGAAGCTCTCGACCGCTGGAGTTTTGCAGAGCACCTACGATTTTCCGTGCGGAGCGGGCGGCGCGTTTCCGATTGGGCCTCTGGTGCAGGCGTCGAATGGAAATTTCTATAGCACTACGCAGGATGGCGGCACGAATGGTGAGGGAACGATTTACCAGCTCACGACTTCGATGGGCGTAACCATACTGCACAGCTTCGGCGCTTTGTTTGGAGATGGAGAATATCCGGGCGCGGGATTGTTGCTCGCTACGGATGGAAACTATTACGGCTCGACGGCTGAGGGCGGAACTTACGACGATGGAATTCTGTTCAACACGACCGTGGGCGGAACTTACACGCAGCTTTACAACTTCAATAACAGCTCGAACCTGCTGCAGATGTCTCCGCTGTCGCCGCCGGTGCAGAACACTAACGGAACGCTGTATGGCGTGACGGAGTTTGGCGGCACCGACAACGAGGGCACGATTTATAGCCTGAACATGGGCCTGCCGGCCTTTGTGAACGCTCCGCTGTTCAGCGGGAAAGAGGGCGCGAGCGTTTTGATTCTTGGCCAGCACTTGACCGGGGCGAGCAAGGTCACGTTCAACGGGCTGCCGGCTGACTTCACGGTGAAATCGGATACGCACTTGAGCGCTACTGTTCCTACGGGTGCGAGCACCGGTTATATCGAAGTGACTACTGGATCGGGAGTGGTGAAGAGCCGGAAGGTTTTTGTTGTTCAGCGATGAGAAGAGCAGGGGTTAGGGATCAGGGGTTAGGGTTTAGTAAGGGCTGTTGAAAGCTGGACGCTAACGGGAATCGAATGATTTTGGGCCTGCACATTTGTGCGATTTTCGCGCGAGGTGCAGGCTTTTTTTTGTGAATGAGTTCGGCGGCGGCGTGGCTCACGCGCTGGGCCGTGAGTACGAAGGAGATTGTCATGCGGCTTTCCCGTTATCGAGGCGGTGTCGCCGGCTACGGGACTGCCTTCAAATTGTCGGTGGGGCTCGGCGCGTTTGTTGAGACCGTTACTGCCTCCGGTGCAGCCGCATCGTCGGTGATTATCCTGGGGACGAATATGACCGGAGCGTCCAGCGTTACATTCAACGGCGCAGCAGCGGCATTTACCTTGGTATCGAGCACAGAGATCACAGCGACTGTGCCTTCGGGTGCGACCACGGGGCCTGTCGTGGTTACTACGCCGAAGGGCAAGCTGACGAGCAACAAGAGTTTCACGATTAGTGACTGAGCGATTCGGGGCTGAGTGAGGAATGAATCCACGGGAGCTAAAGCCCGTTCTGATTCGGGATCTGACGCGGCGCTTAAGCGCTGCTCTTCCACGTTGTTTGTGTCGCAGCTTTTCTTTCGCCCCTTCGGGGCTTGTTCTTGTTTTCGGGTTGGACCCACGGCTTGCGCCGTGGGCTGCATTCTTTCGCCGCTTTGCGGCTGACGGTTTTTCCCGAGCGCCTGATGGCGCGTTGTTGTTTCGCAAGTGCGGCACGCCTTAAGGCGTGCGATACGGGTCTTACTTACGCAAGGGGGGTGGCATTATGCGACGAATCTTTTCTCATGTTGGTTTTGTTGCTTTGGTGATTGCGGTGGGTGCGGGTTCTGCGATCGCTTCTGACGTGCTTACTTATCACAATGATCTTTCGCGGACTGGGCAGAATCTGAATGAGACGATTCTGACTACGAGCAACGTGAATTCCACGGGGTTTGGGTTGCTTTTCACTATGGACGTGGACAGTACGGTGGACGCGCAACCGCTTTATGTTTCTTCTCTTACGATTGCCGGAGTTTCGCACAACGTCATTTATACGGCTACGGAAAATGACAGCGTTTATGCGTTTGACGCGGACACGGGCGCTCAGTTGTGGAAGGTTTCTGCGTTTCTTGCGGGAGAGACGGCGGGGTCGATCACTCCGCTGGACTGCGGGCAGATTTCGCCATCGATTGGAGTTACGGCGACTCCTGTGATTGACCGGTCGAGCGGTCCGAATGGCGCGATTTATCTGGTCGCCATGAGCGAGGATTCTGCGGGAAATTATTATCAGCGGCTGCATGCGCTGGATCTGACTACTGGGGCGGAATTGTTCGGCGGGCCTACTACGATCGCGGCGACATATCCAGGAAAAGGTTTGGGAAGTAAGGGTGGGACTTTAACTTTTGAACCGGAGTTGTACGCGGAGCGCGCGGGATTGTTGCTGCTGAATGGAACGATCTATATGGGATGGAGTTCGCATTGCGACATTCCTCCTTATACGGGCTGGCTGATGGCATACAGCGAGAGCACTTTGCAGCAGACTTCGGTTTTGAATCTGAGTCCGAACGGCGGCCGGGGAACGATTTGGCAGAGCGGCGCGGCGATGGCTTCGGATGGGACGAACATTTATTTTCTCGATGCCAACGGCACTTTCGACACTACTTTGAACTCGTCGGGATTTCCGTCGTATGGGGATTATGGGAATGCGTTCCTGAAAGTTTCTACTTCGGGCGGGTTGGCTGTGGCGGATTATTTCGCTATGTACAACACCGTGGAGCAGTCGGACCGGGACAATGATTTTGGAGCGGGCGCGGCTTTGTTGCTGCCTCCGCAGATTACGTCGAAAGGCGCGACCGTGAATTTGGCGGTGGGTGCGGGCAAGGACGGGAACATCTATCTGGCGAATGAAGCGAACATGGGCAAGTTTAGTGCGAAAAATAACAATGCAATCTATCAGGAAGTGAAGGCCGCGCTGGGTACCGGGATGTGGGCGATGCCAGCTTACTTTAACGGGAGCATTTACTTTGGGCCGGAATCTGGAAGTCTGAAACAGTTCACGTTAACGAGCGCGAAACTTTCTACGGCGGCGGTTTCGGAGTCGACGCAGACTTTTAAATATCCGGGAACGACGCCGAGCGTTTCGGCGAATGGGACTACGAATGGGATTGTGTGGACGGTGGAGCATGTTGACCCTTCGGTGCTGCATGCTTACGAGGCTTCGAATCTAGGGACGGAGCTTTATAACTCGGATCAGGCCGCCCACAATCGCGATCATTTTGGAGTGGCTACGCATTTTGGCGTGCCTACGATTAACAATGGCAAGGTTTATGTGGGGACGAATAACGGCGTGGCGGTCTTTGGATTGTTGGGGGCGAAGTAGCGAGCGGAAACCCACGTTTGGCTTGGGTTTGAGTCTAGAGCAGGCCGCGCGGACGAGGCGTCCGCGGTTCCACGATTTGTTTTCTGGGTGAGTGAGGGTAGCGCTTCCAAGGCGCGTATCATTATTGCAATCTAGATTTAGGACTTGCGGCACTCCCTGAGGCGTGCCCAGCCCAAGTCTCACTCACTCCAGGAGGTTGGAACTATGCTCCGAACCATGCGACGAATCTCATCTCACGTTTCTATGGTTGGTTTGTTGATTGCAATGGGCGCGGCTTCTGCGCTCGCTACCGATGTAACTACTTATCACAATGATCTTTCGCGGACTGGGCAGAATTTGAAGGAGACGATTCTGACTACCGGCAATGTGAATTCCACCGGCTTTGGGCTGCTGTTTACGATGGGCGTGGACAGCACTGTCGACGCGCAGCCGCTGTATGTTTCGGCGCTGACGATTTCCGGGGTATCGCACAATGTGATTTATACGGCCACCGAAAATGACAGCGTGTATGCGTTCGATGCGGATACGGGAGCGCAGTTGTGGAAAGTTACCGCGCTGCTGACTGGAGAGACGGCTTCCGATACGCGGAGTTGTGGGCAGATTGGGCCGACGATCGGAATTACTTCGACTCCAGTGATCGATCGCACTAGTGGTCCGCACGGGACGATTTATGTGGTGGCGATGAGCAAGGATGCGTCGGGGAATTACTATCAGCGGCTGCATGCACTCGATCTGACGACCGGGGCCGAGGAGTTTGGCGGCCCGGTTACGGTGCAGGGGCAATATCCGGGGACGGGCGACGGGAGTTCGGGCGGATATGTCACCTTCGATGCGAAGCAGTATGCGGAGCGCGCGGGGCTGCTGCTGCTGAATGGAGTGATCTATCTGGGATGGACCTCGCACTGCGACATCCAGCCGTATACGGGCTGGATCATGGGATACAACGAGACCACGCTGGCGCAGACCACGGTGCTGGATTTGACGCCGAACGGCAGCGAGGGATCGATCTGGCAGGCCGGGGCCGCGATGGCGTCGGACGGGCACAACATCTTTGTCCTGGACGCGAATGGAACATTCGACACGACTTTGAACTCGTCGGGCTTTCCCTCGTCAGGGGATTTCGGGAATGCATTTTTGAAGATTTCTACGACGAACGGGTTGGCGGTGGCTGATTATTTCTCGATGTATAACACGGTCTCGGAGTCGGATTCGGATGAGGACCTTGGGTCTGGAGGAGTGTTATTGCTGCCGGCGCAGGTTGATGTGCACGGCGTGACGCGGCACCTCGCGGTGGGCGCGGGTAAAGACGGGAACATCTACCTGGCAAATGAAATGAACATGGGAAAGTTCAACGCGAGCACCAACAAAGCGCTCTACCAGGAACTTCAAGGCGCGCTGGGGGCAGGAATGTGGGCGATGCCCGCCTACTTTAACGGGAGCGTCTACTTTGGGCCGCAATCGGGCACGATGAAACAGTACACGTTCTCGAAGGCCAGGCTTTCAACTGCGGCGGTTTCGGCGACGTCGGAGAGTTTTACTTATCCGGGGACGATTCCAAGCATCTCGGCCAATGGAACCAAGAACGGAATTGTTTGGGCGATCGAGCATACGAGTACGTCTGTGCTGCATGCTTATGAAGCTTCGAGCCTGGCTACGGAGCTTTACAACTCCAGTCAGGCGGCGAACGGGCGGGATAATTTTGGATCGGCTTCGCACTTCGGCGTTCCAACCATTGTTAACGGGAAGGTTTACGTGGGAACGACGAATAGCGTGGTGGCGTTTGGGCTGCTGGGAGGGAAGTAGCGGCTCGTGGTTGAAGCGGGAACGCGACCTCGGGAGCCCAGAGCCCGCGTCCCGCTTGGGCTTTTACGCTGCGCTGAAGCGCCGCTCTTCCACGGTACTTCACGCCGTTCTAGCGCGTTTCTTAAGGCCGCTCTGAGGTAGGCCGTGAGAAAAAAATGGAGCGGGAGACGGGATTTGAACCCGCGACTTCGACCTTGGCAAGGTCGCACTCTACCACTGAGTTACTCCCGCTCAGCGAGATGATTATAAATGAGGGGTGGGGTTGGGGCAACGGTTGGCGCGGTTACGGAGGGATTACTGTGCGGAAATTTTTTAGCATTGTGCTGGCGATTGTGG
>JBEKJF010000107.1:0-13059 GCA_050011375.1 Candidatus Sulfotelmatobacter sp.
AGCGGCAAGGTAAGCGACATTCACAACGCCCAACGCAACATCGACATCCACCACAACCTCAACGGCAGCACTCGCGTCACTAAGGCCCTCCCGAATAACGCCAAAGTCGTTGCCATGCGCGGAGGCCCAAGCTATGTCCAGCATTCCTACACGCACAACGGCCATGCCTACGCCGCTCGCACCTACTTCTACAACGGCCGGTCTTATAACCGCTATTACAACGTGTACCCTTACCGCGGCGTGTATCTGAACGTGTACGCCCCCGGCTTCTATTACGCGCCAGGCTTCTACGGATGGGCCTACAACCCGTGGTTCGGGCCCGCGAACTATTCCTGGGGCTGGGCGGGCAATCCATGGTACGGCTACTACGGATTCTATTTCGCGCCTTCGCCGTTTTATTCCTCGGCCTCGCTCTGGCTCACCGATTACATGATTTCTTCTGATCTGTCGGCGTCGTACCAGGAGCAGCAAGCCAGCGGAGACGCGCCAGCCGATCAACCCGCCGCCAGCGGAACTCCCGCGCTTACCTCGGGAGTGAAGGACATGGTCGCCGCGGAAGTAAAAGACCAGCTTGCCTTGGAAAATCAAGAGGCCACACAAAATGCCCAGAACCAGGATCCCGACCCAAGCTCCAGCGGCATCGCCCGGCTCCTATCCGATCACAAGACTCACGTCTTCGTCGTGGGCAGCCCTGTCGACGTAGTAGACAACTCGGGCGCCGAGTGCGCCCTGAGCGACGGCGATGTCCTGAACATGGTTGCTCCGGCCGCGCCCGACGCCACTACGGTGAATGTTGTGGTGTTGTCGAGCAAGGGTGGCCGCGAGTGTGCGAAGTCTGCCGCGGTCACGGTTGCCATTACCGACTTGCAGGACATGCAGAACCATATGCGCGAGACCATCGACCAGGGTCTGCAAGAACTCCAGACCAAGCAAGGCCAGGGAGGACTGCCTGCAGCTCCGCCGTCGGCCATGGCCCCCGGAACCAATTCGACAGTCGCTAAAGATGCTCCGCCGCCCGAGATCAACGTCTCCACAGAAGTAAACCAGCAACTCGCCGACGCCAGCCAAGCCGAAAAAGAAGTGGTCGCTCAGGCCCAGCAGGAGGCCGTGCCAGTATCGACCTCACCCGCGGTTTCGTCATCCACAGTACCGCCGACAATCAACCTGGGTCAGACCATCGACGAAGTAACAGCGATTCTCGGTTCTCCGGATACGATTGTCGACCTCGGCCCCAAGAAGATATATAAGTACCAGAACATGAAAGTTACATTTAAGGACGGCAAGGTCGCCGACGTGGAGTAGTTGCCGGCCGAGGGCTAGGAATAATGAGATGCGATCTGCATTACGAAGCACGATTGGCTTGGCGGCCAGTGCCATGTTTATGTGCATGGCGCTCGCGATACATGCTCAGAACGACACTCAGAAGGCATCAAATGCGGCTGTCGCGCCGCTTCCCGGCGTGGGATGGTGCGCCCGGTCGATGGCCGGCCTAAGCCAAAAAGGCCCGTCCAAGCGCAAGCTTGGACGGGAGCAGCCTCAAGAACGGTGGCTCGGGCTAGATGGGAAGCGCCGCTCGAATTCCAAATCACGGAACCGAAATGCGTGAGCCCGTGACAGTTCCATCTACCTCCGTAATGAAGTTGCCGGATGTGTCATAGAAATCCAGCGCAAACGTACCGGTGTGAGTGTCGCCACCCTTGCCTACAGTAACTGTTTCACTGAGGTCGATCGTTCCCAGCCAGTCTCCAGTGGTGTCGTAGTTCCACACGCGGTGCGCGAGCGTGTAGGTGTTGGTCCCAGGCGTACGCGTCCACACTCCCAGACAGACATTGCCGCTTCTCGGATCGACATTCGGGTTGTGAACCTCGGTCCCACCGGCGTTCCAAAGCTGGTACGCATCCTGGATGACGGTACCTTCTGAGGTGAACTGGACATACCACAGGCCGACAATGGACGTGCTGCCAGAGGGTTTGGAAGAATGATGGCCCGGTTGCATCACATGGGATTGACCCGGGATGGGGGTTGCCATCGCGGATAGCAAATCGCCGCAGGACGCAAATGCGCTGGCGCTGAGTCCGATGACCAGGACCGAAAAGGTTGCAAACTTGGCGAAGTTCAGATTCTTGAATTTCATACAGCCTCCTTGAGGGAGGCATCCTGACCGGAAAGGTGATTTTGCACAATGCAGGGTGGGTAAAGATTGGGTGAAGCAGGGGTGAATTCGTAAGTCGTTGCAGAACGGTCAGTTGTCGATGCAAATTCTCGGCATCAATGCTATAGTTTGGCGGATCGCTTGGGATGTGTGTGCCTTCCTGTGTCTACAAGTTCGGCGACTTTGAGCTTGATCCGTCTCGTTTTGAGTTAAGAAGAAACGGGCGGGTCCAAAGGCTGGAACGAATTCCTCTGGAGTTACTGATCCTGCTGGCCGAAAAGCAGGGCGATGTCGCCACCCGGCAAGAGATAATCGAGCGCCTTTGGGGCAAAGACGTCTTCGTCGATACCGAGCACGGAATTAATACCGCCGTGCGCAAGATTCGGCAGGCGTTGCGCGATGATCCCGAGCAGCCCCGCTTTGTCCAGACCGTTACCGGCAAGGGCTATCGCTTCATCGGGGAAAAGGTAGCAGGTCGACAAATCGCGGAGACCGCTAGCGCCGAGCCTGGCTCCGAACCAAAGGCGGCCAGCGTCGCCGGGCCGGAAATCTCCGGGGTGGTCTCAAATCAGACTCCGCACCCATCGCTAGTTGTTCCGGGATCGCGCCGGTGGATGTTGATGATCGCAACTCTGGTCCTGGTGCTTTGCGGTGCCGGACTGTTCGCCGTGAATGCCGGCGGAGTTCGCGACCGCGTCTTTGCCTCCAACCCTGCCTCGCAAATCCACTCCATCGCCGTGATTCCGCTCGCCAATCTCTCCGGGGATTCTTCGCAGGAATATTTCGCCGACGGCATGACCGACGAGCTGATCACAGCGCTCGCCAAAAATCGCTCGCTGCGCGTCGTCTCCCGCACCTCGGCCATGCAATATAAAGGAGTGCAGCGCCCGGTTCGCGACATCGCGCGCGAGCTCGGCGTTGATGGCATCATCGAGGGTTCGATATCCCGTTCGGCCGACCGGGTCCACATGACCGTGCAGTTGATCTTCGCTCCAACAGATACCCATGTGTGGGCCGAGAGTTACGACCGTGACTTCAACCAAGCGTTCTCGCTGCCCGAGGAACTCTCGCAAACCGTCGCCAAAGAAGTGAAGATCGCCACATCCCCGGCTCCGCCGCAACGCTATATCGATCCCGAAGCCCATGACGCCTATCTGCGCGGGCTCTATCTCTGGTTCCAATACGACGCGGTTCATAGCCTGGAATATTTCGAGAAGGCCATCCAGATCCAGCCCGATTACGCTGCCGCGTGGGCCGGTATGGCGGATGCTTACTTTATTCGTCCCATTGACAATGAATGTCCCGCCAGCGAAGTAGCAGCAAAAGGCGAAGCTGCCGCCCGCAAGGCCGTCGAACTCGATGACTCGCTGTCCGAGGCCCACCAAGCTCTCGCCGCGTGGTATTTCTTCTTTGCCTGGGACCTTCCACGCGCCGAAGCGGAATCGAAGCGTGCCATCGAACTTAATACTGTCTTTGCCGACGCCCACCATCTCCGCTCCTATATTCTTCTCGCAATGAACCGCCGCGACGAAGCGTTGCAGGAACAGAAACGGTCCACCGAACTCGACCCCTACCTTCGCAACTGGGGATTGGGGTTCGCCTACCTTCAGCTACGGCAATTCGACAACGCCATCGACGACCTCCAGCTCCGCGCCCAGGTTTTGCCCGGGGACTCCATGACGCACCAGATGCTTTCCACTGCTTACTCGCTGAAGGGAATGGCGCCACAATCGCAACTGGAATTGGAAAAAGCGCTTCAGATCGAGGGCTCGCCCGACGAGGTGCGGCAAATCCACCGCGCCTTCCAGCGTGGCGGCGCAAAAGCGGTCGCGCAGTGGGAATTGGACAAGGTGAAAGCTCGTGCCCGCAAAGGTTACGTTGCGCCCATCGAATACGCGTGGGCCTACGCCCGCCTCGGCGACGAGGATGAAACCATAAATTATCTCCAGGAATCGTACCGCGTCCGCGCGCCCTGGCTCATCATGCTGCAAACCGACCCTATGTATGACTTCCTTCACACCGACCCGCGCTATCGCGCGCTCGTCCAGAAGATTGGCCTGCCGCCCGCTTGGTAGAGCAGAAAGCTCCTACCCCGGAATGTCACTCCGAATCAGCGGAAAGTCATGGGGTGTCATGCGAATCGAGCTGAAAGCCACAAAACCGCAAAAGATCTTGAGCCTGACATCCCTGTGGTCCATTCCAAAACGCGTACCTTATAAAGTACGTCACAACCCTGTCAAGTCTACTTTAGTAGGCATTGGATACCCTCGAAAGTAGACATTTCTTCCACAGCCTAACCCCATGATTCCATTGGCCAGCCCAAAAGCCGCCACGAAGAATCAACAACTTACGCCAAAAGTTTTTGCCATTTTTAAATGTTCCAACCGGAACATTCAAGCGATTTGCACGAACCGGAAGCCGGAAGCCCGAAGCCGGAAGCCTAAGACCTAATCCACTCGGCGAGCCGGCAGCCATCTTCCTCGAGCAGAAAACTTCCCACGCCAAAACATTCTCCGAAGATGCGATGCGATTCCTCATCGCGCGCGGCGCGTGAAATCCATTGCTTGCCTACTTCATACTGCGATGCAGTGAACCACTTCTGTGGCAACACTTCCGCGAGCCCTGCCTGCAGGTAGAGAACGAACAGCGCGAATGCTGGCTCGTCGTTCGACATCGCCTTGTAACTCGTAGGCACGATCAACTCATCGAGGCCCGCCAGTTCCGGAGGCACATTGATCTTGTGCATGCCGGGGCTCAGCGTGAGCGGCACCTCAAACTCCGCGACCGGCGCGGTCTTCGCGTAGATCCGATCGGCAGACTGCTTGAACCATCCAGCAATCTCCGCCAGGTCAAACGCCTCAAGCTGATCGGGATCGAAACAAACAAGCCGAATGCTCCGCCCCTCCGGACACCAGATGCCAAGATAATGCGGCAGCACAAGAAACGGCCGGCAGTACGTGTTGAGCGCGAGGCGCGGCCGGTGAGGCTCCTGTTGAAGCGCCAGCGTGATCAGATACGCCAAGGGACCTTGATCTCCATGATGAGTCCAAACGAAACGCTGCCCAGACAACGACTGGAATGACGGGAAGGTTTTCCAATACCAGGGCGCGGGACCGACGGTGCGCTCAAGTTGTTGACGAATGCTTGTGAGATTCGGAGTGGGCATTTAAGAATTGAGTGATCGCGCGATTGGGTGATTGAGCAATCGAAAATCTCAGAACGATAAATCACACAATGGCTCGATCGCCCAATCAACTCGCCACGCCTGCACCTTTCGCATTGGCGCGGATGAATTTTACGATGTCATCCATGGCAGTACCCGGCTGGAAGATCGCGGCCACGCCGAGCTTCTTCAGTGCATCGATATCCTGATTCGGAATGATGCCGCCCACGAGGACCAGAACGTCATCCATCTTGTTCTGCTTGAGCAGGTCCATCACGCGTGGCACGATGGCGTTGTGCGCGCCGGAAAGAATCGAGAGGCCAATCACCTGAACGTCTTCCTGCAGCGCCGCGCTGACAATCATCTCGGGAGTCTGTCGCAGGCCTGTGTAAATCACTTCCATGCCGGCGTCGCGCAAGGCGCGAGCAATCACCTTGGCGCCGCGATCATGACCATCGAGCCCCGGCTTCGCCACCAGCACGCGAAATTTGATATCAGCCATTGCATTCATTTAACCACAGAACGGGAGCAAGGTTTCAAAGTTTCAGGGTTTCAAGGTTGTAAGGTTCGCGCGCGGCTGTCGCCATTGTGATGCTTTCAAACCTTGCAACTTTGAAACCTTGTAACCTTGAAACTTGAGTTTAGGGAGTCTTGGAATCCAGGCTGCGCCACAAATACCAGCAGGCCACGCTGCGATAAGGTTCCCAGCTCTTTGCGATTTTTTCCATCTGCTCGGGACTGGGCAGCTTGATCTTCTGTTTGGATTTTTTCTTCGCAGCTGCGGATTGTTTTGCCAACTTCTTACGTTGAGCTTCCAGATAGTGCCTGTACATGGCCATGCGTACGCCGAAGTCGCCCGTTGGGAGCACGTTCTCGCGCTTCAGCGTGAACATCAGAAACATCTGCGCAGTCCATATGCCGATGCCTTTCACCTGGGTGAGATGCTCGACCACTTCCAAATCAGGCAAGCCGGCGAGGCGCGTGAAATCGAGCAGCCCGCTCGATGTCTTTGCCGCCAGGTCTTTCAGGTATGCCGCTTTTTGTTTCGACAACCCCGCGGCACGCATCTGTTCATCGCTGAGCTTAAGAATTCCTTCCGGAGTCACGGGATCGCCTGCCAGCGCGGCAAAGCGTGCGAAGATTGTTTCCGCGGCCCTGCCGTTCAGTTGCTGGTAGACGATGGACTCAGCGAGGCTGTGAAACTCGGGCGGTGAAAACTGCATGCGGCACGGCCCAATGCGCTCGATGATGGCGCGCATGACGGGGTCGGATTTCTTGAGGTGAGTGACCGCTCTTCGCATGGGTATATATCTTTATCACAGAATTAGTTGTTGGGCGAACAAAAAACGAAGTCCGGCAAGAATTAAAAGTGAGCCCATCGGTCATCTAACGCTTGTTGCGGCCATCATGTACGACTGACAAAGCAGCACCAGTTGCTCTCTCAACTTACGGACCGCGCCCGGTGACGGCCCAGCCTCCAGCAGGGAACGCATTGCTCCAGCCATCGCTGCAAGCATGGTGTCGATCGCGAATTTGTCGGGAGGCAACTTGGCATCGGGCGCTGTCTGGAGCATGGCCTCGACAGCTTTGCGCAAGCGCTCACCGATCCGTTTGATCAGCGCGGGCCCACCTATGTTCGCCGAGACTCGGTAGAGCGCTCCGGAGATGTCGGCACGCTCCATCTTCGCGTCGACGAACGCCTCCACCATCTCTCGAATCATTTCTGCTAGCGGCTTATGGCGCGCGTTCTCGCACGCGACCTCGACCGTTTCTGCCACATGATTCATGTGATTTTCTAAAACCGCAAAGAGCAATGCTTGCTTGTTGGGATAATACTGATACAGCGTGCCCACCGAAACGCCGGCACGTGCGGCGACCCGCGTTGTCGTGAATCGCTCTGCCCCGTGAGTCAGTAAAACCTGAATAGTGGCTTCAGAAATCGCCTCAACCGTGACCGCCGACCTGGCCTGAATGGGCGTCTTTCTTGCTTCAAATGCAATGAGAGCGCTAGCCGGCATATGCGAAGTCCAAACCTGAAGAATCCTTCATCCAATGATTGTAACAAGGAGAAACGAAATGATTGAACAGATTAGTGCTGCCGGCAGCTTCACGCTGCTCAACACATCGACAAGCTTGAACCGCATGGGTTACGGCGCTATGCAGCTTGCCGGACCCGGCGTCTTCGGGCCGCCCAGAGATGTCACGGCCGCCGTTGCCGTTCTGCGCGAGGCCGTCGACTCTGGCGTGAACCACATCGACACCAGCGATTACTACGGCCCGCATGTGACCAATCAGATTATCAAGGACGCACTGCATCCTTACCGCGACGGCCTTGTGATCGTCACCAAGGTTGGCGCCCGCCGCGGTGCTGACAAATCGTGGATTCATGCTCTTTCGCGCCAGGAGCTTATCGACGCGGTTCACGACAACCTCAAGAATCTTGGCCTTAACGCGCTCGATCTGGTCAACCTTCGAGTTGGCGGAATTATGGAACCGACGGAGACGTCGATCGAGGAACCGCTCACCGCCCTTGCCGAACTCAAGCGCCAGGGGCTGATTCGTCATATCGGATTGAGCAACGTAACTTCCAAGCAGTTGCTGGAGGCACAAAAGATTACCGAGATCGTGTGCGTGCAGAATTTCTACAACGTGGCCCACAGGAACGATGACGCGTTCATTCGCGATCTTGTCAGGCAAGGCATAGCTTACGTTCCATTTTTTCCGCTGGGAGGCTTCACTCCGTTACAGTCGACGGCACTCGATTCGTCCGCGGCAACGTTGAAAGCGACGCCCATGCAGGTTGCGCTAGCGTGGCTTCTGCAGCGCTCTCCCAATATTTTGTTGATCCCAGGGACATCTTCGGTCGGGCATCTTCGCGAAAATCTTGCCGCTGCGAAGCTTCAGATTCCGGCCAACGTGCTTGCGGATCTCGATGCAATCGGTCAGCAACAGCATTCATAGCCGGCAAGGGCTGTCGTTCATATCGACAATCAGGAGAAAAAATTATGAAGGTATTTCTTCAGCATCGGAGCGCGTCGAGCCGAGCACCTGGTGGCCTACGCCGATAAGTTTCTGAACGGCGGCAGAACCGATAAAACCTGTAGCACTCGTAGACAAGATGGACGCGGCTGGCTTAGCGGACTGCCGCTAAGCCGACTCCCGCCAGTGCTCCACCGAGTACGACCCACGCGGGGTTAATCTTCCACTTCCAGAGCACGGCGAACGCTGCAACAGCGATGACCCCCATGGGCCATCCGCGCAGGGCGTCGCCCGCCAGCTTTATCGAAACCCCTGCCATGAGCGATACCGCGCACACATTCACGGAGTCGAGAAATGCGGCCATCCACGCCGATCGGCGAAGCTTGGGGAGGATCGGTCCGAGCGCTGCTACATAAATAAACGACGGCAGAAAAATCGCGATGGTCGCGACCGCGGCGCCCCAGGCGCCGCCGAGAAGATATCCGATGAAGGTTGCGGTGGAGAGCAATGGCCCCGGGGTGAACTGGCCAATGGCGATCGCGTCCAGCAATTGTTGCTGAGTGAGCCAGTGATGGTCGCGGACTAATCCCTGTTCAATGAAGGCGAAGAGCACGTAGCCGCCTCCGTAAAGCACCGCACCTACCTTGAGGAAGAACCAGCCGATACGGGCCAGCGGCACGCGCTTTATTGCGGGCATGGCGGCGACTGCCGCGCTCGCACCCGCAAGGAGATTCGGTAGCAGAAAGGGCTTTCTTAAGACGAGCATCCCGGCAGAGATCTTGGTTGCATTGGAAGAAGTTTCGTCCCGTGGTTTGGACGCCTGCTTTGCAATCATTCCGAGCAGACCGCCTCCGAAGAGGATCAGCAGCGGACTCAGCTTCGCTAGAAACGCAGCTAGCGCCAAGGCCCCCAGCAGAGCTAACCAGACATCATGAACCGCAACTTTTCCGAGTCGCCAGACGGCGATCACAATCACGGCGATGACGGCGGGCTTCACTCCGGCCAGCAGCGATTGAGCGAGCAGTAACGTACCGAAACGAACGTAGGCCCAAGCCACTGCCGAGGTGATCAGCGCCGCCGGGACAATAAAGCTCGCGCCCGCAACCACCAGGCCCGCCCAACCGGCATGAGCGAAACCGACGGTGATCGCCATCTCAGTGGAGTTCGGTCCGGGGATGAGGTTGGTCAACCCCAGCATGTCGAGGAACTGCTGGCGTGTCAGCCACTCGCGCCTGCGTACGACTTCATCCTGCATCAATGCGATAGCAGCAGCCGGACCGCCAAAGCTGATGGCTCCCAATTTGAGGAATAGCGTGGCCAAGTCGCGAAGGCGGGCGCGGAGCGGGCTTTGAACGCCGGCGGACAAAGTGATTGGGTTCGGGCTGGGCACGCAACGATTGTAGCGAAAGCAGCGATGGCGCGGGGTATCGCACTGGCTGGCGAGTGCGCGGTTGCCCGGCGCAACTATCTCCGGCGGAGAAGCTTCGGAGAAATCTGGGCTTTGGCGTTTGCTTCGGGAAGTTGGAACCCAATCCGCGGGCCGGGTTTCCTCTTCGGTGTCATCATACCTTTGATGGTTGTGAATAGACCTACAATCGAGGAATCGTGGCTGTTTAAACGATTTTCCAGTTCGTCGATTTTTCCGGCGAGACGGCGGTTTGTGGCGAGCATCTCGCGCAAGCGAACAAAGGCACGCACCACGAAGACACTCATCTGGACAGCGCGCTTGGAGTTGAGCACGGTTGCGGCCATGATCGCGCCGTGTTCGGTGAATGCATTCGGCGTATACCGGCGGCCCCATGTTTGTGACTTGAGATCACAAATTGTGATCTCAAGATTTCGTGTTCCTTGGTCGTAAGGTGAAAGAGGAAGTCTGATGGGAATCTTTCTCGATTGCGCTTGATCTGTTGGTTGAGAACTCTCACCGGCACGCCATAGAGTTCGGCAAGATCGGCGTCGAGAATCACGCGCTGATGGCGAAGAAATAAGATGCGCGATTCTACCGCAATAGGGGAAGTTGCATCGCGTTTAGGCATCCGGAGCAGAATTGCATTTCTGGGTGCTTTCATTTTGAGATCACAAATTGTGATCTCAATCATAATCCGAGGAAAGTAGGATGCTCTCGTGAATGACTACATAAATCGCGTACGTTTCCCATGTCGGTCTGAGTGGTGGTCGTCAATCTGCGCGCTTACGTGATACTGACTTCTGTATAAGTTCCGTAGACTTCGCGGAGCGCCTCGCAAATCTCGCCCACGGTTGCGTAGGCGCGGACCGCGTCGACGATGTAGGGCATGGTGTTTGCTGGAGAGATGTTTCCATTCGTGCCCACCTCCGGTTCCTGGGCCGCAGCCTTCTTCAGGGCATCGAGTGTGCGCCGTACTTCGTCGTTCGAACGGCGTGCTCGCAATGTTTTCAGTTTGGCAGTTTGCTGCCGCGCGACGCTCTCGTCAATGTAGAGGATGTGCGGAGACTCTTCTTCGATCACGAACTCGTTTACGCCGACGATAACTTTTTCTTTGGATTCTGCGGCGCGCTGGAACTGGTAGGACGCTTCTGCAATTTCTTTCTGCGGATACCCGCGCTCGATACCTTTTACCATGCCTCCCATGGCATCGAGCTTGCTGAAGTAGTCGAATGCGCCCTTTTCCATTTGAAGAGTTGAGGCTTCGAGAAAATAGGATCCGCCGAGCGGATCGACCGTCTGCGTTACTCCGGATTCATACGCGATGATCTGCTGCGTGCGCAGCGCAATGCGGGCGGCTTCTTCCGTGGGCAGAGCCAGAGCTTCGTCGTAGGAATCGCAGTGCAGAGACTGCGTGCCGCCGAGAACGGCGGCCAGAGCTTGAAGGGCGACGCGCGCGATATTGTTCATGGGCTGTTGCGCGGGCAGCGAAACTCCGGCGGTCTGAGTGTGAAAACGCATTAGCCATGTACGTTGGTTTTTTGCGCCGAAGCGCTCTTGCATGACCTGGCCCCAAATCTTGCGGGCGGCGCGGTATTTGGCGATCTCTTCGAAGAAGTCGTTGTGGGCGTTGAAGAAGAAGCTGAGGCGCGGGCCGAAATCATCGACGTCGAGTCCGCGGCGGCGCGCCCACTCGACATACTCGATGCCGTCGTACAAGGTGAACGCGAGTTCCTGCAGGGCGGTCGAACCCGCTTCGCGAATGTGGTATCCGCTGATGGAAATGGTGTTGAAGCGCGGGGTAAATTTCGATCCAAACTCGAAGGTGTCGATGACCAGGCGCATCGACGGAGCTGGCGGATAGATGTATTCCTTCTGCGCGATGTATTCCTTGAGAATGTCGTTTTGGATCGTGCCGGAAATTTTATTCCAGTCCGCGCCTTGCTTTTCAGCGACTACCAGATACATCGCCCAAAGCACGGACGCAGGCGAGTTGATCGTCATCGACACTGTAGTTTTTTCCAGGTCGATGCCGCCGAAGAGAATTTCCATGTCTTCGAGAGAATCGATGGCCACGCCGCACTTGCCTACTTCGCCTTCGCTGGCCGCGTGATCGGAGTCGTAGCCCATCAGCGTGGGCAAGTCGAATGCGACAGAGAGGCCACCACCGCCATGCTCGAGCAAGTACTTGTAGCGCTGGTTGGTTTCTTCGGGCGAAGCGAAACCGGAGAACTGCCGCATGGTGTAGAGCTTACCGCGATATCCGGTGGCGTGAATGCCACGGGTGAATGGAGGCGCGCCAGGGTAGCCGAGATACTTTTCTTCAGTCCAGTCTTCGGGAAGATCGGCCTGGGTGTAGAGGCGGCGAATGGGAACTCCGGAAATGGTGGTGAAGCGGGCGTTGTCGCGCTCGTCGAGATTCACGCCGGTGGGCGCGCCGATCGGCCGCTCGGGAGCTTTTTCAAGCGTGGGCGCAAGCGTCTTCTCGGCCCATTTCTTCTCGGCAGCGGAGGGATGGCGATTTTCAAAAACGTCAGCGATTGGGTTTTCGGCAACTTGCGGTTTGGACGGCTTCTTTTCCGGCATAGGACCCCAGTGATCTCTTGTGATGATAGGGAACGGCGCGCTGGCGGGCAAGTTAAGAGCATTCAGTTAGAACGACCGGTCGGTCTGGGGTCTCACGGAAACTTTGACGCTCGCCAATTCAGACGAAGCCATCCCAGCCGCGAGCTACAGCCTTTAACCGCGAAGTTCGCGAAGAGCTGCCGCGAAGAGCGCAAAGAAAAAGCGCTTTACTGGTTGTCTTTGCGCGAAAGTTCCCAAGCTTTGGAATATTTCCACGACACATAGCCGGCATGGTAGAGGTGCAGCAGCAGGCCTTCGCGGCCGTCTAGAAATCCGAGGCGGATGAAGTAGTTGTAGACGAATGTTGCCATCGGACGCAGAACGATGTTGGTGAAACTGAAGCTACGGTGACCTTTAGCGACCGCGAGTTGGGCGCCGAGTGACGAATAGCGATTCATGTGGCCGAGGTAGAGCGTGAGGTTGGGATAGGTGTAGTGCACCATCGCATTCTTGAACTGGCGCGTCTGCTGGGGCACGTCTGGTTTCAGTTCGCAGCGGTCATGAGGATCGTGGCCGGTGACAAATCCTTGGCCGCGGCGAAACAGGCGCAGCTTGGGATCGGGATAAAAGCCGCCGTGGCGAATCCAGCGGCCCAGAAAAAGATTCTTGCGCGGCAGAAGATAGCCGCTCACTGCATTTGGGTCGGCGATCGCGGCGCGGATTTCTTCAGCCAGTCCGGGGCTGATCTCTTCGTCGGCATCGAGCAGCAGCACCCAGTCTTTTGTGCAAAGCTCG
>JBEKJF010000108.1:0-12998 GCA_050011375.1 Candidatus Sulfotelmatobacter sp.
TAAGGCTAGGCTATACCGGCAGCTGTTCCTGCATCCATCCCGGAGCTTCCAACTTGGGTTCGGTGGTCAGATCCATCACTAGACGCTCCAGCACCATGCGTTTGCTTACGGGATTTGAACGCAGGGCTAGATCAGCTTTTGCCACTAGTCGGATTGCGCGCGTCAGATCGCGGCGGGATTTGTAGCGTCGCGCCTGTTTGATGATGTCGTCGGCGGCGAATGGGGGCACGCGGAAGCCCTGCCACAGCGCGGCCCAGAGCATGCGCTGGTCGCGCACGTTGCGTTCGAGAATCACCAGCATCTGCCGAAAAGTTTTGGCCAGCATGTAGATGTGTCCAATGGCGGCTTCTTCACCATCGCCCGAAGACAGAATCGCATCCAGCACTTCGAGCGCGCGCACGCGGTCTTTCGAAGAAATCGCGTCGGTCAACTCGTAGAGCGAGCGCTGCTTCGCCGCGAGCACCATTGTTTCCACATCGCCCAGCGTGATGCGATTGCGCGCGCCCACGTAGAGCATGAGCTTTTCCAGTTCGTTCGAGATCATCATCATGTCGCCGCCGAGTGCGTCGACTAATTCGCGCGCGCCATCGGGGTCGATCTTCACCGGCACATCGCGGCTGGTGCAGTAGTCGGAAATCCAGCGCACCGCTTCGCCTTCTTCCACGCGCGCCAGTTCGACGATGCCGCAGTACTGGGCCATAGTTTCGCGAATGCGCTGGTAGCGTTCTTTATCCTGCATCTCCATGCGGCGCACGTCGGCGGGGATGCTGATGTGGTCGGCCACGAAAACAATTAGCGCGTCGGGATTCGGATTCTTGCAGTAGCCTTCGATGGCGGCGAGCTTTTCTTCGTTCGAGCCGCGGCCGAAAAGAGTTTTCACGCCGCGCACGAAGAAAACCTGGAATGGCGCCATTAGCGAGGGGGTGCGCGCGCGATCAAGAACTTCCGCGAGGTCGTTTTCGGCGAGGTCGAATTCGAACAGGCTGAAGTCGCGCAGATCGACGGGAACCAGGTGCTCGAGGATCGCGTCGCGAAAGCGTTTGCGAAAGAAAGCCTCATCGCCCACAAACACGTAGGCCGGACGCAACTTCCGCGACTCCAGTTCGCTGACGAACCGCTCGGCCTGGGCGAAAGCCCGCATCAAAAGCTCTCCTCTAAGGACACCGTCGTTGGTCGTTGGTCGTTGGTCAACCCATGAGTGGCGAACGACTAACGACCTCTGTCCAACTCTAGCATCCGGGAACCTGGGTTGGAAGTGGCATCGATGGGTGCGGGCGAGGCATTTGAATCTGTCCTGTCTAGGGAGCGTCATTCCGAAACCCGGCGCAGTTCAGCCGGTGAGGGATCTCCTGTGGCAAGAGCCTGCTAGTGGGAGATCCTTCGCTCCGCCTGAAAAGCGGCTGCGCTCAGGATGACGCACCGACGTTCGCTCGTCGAGGCCGCTCCGCCTAAGTAAGTGCCTTGTTTTCAGCGGCGCCTTCCCGGCCGAAAATCGCCGGCACAACTTATCTCATTGAGCACAAGCGCTTTACCGTTCGATGTGCTACTGTATTAGCTTCAAGAAAATATCGATTTAAAGGCGATTTAAGCCCTTCCGATTTCGCGAC
This sequence comes from Candidatus Sulfotelmatobacter sp., assembly GCA_050011375.1. Classification (GTDB taxonomy): domain Bacteria; phylum Acidobacteriota; class Terriglobia; order Terriglobales; family Acidobacteriaceae; genus Sulfotelmatobacter. Next base: position 1,608 of record JBEKJF010000108.1, read on the forward strand.
TGACCTTTCGGGTCGCCTCCGAGGGTCGGACTCGCTGTGCGGGCTTCCTATGCGCGGCAAATGGCATCGCACGCGTGACTCGAAATGGAAATGCCGTCACTTCTGACTCATAGCGTGTCGAATAGAATCAATAACTTACGGCTAACTATCTGATTCGAGACAGGTTGCAGCATGGAAAACTATATGTGTGTTATCAATAGCTTAGAAGTAACCTGCTGATAACAAACAGAATCGTGGAGCGGCGGACGCCTCGTCCGCCAGTCGTTGCCCGAAGAGTCCTTTTCGAAGCGCCCCGGACGAGGCGTCCGGGGTTCCCTATTTGCCAATTCTAGAAGCCTTCGAGGATATTCGACACCAGCGTTCGCGCAAAATCCTGCGAGAGTCTCCGGAAGGCTGGCGTGTCCTCCTCGAAGAAGCTGGTCAGATCCTGCGAGACTTGGTACTGCTCGCGAAACAGATACGCAGGATTCTGGTAGAGCACTTTGCCCTGCCGATCGGTCAGCGACACTCTCATGCTCACCACCACCAGGACACTGGCGGCTTGTCCAGTGGAAGAGTTGTAGGTGAGCGGTGTCGAAGAAGCTGAGATGACGGTACCGTGAAGCGTGGCATCGGCAGCTTCGCCGGGAGTGTTGAGAATGCGATACCGCGTGCGCGTCGTGAACTCGCGTACTACGGACGCAGTCAGCATCTGCTCGATGCGGTACGTGCTGGTTTCGTTTACGAATGCTGGAACGGCGATGGTCTTGACGTTCTCCGGAAGATGTCCGGAGTGGCCGGCCGTGTGATAGTTACATCCGCTGACGAGAGCGGCCAAAAGAGATAAAGAGATGACAACAAACGGAAACATCACCCCAAACTTTGCCGGGTCGCGTGTTGCCCGGGTTAGTCTCTTCCCCGCCTTCCTCATTGAATCTTTCCCAGCGGGCGAGTGGCGATCATGCTTTCTGCGCATTCCACAGCGGTCATAGCAGCGATGCGCAAATTGTCAGCGGCTGCCCACAGCCAGATCCCGCTGGGCCGCGCGGCATCGCTCTTCAGCGAAACCAGAATGTTCGCCTGACCCGCCGTGCTCACGTTCGTCGGATGCGAATCATCTTCCGCGGTCACCACCGTCACGTGATCTCCTGCGAGCGCCTGCGATAATTCTTCCGGATCAACCGTCTGCGCCATCTCCAAGAAGATCGCCAGCGCGTGTCCGTGAAACACCGGAGGCTGAAGCGGCATCAGCGCGGGCTGCGGCGCGTCAGTCCCAGCAATCGCTTGATAGTGGCGACGCACGCGCGCTTCGAGCGACACCAGCGAAAGCCGCGAATTCCGCCCATAGCGCGCGATCATGTTGAACGCGACCTGCTCATCGAACAAATCTTTGGGCAGCGGCTGAAACGATAGCAAGTTAACGGTTTGCTGGTGCAACTCGTCCATGCCCTTCTGCCCCTGCTCGGACGCGGGCTCGAACACTGTCGCGACCGCGCTGCGAATAGCGCCTGCTTTGCGCGCCCGCACCAGCAGCAGAGCCAGAGTGACGGCCGCAGGATGCGCCACCACGCACGGACCCGGCTGCAATTCTGGTTGCCACATCGCCGCGCGCTCGCGTTCCAACCAGAGCGAGCGAATCTGCGCGCCTGGTTCTTCATCGAGAGCGCCGGATAAATCAATAATCGCGCTGCCGGCATCGCGCGCGCGCTTCCAGTTGTTGCGCGTAGACTCGGCATCCGCGGCGAAGAAGGTAAAGTCCACGTTGGTGAATTGCTCGGTGCGCACGCTCTGGATGAAATTGATTTCGTCGCCTGCCGCTTCCAGCTGTCCAATCGACTCATCATCGTCGAGCAGGCGAATATCGACCGCGGGAAAGTTTCGCTCATTGAGCATTTCAATGACTTCTTTCCCCTTGAGCGTGGCCGCACCCACAACAGCCGCACGATAGAGTTGGCCGCGGGCAGAAGAAGAAAGCGAAGGCGATACGATTTTCGGCGGCGTGCTCATGAAGTCTGCGAAGCCTCCTTATAGGGCGGCGGAGGCGGGTTCTTGCGCCGGAAGATCCATTGCAGACGCCAGAACACCCCGGAAAACATGTAGAGCAGGGCAATCCCAAACAGCACCGGCCCTGAGAAAGCCGCGACGCCGGCTATCAGCGCGGCCAACACAAGAATAAGACGGAAGGGATGGCGCGAACGGAAGTCGATATCCTTGAAGCTGTAGAAGCGCCACGTGCTGACCATGAGGTAGCCGACCGCGGCGACCATCGTCAACCAGACCAGCGCCGTATACCAGGAGCGAATCGGATCGCCTTCCTGAAAATGCACCACGGCCGCGATCATGCCAGCTCCGGCAGGGATGGGCATGCCGACGAAATACTTTTTGCCGGGACGCCCCGGATTCGAGGGCTGCGGATTGTGTGTGATATTGAATCGAGCCAGGCGACTGGCGCCAGCCATCAAGAACAGAAAACAGGCAATGCCGCCGAGCTGAGTGAGCTTAATATGCCATTCAGTAAGCGAGACAGGCGGGACGCCGTGAAAGCCCCACGCCCATGCCAGCATTGCGGGCGCTACGCCAAATGTGATGACATCCGCGAGTGAATCGAGTTCTTTGCCAAACTCGCTGCTAGTTCCAGTCATTCTAGCGATACGTCCGTCGAGACCGTCGAACAGCACGGCAAAGCCAATCGCAATCGCGGCATGGTCGAGGTGCCAGTACTCGCTGGTGATGGCGTAATGCAGAACCTGCACAATGGCATAGAAGCCGGCCGCCATATTTCCGCTGGTGAAAAGCGAAGGAAGAATGTACATGCCTTTGCGCATGTGGCGCGGGGTCCGCTCGCTCTGACTGGGTTTTTGAGTGGGAATATCCATCAGCGCGCCCCTTCATGGGCAGAAGACCGCGATGCGCTCGCCAGTTCACCTTTCGGCTGCAGGAAAGCCAGAACGCTGGCTCCCCCACGAACCCGGTCGCCAACTTTCACTTGCAGAACGGCGGCGGCATCGAACAAAACGTCTACCCGGGAACCGAACTTGATCAGCCCTACGCGCTGGCCGCGTTCCAGCCGGTCGCCTATTTTCGAAGTGAAGACAATTCTTCGCGCGAGCAATCCGGCGATCTGCTTGAAGACCACGACTTGTCCATCGCCTTCGACGCGGACAATATTCTGTTCGTTCTGCTCCGCGGATGCTTGATTCATGGCGTTCAGATATTTCCCGCGCTGGTAGCGCACATCGCGAATGACTCCTGCGATCGGCGAGCGATTCACGTGCACGTCGAAAACACTCAAGAAGATGCTGATGCGAGTCTGCTGCGCTCCATCGACGGTGACGACCGAAACGTCTGTAACTTTTCCATCCCCCGGCGAGACGAGAGCGCCAGCACCATCCGGGATGGCCCGCTCCGGATCGCGAAAAAACCAGAGAAAGAAAAGCGCCAGCAATAGCGGCAGCACAGCCCATGCAGGCTGCGCGAACCAGCCCACTAGAACTGCGGCCGAAATGAAAGCCAGCCCGTAATAATAACCGTCACGAACCATGGGAACAGAGTTTCATTATAGAGCAGAGGCGAGCGGCTCTGGCTCATGATTGGATAAAAGTACGCAAGTCAAAACCGCAAGTGTAAACAAAGAAAGGCGCTGATCAGCGCCCGTGGGTAGATACAAGAATACCTGCAGCGGCGGAGGCCGCCTTCAAATGGCCAAAAATTATGCTACGTGAAATTGCTGCCGATACTGCCGCTCGATCGATTGCATTTGATCTTTGAGCCGCAGCTTCAGCTTCTTGAGGCGAACTTCCTCAAGCTTTTCGTCTTCGCTGAGATAACGTTTTTGGGTGAGAGAATCAAGGCGAGTGGAATATTGCATATGCTCCTGAGCCAGCTTTTGGAACTCATCATGGTTGCTCAGAGCGTCATTCGAAGTCAGCATCCAGGCAGACCTCCAATAGGGGATAACTAAGCCAAACTTACCACAGCCTCAAAAATGGTTCAATGCCGAATTCTGGTGCAGTCTCGTTATGAGATGGGGGCTGTTTGCATCAGCGTGACTCTTTAATTCCCTTAATAATTCCCTTAATCCCCTATATCTCTAAGATAGTGAAGAGCCGCTCAACCCTAGCATTCCTGCGGCAGCCGAATTAGAATAGTAGGTTCTCTGCAGTTTTCCGTGCATTCTGCGATTCTTACTTAAGAAGGATTTAAGACATGGCCACTACTACTGCGGTTCCTAAGACCAGAATTTCTGGCGGCAGCTTTCTGCTGGAAGAGCGCCGTCCGGATGAAATCTTCACGCCCGAAGACTTTACAGAGCAGCAACAACTGATCGGGCAGACGGCGGAGGAGTTCACCGTCAACGAGATCCTGCCGAACATCGAGAAGATGGAGCACAAGGATTTCTCCATCTCGCGCGATCTGGTGAAGAAGGCCGGCGACCTGGGGCTGGCAGGGGTTGAGGTACCCGAAGCCTACGGCGGCCTCGAAATGGACAAAGTGACCGCTGCCGTCATTGCGGATCACATCGCGCAATACGCTGGCTTCGCTACCACTTGGGGCGCCCACAGCGGCATTGGCTTGCTGCCGCTGGTTTACTTTGGCACCGAAGAGCAGAAGAACAAATATCTGCCGCGCCTGGCGGCGGGCGAGATTGTCGGAGCGTACGCGTTGTCGGAGGCGTCGTCCGGCTCCGATGCCCTGAACTGCCGCGCCCGCGCACAGCTCTCGGCCGACGGCAAGCATTACATTCTCAACGGCGAAAAGATGTGGATTACCAACGCCGGCTTCGCCGACCTGTTCACCGTGTTTGCGAAGATCGATGGCGAAAAGTTTACTGCATTCCTGGTGGAGCGGGATTTCCCTGGGTTCTCGATCGGTGCGGAGGAACACAAGCTTGGCATTCGCGGCTCTTCGACCTGCCCGATTATCTTGAACGACTGCAAGGTGCCCGTGGAAAACTTGCTGGGTGATATCGGCAAGGGCCACATCATCGCTTTTAACATTTTGAACATCGGCCGCTTCAAGCTGGGCGCGATGTGCGTTGGCGGAGGCCGCGTTTCGCTCGCGCACGCAATTGCCTACGCCAAGCAGCGCAAGGCTTTTAACAAAGTAATCGCCGACTTCGGCCTGGTGCGAGAAAAAATCGCCAACATGGCGACGCTGCTCTACGTGGGCGAGTCCCTCGTCTACCGCACGGTCGGCATGATGGACGGCGCTCTCGGCGAGGTCGATAAATCCAGCCCCGACGCGATGAAGGAAACTCGCAAGGCCATCGAGGAATATGCGGTGGAGTGTTCCATCATTAAAGTTTGGGCCTCAGAGATGGTCGATTACGTGGTCGATGAAACGATGCAAATCTTTGGCGGCTACGGCTTTGTGGAAGAGTATCCGGCCGAGCGCGCTTATCGCGATGCCCGCATCAACCGCATCTTCGAAGGCACCAACGAAATCAATCGCCTCATCATTACAGGATTTTTGCTGAAGCGCGCCATGAACGGGCAATTGCCGCTGATGCCGGCCATTAAGAAGCTGATGGACGAAGTGCTCTCTGGACCGTCGATGGGTGAGGAACTTGAGGGTCCGCTCGCCGAAGAGCGCAAACTCGTCGGGCAGGCGAAGAAGCTCGGTCTATTCGCTGCCGGAGCCGCGACGCAGAAATATATGCAGGCAATTCAGGATCAGCAGGAGATCATGGGCGCCATCGCCGACATGACCATCGAAACTTACGCGATGGAATCGGCCGTGCTGCGCGCACAGAAGATCGCAGAAACCAAAGGCGAAGCTGCCGCCGCTCTTCCCACTGCGATGGCCCGCGTCTATCTCACGCAGGCAATGGAGAAGGTCGAGTCCGCTGCTAAAAAAGTAATCGCTGCGGTCGCCGATGGCGACATGCTGCGCACGCAGTTGGCGATTCTGCGCCGACTGGCGAAGTACGAGCCGTTTAACACCGTTGAATTGAGACAGCAGATCGCGCAGAAGATGATTGAGCGTGGGAAGTACACGCTCGCGTAGGGCGCACAATCCTCAGGGAGTCGATATGCCGACAGGTACGTTCACCGCGGCTCTACACCAAGAAGGCGATCTGTATGTCGCTGACTGCCCGGAGGTTGGGACAGTTAGCCAGGGGAAAAGTATCGAAGAGGCTTTTGCTAATCTTAAGGAAGCGACTGAACTCTACCTGGAGGAATTTCCTCCCGAGAACTAGTCGTCCGTTATCTTTCCCTTCCTGTGTATTTAGCTCTCTGCTACAACTATCCCCATGAAACTCCGAGCGATTTTCTTAGTCGCCGTTCTAGCAGGAATTGGTTCAGCACTCCCGCTGATCGGCCAAGACAACACATCTATCTCGAGCACCGTCGCCCTCACGCCGCCCATGGGCTGGAATTCGTGGAACAAGTTCGCCTGCAACGTGAGCGAAGACATGATCAAGAGCATGGCCGACGCGATGGTGAAATCGGGCATGAAGGACGCGGGCTACGAATACGTCAACGTCGACGACTGCTGGCAAGTGGACCGCGACGCACACGGCAATATCGTCGCCGATCCGCGGCGCTTCCCTAACGGCATGAAAGCTCTCGGCGATTACATTCACTCGCTCGGGCTGAAATTTGGCGTCTACTCCGATGCCGGCTCGAAAACCTGTGCGGGACGGCCCGGCGGCCTCGGCCACGAATATCAGGACGCGATTCAATACGCGGCCTGGGGCGTGGACTATCTAAAATACGACTGGTGCAACACGACCACGCAGGATGCGAAAGCTTCTTACGCGAACATTCGCGCCGCGCTCGACGCTTCTGGCCGTGCCGTCGTGTTGAGCATTTGCGAATGGGGCACGGCCAAGCCCTGGCTCTGGGGCAAGGAGGTCGGCGGCAATTTGTGGCGCACCACCGGCGACATTAATGACAAATGGGAAGCCAAAACCAAGTGGCCCGATGGCACTTGTTGCGCGTATGGCGTGACAGGAATCCTCGATCAGCAGGTTGGATTGGCGTCTTACGCCGGGCCTGGCCACTGGAACGATCCTGACATGCTCGAAGTCGGCAACGGCGGCATGACCGACACAGAGTATCGGTCGCACTTCAGCTTGTGGGCGATTCTGGCCGCGCCGCTGATCGCGGGCAACGACCTGCGCGACATGCGACTTGAGATTCACGACATTCTAACGAACAAGGAAGTGATCGCGGTCGATCAGGATGCGCTTGGCCGCGAAGGCGAGCGCGTCTCGACGAGCGGTGATTCGGAGGTCTGGGCGAAGCAGTTGAAAGACGGCGGCCGCGCCGTGGTTCTGCTGAATCGCGGAAGTGCGGCGCGGGAAATTTCAGCAAACTGGGAAGACCTTGGCTATCCCGGCCATTTAAGCGCTTCCGTGCGCGACCTGTGGCAACACAAAGACCTGGGAAAGTTCACGGGAAAGTTTTCGGCGCAGGTTGCCTCTCACGGAGTGGTAATGGTGACGGCGAGACCGTAGCGTTGCCGGTTACCCTTTAGAGGTTTTCTTCAGCTCTTCCATCACGCTCTGGATCAATTCTTTCGCGTCGGTCAGGCTCTTCATGATGATCTGGATATCCATCACCGGCTTGCCCGGCCAGCGCTGGCTTTGGCAATAGACGCCGTGCTGGCCCACCAGCGCCATGGCATCGGTGATGGTGTCCATGGTCACGGCGAGGCGGCCGCGCGGCACGCCCATCATGGTCTCGTAGTGTTCGAGTTCTTCCTGCTTTTCATCGAATACCGGCATGGGAAGATTGTAACTTGCGCGTTCGGGAGCGCATAATTGCTTTCGGCGGCCGAGTTCGCACGTCAAAGCAATTAGCAGTTAGCAATTAGCAGTTAGCGAAAGGAGATCCCATAGAGATCTTGTGAGACGAAAGTTGCTGAGTGCTGAGTGCTAATTGCCAACTGCTAATTGCCAATTGCTTCTTCCCGGAGAATCCATGCAAAAACGAATTGCCCTTCCCGCGATCTTTATTCTGTTTACTAGCGCAGCTTTCGCCCAGATGGGCGGAGGCAAGCCCAGTCCACCCGCATCAACCGCGTGCGATCTTGGCGGAGGTAAGACTATCAAGACCAATTATTCCAGCCCACGCATGAAAGGCCGCAAAATTTACGGCGGGCTCGTGCCCTTCGGCGAGGTATGGCGCACCGGTGCCAATGAAGCCACAACTTTCGTTACCAGTTCCGACGTCGAAGTTGGCGGCAAGACTGTCCCCGCGGGCAGTTACACGATATTTACCGTCCCGAATGCCGACAAGTGGACTCTGATCGTCAACAGGAAGACTGGCGAGTGGGGCATTCCTTACAAATATGAGAGCGACGAACTGGCGCGCGTGGATATGAACGTCTCCAAACTGCCTTCGTCCGTGGAAAATTTCACCATCGCCTATGACAAGTCGGCAGGCGGTTGCACGATGAAGATCGAATGGGAAACGACCCGCGCAACGGTGAATATTTCGGCGAAGTGAGAACGCGTAGTAAGAAGCGCTGCGGCATTTTGTAGCGCCGCCGTCCCGGCGGCTGTCGTGGGAGCGTCCCGCTCCCACAGCCGGCGGGACTCCGGCGCTACGCAGGCTTCCACCGCAGAACCGGCTTCCGAGCCGCCGCGGTTTCATCGAGCCGCGAAACCCGCGTGGAATGCGGCGCATCCAGCACGGTCTGCGCGTCTTCTTCCACTTCTTCCGCAATCGACTTCATGGCGTCGACGAACAAATCCATTTCTTCTTTCGACTCGCTCTCGGTCGGCTCGATCATCAGAGCGCCGGGGACGATCAGCGGAAACGCCGTCGTATAAGGATGGAATCCGTAGTCGATGAGGCGCTTGGCGATGTCCATGGTGCGCACGCCTTTTTTCGCCTGCAGCTTGTCGCTGAAAACTACTTCGTGCATGGTCGGCGTGGAATACGGCAGATCGTAAGTACCCTCGAGCCCTTTGCGAATGTAGTTGGCGTTCAGCACGGCGTCTTCTGTCGTTTGCCGCAGACCGTCCGGCCCGTTGGCCTGGATGTAGGCGAGAGCGCGGACAAACATTCCAAAGTTACCGTAGAACGCGCGCACTCGACCGACTGACTGCGGGCGATCGTAATCGAAGCCCAGCGTGCCGTCGGCCTTGGTGACCACCACGGGCGTGGGCAGGAATGGCTCGAGAATTTTCTTGATCGCCACCGGCCCCGATCCCGGCCCGCCGCCGCCATGCGGAGTGGAGAATGTTTTATGCAAGTTCAAGTGCATTACGTCGACGCCGAAATCGCCGGGGCGCACCTTGCCCACCAGCGCATTCATGTTCGCGCCGTCCATGTAGAGCAGTCCGCCCTTGGCGTGCAGAATGTCGGCAATCTTGTGAATCTGCTGCTCGAATACTCCCAGCGTGTTGGGATTTGTGAGCATCAGCGCGGCGACATCTTCATTCATCTGCGCTTCGAGCGCGGCGATATCGACCATGCCGCGCGAGTCTGACTTCAGATTCTCGACCGCGTAGTCGACCATCGCCGCGGTCGCCGGATTCGTTCCATGAGCTGAGTCCGGAATCAGAATCTTTTTTCGTGGACGTCCCTGCGCGTGGTGATACGCCCGCACCATCAGCAGCCCGGTCATCTCGCCGTGCGCGCCGGCGGCCGGCTGCATCGTGATCGCATCCATGCCGGTAATGTCGATCAGGCATTCGCTCAGCGTTTTCAGAATGTGGAGCGCACCTTGCGAAATTTTTTCTGGCTGGTAGGGATGCCCGTTCGCAATTCCCTCCACGCGCGCGACTGCTTCATTCACGCGCGGGTTGTACTTCATCGTGCACGAGCCCAGTGGATACATGCCGAGATCGATCGCATAGTTCCATGTAGAAAGACGCGTGAAGTGGCGAATGATTTCGATCTCGCTCACTTCGGGCATGTTGCCCAGGTCTTTTCTCTCCGATGAGCCGAGAAGCTTTGCGACATCCACTTCCGGAACGTCGAGCGGAGGCAGCTTCCACGCAGCCTTACCCGGAGAAGACTTTTCGAAGATCAGTCCTTCGTTCTGATTAACGTGGCGCGTGGCTTTGCGAATCATGTTCTTCATCGCGCCACCTCCACAACGCCGGCTTCTTCTTTCGCGGGTGAAGATGGTGCCGATTCGTCCTCGGCTACCAGCCCCGCGGCCGTATCGATCGCGCTGCGCGTAGTCAGTTCTGTGCAGCACCACAACGCCGCGTTCCCCAGCTCCGGATAAAACTTCTTCAGCGGCAGACCTCCAACCACTTTGTGTTCGAGCAGCCGGCTGTTGATGGCACGAGGATCTTCATCGGTCTGCAACACGAACTCGTTGAAGCGAGGAGAGCCGGCAAACAGCAGCTTGCCGTGCTTTGCGAATTGCGCCGCCGCGTATGCGGTCTTCGCCAGATTTTGCTTCGCCAACTCTTTCAGTCCAACCTTGCCGTAAACGTTCATGAAAATGTTGACCATCAACGCGACCAGCGCCTGGTTGGTGCAGATATTCGACGTCGCCTTTTCGCGCCGGATGTGCTGCTCGCGCGTGGCCAGCGTCAGGACGAATCCGCGCCGCCCCTGCTTGTCGACGGTCTGGCCGACTAGCCGGCCCGGCATCTGCCGCACAAATTTTTCTCGCGTGGCAATCACTCCACAATAAGGACCGCCAAAGCCCAGCGGCACGCCGAACGATTGCGCTTCCATGGCGATGACATCGGCTTCACGCGGCGGCTCGACAATTCCCAGCGACACTGCTTCGGCAATCGAGACTACCAACATCGCGCCGTGCTTGTGCGCGATCTCGGCAATCGCGGCCACATCTTCAATCGTGCCAAAGAAATTTGGCGACTGGATCAGCACGCATGCTGTCTCTGGCGTGATCGACTTTTCCAGTTCTTCCAGATTCACCCGCCCGTCGTCTGCGAAATCCGCGACCGACAGCGGCATCCCTTGATGCGTCGCGTAGGTCGCGAGCACTTCGCGATACTCGGGATGCAGACTCCGCGCCACAACTACCGACCGCCGGCCCGTCAGCCGCACCGCCATCATCACCGCCTCAGCCGCAGCGGTTGAACCGTCGTACATGGAAGCGTTCGCCACTTCCATGCCCGTCAGTTCGCAGATCATCGTCTGAAATTCAAAAATGGATTGCAGCGTTCCCTGCGAAATCTCCGCCTGGTAAGGCGTGTATGCTGTGAGAAATTCGCCGCGCGAGATCAGCGAATCAATAATGATGGGCCGGTAATGAGCGTACGCGCCTGCGCCCAGAAAGCTGGTATAGCCTTCGCCGTTTTCGCGCGAACGCTCGCGGAAGTAGTCCACGATTTCCGATTCCGCCATTTGGCGCGGAACTTTGAGGTCGCGGCTCAGGCGATACTCCGCGGGAATGGGAGCAAATAATTCGTCGACCGAGCGCAAGCCAATCGTCTTCAGCATGGCTTCGCGGTCGGCGGGAGATTTCGGT
>JBEKJF010000109.1:0-12883 GCA_050011375.1 Candidatus Sulfotelmatobacter sp.
GAGGGCGTCTTGAGTGAGGCAGTTCTGCAATCCAACGGGAGCCTGCTGGCAGCCATCGAAACCTTTAACCAAACTACCGGAAAAATTCTCAACGTTGTGTCCCAGACGCAGAACGGCGATGATTTCATCACGCTCGGCGTCGTCGGCACCAGCGTTGGATTGGTCGATCAGCAGATCGTTCAGGGCGGTTTTGTGGTGACCAACACCTACCACACCATGAACCCTCTCAGCTCCAACAAATTCACCGGCCTCTGGACTCCGCCCACGATCGGCACCGAACACCTCATCATGCCGACCGGCGTGAGCCGCAGCCAGGGTGAGCCGAACGTCGCCGTGTTCGCTTATGACAACAGCGACAACTTTATTCCGTGGGTATTTTCCTCGAACGTAGCCAAGAACACTTTCGGGCCAGTCGTCGACATCACGGACTCGCTCAACTTTGGCAGCGTGCCCCCGGCGCTCGCTTACGACAGCACAACGAATCAGGCCATTTTAGGCGGTGGCGATGGCTGTTTCGGCTGCCTTCCAGTCTTCGGAATAGTCGACCTTACGGCAGGTACGTGGAGCGAGTTCACTGGAGTGGGATTCGGATTCGTGAACGGCATTGCGGTTGATTCTGCCGACGGCATTTTCTGCACGACAACCGAAGACGACGCCGGTGTTGAGTTCTATCACCTCGCGAGCGAGCAAGGTTTCGAAGTGACGTTGCCCGGTTCAGGATCGAATCAGATCTTCAGCGGAGCAGACGTCGAGTACGACTCCATCAACAAACTGTTTCTCGTGGCTCAGCCGGTTTCGAGTTCGTCCGCCAGCGGCAGTTCGATCTATGTTTACAACATTGGCGGGGAACTGATCGAGACGCTTAACGGATTCAGTTTCTCGAATTCGTTCAACGTGATTCCGATGCACATTGCTCTGCACCCAAAACTTCGGTCCGGCTATGTGGATGGTCCCGCTGCCACTGTGAACGAGATTCAATCGTTCACGTACTAGAAATTGCGCCGGTCGGAGACGGCCGGCGCAGTTTCGAACAATTGTGTTCCTCCGCACAATCGCACCACGCCTGATTGAACCATGAAGATTCTTGCACACTCGAGCGTCGCTGATTAGGACTTTCTTCTCCTAGGCAGCGCACTCCTTCCATGCTAGCCTTCTAATGCCATCCCCCCGTCTTGTCCACGACGTGTTCGCGATCAATAAAAAAGCTGAAAGCACTCCTATGTCAATGAAACGAAGTAACCTCGCCGCGCTTCCTATCTTTTTCGTTCTAACGTGCTTTATCCATGCCCAGACTGTCCGTGCTCAGACGGTCACGTCGTTTGAAGGCATTGATGCAATCGACGTCGACGATCCAACCTACGATATCGACGCCAACGGCGCTGTCGGCACCAAGCAATACATGGAGTGGGTGAACTCTTACTACCAGGCCTTCAGCAAGACTGGTCCCTACACTCCGGTGTGGGACACTCCGCAGAATGGCGACACACCCTGGGAGAATGCCGGCATGTCGAATTGCTACGGCACGGGCGGCGGAGAAGGCACCATCACTTTCGACCGGATCGCGTCCGTCTGGGTGATCGCGCGGCGCGCCAGTCAGGCCACAAACAGCTATTACTATTGCATTGCCGTTTCCAGTACAGACGATCTCACTTCTTCCAAGCTGAAGTGGTACACGTACCAATTCGAGATGACTTCAGCCCTGGGCCTCAACTCTCACGGAGATGTTTACTATCCCGACTGGCCGCGGTTCGCTACGTGGGTCGATGGTTATTACGCGACCTTCGATCTTGAAGACCCCGACAACGAATATCAGGAAATCGGCGTAGTCGCGTGCGTGTTTGATCGCACCAACATGATTATCGGCGGCACGGCTCGCGCACAGCAGTGCTTCAGCAATCCGAGCCCGCTGCCGACCAGCGGCGCTCTTTACCTTTCGCACAGCCTGATCCCGGCGGATATCGATAACACCACGGCGCCGCCTGCCGGCCGCCATGAATATTTCGTAAGCATTCAGAATCCCGCCGCCAACGGAAAGGCCACGACCTCGACCAAGCTGAACTTGTGGAACCTCCATGTGAACTGGACGACTCCTACCAAGTCCACTTTCGCCAAGTCGTCTCTCACTGTTACCAGCTACGAGCCGGGATGCTACGACGTGCTACAACCCGACGACACCTTCTGCGTGAACGAGCCTTCCAGCAGCAGCACTGGCAATTACGTAGACTCGATCGGCGATCGCCTCATGCCGCGCATGCCGTATCACAATTTCGGGACCTACGAATCGTTCCTGGTCAGCCACACCGTACAAGTGGGAACCGGCACCAACCAGCAGACCGGCATCCGCTGGTATGAACTGCGCGGCACCGCCCCGACCGTATACCAGAGCGGTACCGTAACCAATGGCAGCACTCTCTACCGCTTTGTGCCAAGCATCGCCCAGGACAGCGCGGGCAATGCCGGAGTGGGATACAGCGTCTCGAGCAGCGGCGTGCATCCTGGAATTCGTGGCGCCTACTGGAGCCTGCCCGGCAAGACTTCGCCGACCGAGATCATTCTGCAGAATGGAACCGGCGACCAAGAAAACTCACCTCACTGGGGCAACATCAGCAGCATGACCGTGGATCCCACGGACGGCTGCACCTTCTGGTATCAGAATGAGTACTTCCAGTCGAATCAGATCAATACTGAGATCACCTGGGATACGCGCATCGCCAACTTCCAGCTGGCGACCTGCACTCCGAAGTAAGAAGGGGTAAGAAAGTTTAGCCGGAAAGAGCCCGCCGAGAGGCGGGCTTTCTTAGTCCCACCTGCGTTGTTTCCTTGGCGGGCTGCACGAAATTCCTCGTAAGTTGTTGATTCGCGGTACAGCGGTTCGCTGTTCTGCGGGGTATTTCTAGAAGATATAACAATACTGTCGCTAAGTCATTGAATCCGCAGGGCCAATTTATTGCCGGGAGGTAAATCGATTTACCTCGCCCGCTGCGCGATAGTTTTGAACGGGAGGGCCTCAGCCATGGATTGTGCTCCCGAACGCGCCCTGCGTGCCTGCAAAGCGAATTGCGGGGCATTCGTTACGGCTATCGAAACGCGAGTGACGGTTCCCACCTCGAAATTGGCAAACCGCATTCCGCCAATTGCTGGCGGCTAATGGAAAAGAAACGCCGCGGACGAAGGTGCATCCAATCCTTGTAGCGCCGGGAAGTTCGCGCGACGTCTTCAGCGCCTCGAATATCCAAGCGCCTCGAACATCCTACTGCAGCTTACACAAGTTCTGGATATCAGTAACAATCTGCGTGACTCCGTCGGCCACCGCGGGAATCGCATGCGGCGCGTCTGATACGCAGACCTTGGTGCTGGTCCCAACCGCCGGCCCCCAGTGCTGGCCTTGCTGAACTGCTGCAGTTGTATCCGCTCCTCCAAGAACAATGTTCACGTAAGTTGGCGGATCTACTGTCGGCGTTGGCTGCGGTCCGCCCAGTATGCTATCGGAGAGAAAAAGGCCGCTCGGCGCCTGAGTGCCAGTCCCGCTCACAGCATTGGAACAAAAAGTCTCCCCAGCTGGATACGCCGGATCGATAATCTCCGCTTCCGACAACGAGAAGTTGAAGGGAAGGGTTTGCGTTGGGAGCGAATTGCAGGTGAAGTTCGCCGTCATGCTCTGCGATGAGCAAGCCCAGTCAAGGCGAGTCATAGGTGGACCGCTCGTAGTCTCCACCATGGAAAAGATGTTGCTCTCTCCATAATTCGTCACTGCATAACCAATGGCCCCGGCGCCGCCGCTGTTTCCAGTAGCGCACATCGGTACGCTCGTGCTTGCCTGAATGTTGGTATAAACCCATTGCGCAACCGTTGCGTAGCGGCAGGCCAAGCGCCGCACTCCGCCCGGCCCGGTAAGCCATCCATTCGGGTACTCGGTAGGATTATCCAGGGGTGAGAATGCGACCTGCACGGTCGTGTAACCCGCTGTAAGAATGCCATTCACCACGCCCAGACCGCCATTCACGCTATCGCCGTTCGTGTCGGTATAGAAAAAGTCCGGCGTGTCGTTGTCGTAGACGTAGTTTCCGCCCTCACCGGTTCCAAGAATCACAGTTCCCATCGGAGTTCCCGTGGGCTGATTCACCTTGAGGTAGGTGTTGGGCCAATCAGCGACGCCAGGGCAAGATACGTCCAGCGTGTAGCAGGATGCGCCCGTGGTCCCGCCAATGCCGGCGGGACAGGTCGTGCCAGTGCTGGTGACCGTCGCGGTGCCGGTGGGGTCGGCTGGCTGAAGCGTGACGTTAGTGCTTTGGGATTGCGTATTGTCGAAGGCGGATGCGGCCGTGATGGTCACCGGCGCTGACGGCTGACAAGTCGGTGCAATGTAAAAACCTCCGTTCGGGTCTGTATAAGGCGATACAGAACTCGGGAACGATCCGGCAGGGCTGGTACACGCCCCGCCGCCAGTGGTGGTCGCGGTCCAACTGACGCCCTGATTTGTCGAACTGGCGCCGTTTACCTTGGCCGTGTAGAGCCAGTTTGCTCCCACTCCAATCGTGTTTGGTGAAGAGGCGAGGTTCGTGATCTCAACCGCCACATGCAAGTACGCCAGCGCCGAACCAGTAGAGGCGTTGTTGGAAGTGGAGGCAGTCACCTCGATAGGGCAGGGGCTGGCCGGCAGGATCGCCGACGTGGGCGGAGCGGTATAGAGCCCAGTGCTGCTATTGATCGAGCCAACATTTGTCGCGGTGCATCCACTCGCGGCGGTTACGCTCCAGGTGACGCCGGACTGTGAGGCGGTGAACTGTTGCGTTCCCCCCACTTGGATAGAAGCGCCTGCCGGAGAAACCGTAATTGCACCCGGAGGTGTGACCGTTACGGTTGCATTGGCCTGCTTGGTAGTATCGGCTTGAGATTGGGCTGTTACGGTGACCGTCTGGTTGTTGGCGCCAGCCTGGATCGTTGGCGCTGTGTAGGTGGCGGTTAAAGAGTTCTGTGGGGTGGAAACAATAGTTCCGTTGTTGGCTCCTCCGACAACATTCCAATTGACGGCCTGGTCAGTCGTTCCGGTTACGGTGGCGGTGAATAGCTGTGTGCCGCCGGAGGCTACAGTAGCCGTCGCGGGCAGCAAGGTGACATTGACCACGGGTGGCGTGACCGTTACCGCAGAACTCCCGCTCGCAGTGGTGCCTTGCAATTGTGCGGTGATGGTGACCGTCCCGCTGGCGGGCGCGCTCGGCGGCGCAGTGTAGGTCGCCGTGGTAGAGGGCGTACCGGCAGTTATTGTGCCGTAGGCCGAGCCGCCCCCGACAAGCCAGGTGACGGTAGGGTTGGAATCGTCGGTCACGTTAGCCGTGAATTGCTGCTGACCGCCTGCAGTAACGGTGGCTGTCGCAGGCGACACAGAAATGCCGGGCGCCGTGGTAGTGCCCGATGCGAAGGTCACGAGTGCAGTCTGAGTCACCGCAGGATTTGCGACCGCTGCGGCCAAGATTGTGACCGAGGTGACGCCGCTGGGTATGTTTTGAGGGGCGGTATAGGTGACGCTGGGAGAATACAGTTGAGAGGCAGGGACAAATGTGATCGCGCCGTAAGTCGCATTGCCGTTCGGGACGCACGCACCTGTGGGTGGACAGACCTCCCAGCCGACTTCTTCGTATGTTGTCCCGGTCAGAGTTGCGGCAAATGCTATCGTGCCATTTGCGGCGACTGGTGGCGGCGCGGTAGGCGCCAGGGTCATCCCGACATTTGATGCCGTGACTGTGACCGTAGCAGTATTCGAAACCGTATTCGTAGCTGAGAGCACGGCATTGATTGAAATAGGGCTAGACGCTGAGACCGGCGCCAGAAACGTCGCTTGATTGGCCTCGGGACCGCACGTGAGCAGCCCTAGCGCTGTCATTGCCGGCCCGCACTGGGTGCCGGTGGTAACGCCCCCAAGGTACCAGGTCACCGCAGGGGATGGTGCGTTAGAAGTTGCTGTGAAAACAAGTACGTCTCCACCGGGGATGCTGGTGTTTGTCGGCGTTATGCTCACGGTCGGCGTCTGGCCGCCGCCGCCGCTGCCCGGCGCCTTGGCAAGGCACGCCGACAGGGGCAACAGTCCCATCAGAACGATCACGCGAAACCAAACTTGCCGGGCACGACTCAATGAGGAAGTTTGCACAGAAAACCTCTGGCACAGAGAAAGTACGGGGGAAAAGGGGGAATGTACTCGTTGACCGCAATATTCTCACTCCCCACCGTCGCTGTCAAATAACTTCTGCGCTAGTGGCATAGGCTCGTAATGTCATTCGCGATCTGGGTTGATCGAGGCAAACTTTGTGTCCACTAGGGCAATTAGGTATCGTGCGTTCCTAACGGGCCTATTTGCACCCGTTCTCGATATCAGTCGCAATCTGCTGTGCGCCAGTGCTGAAACTGGGGATGTCGTGCGCCACCGGCATTGGCAGGCACAGCAACCCAGGGGTGGGGGTGATGTATTGATTCCAAAGAGTTCCCTGAGGGACGGCGTTACTCGTGTCGGATTCGCCGAATAACTGATTGATCGTCAAGTTGGCGAGGCTCACGGCCTGCGATCCCTGATACAAAATGCTGTCCGAAAGAAACAGGCCTGCCGCCGCTGGGGTTCCATTGATGGCGTCGGTACAGGGAGTGGGAGTTGTCGCCCCAGAGCTTTGGTACGCCTCGTCGATGACCGCAGCATCGCCGCCTGAGGCGCCCCCGGTCGAATAGCACATATCTTGCTGCATATTTGTACATGCGTTCAGTCCAGTGATTGTGCCGCAAATGCTGCAGCCCTGATCGATACGCGTCATTACTGGGCCGCTGGTGGGCTCGATCATCTTGAACTCAGAAGCCAGGCCGTATTCATACACGCCGTAGGCGATCGCGGCCGATCCTCCGCTGTTTCCGGTGGCGCACATGGGAGCGCTGTTGGTCGCGGTGTTGTTGGGATTCGGGTTTATGGTTGTCGGATTTTTATAGACCCAATCGGCAACCGTGGCGTAGCGGCACGCCAGTCGGCGAACTCCGCCCGGCCCTTGCAGCCAGCCGTTGGGTTGGCTACTGGTAAAAGGCCCGCCAAACGATACCTCCACAGTATTGAAGCCCGCATTTACGACATTTTCGACGACGAGATATCCATACATGTAGGTCTGGCTATCGTCGTAAAGTCCGCTGCCGCCCGTGCCCACTCCGAACAGGACCGTGCCAGAGGGAAGCCCAGAGGGGTTTATCACTTTCAAGTACGTAGTGATGTCGGCGACTCCAGGGCAAGAAACGGTCATCTGATAGCAGGCCGGAGTTAAATGCCAGTTAGAGTATCCGACGCACGATGGCAAAGTAGTGACGGCGCTAACCTTGCCCAGCGGGTCCGTCGCCTGCACCGTGACGCTGGCCGACGCGGACTGACTCGTGTCAGCTTGCGAAGTCGCAGTGATGGTCACGTTCGCCGGACTTGGCACTGCTGGCGGCGCAATATAAAGTCCTGTGCTGGCATCGATGGTTCCAGCACTTTTCGGCGAGATCGTCCATGTGACAGCCTGGCTTGCGACACCATTCACCGTGGCCGTGTATTGCCAGTTCGCGCCAACTCCAATGGCGCTGGGCGGTGTGCCCGAAATGGCGACAACGGTTTGCTGCTGGAAGTTACCGCCGCCAGACCCGCCTCCGCATCCTGCCAGCGAAAGCAGGCTCAATAGAATGATGACGTAAAACGAAACCTGAGAGTTAGAGTTCAGCAAAGCATTCCCCCTTGGAGGGTTACAGAAATAGGGAGCACAAGACGTGAAAAACGGAGTGTACTCGGTTACTTTCATGCTGCCATTCCCCACTCCCCCTGTCAACTCGCGCCTGCATTGGGGGTAGTTTCTGACTAAGAACAGCGCGGCTCCCATTCCGGGACGGCCGCCAATTCCGGGAAGAACGCAATTCAGTGGAACATCGTCCGATCTTTTGCGCAATCGCGCGCGTATTGTCCGGCGGCCAATCACTCGATTTGCCCTTTTTTCCTTTGGAAACAATCGCTTAAGAGATTGCCGGTTGGCAAAACAAGTGCAGGCACACTTCGGGGGATGCCGCCAGTGAGGGTTCGCCGTTAAAGTCACAGTATGCAAATTTTTTCAGGCTTGGCGAAGTGCGCAAATTCTGGTCTACTAGAAAACACGACGCACCCATGACGGTCGCGTCTCTCCTCCAGATTTCATTACTTGACTTGTTCGCATGTTTCACCTCACTCGCGGGGTCGTTTTGTCTCCGAGATGAGTTGCAATGGCAACAGTACCCAGATCTAAAACCGGGTTCGATTACATAATGGAAGTTCCAACCAACATCTTTGGGAGAAAGCAGCAGATATGAACTCGTCCGCACCTGATTTTGAAGTAGGAATTATTGGCGGAGGTCCCGCCGGTTCCAGCATGGCGGCCTACCTGGCCAAAGCCGGCGTCAACTGCGTGGTTTTTGAGCGCGAGTTAATGCCTCGTCCACATGTGGGAGAGTCTTTGGTCCCATCCTCAACGCGTGTTTTCAAGGATCTCGACTTCCTGCCGAAGATGGAGGAAGCGAAGTTCCCGCACAAGTTCGGCGCGGCCTGGACCGCGGCTTCCGATGCCAAGGTCTACAACATGGATTTCGGCGGCGTCTCGGCCGACTGCCATGTGGACATTCGTTTCGAAGAGCGCAGCCAGCCCGGTGTGAGCCAAAACTATACCTATCACGTCGATCGGAGCAAGTTCGACTTGATGCTGCTGCAGCATGCCAACCAGTTCGGCGCCAAAGTGTATGAAGGCGTGAACGTGGCCGGCGTTGATTTCACCGATCCGAATTGCGCCGCCATCAAGTACAAGATGGGCAAGAAAGAAATGAGCACCACGTGTCGCATCGTGGTTGACGCCTCAGGCCGCAAGACCATGGTGGGCAACCAGTTGAAGTGGCGCATTCAGGACGATCACTTTGACCAGTACGCCATTCACACGTGGTTTAACGGTTACGACCGCCGCTGCATGGCCTCGAACAAACAAACGCAGGGCGATTTCATTTTCATCCACTTCCTTCCCATCACCAATACCTGGGTGTGGCAGATTCCGATCACCGATCAGATCACGAGCATTGGCGTGGTCACGCAGAAAAAGAATTTCGCCAAAGGCAAAGAATCGCGCGAGAAGTTCTTCTGGGAGTGCATCAAGAGCCGTCCTGAGCTTTACGAAGGCCTCAAGGCGCAGGGCTCGGTGCAGATGCATCCGTTCAAGGATGAGGGCGATTACAGCTACGCCATGAAGCAGCTTGCAGGCGACCGCGTGGTTCTTGTGGGCGATGCGGGACGTTTTGTCGATCCCATCTTCTCGACCGGCGTCAGCATTGCGCTGAACTGCTCACGATTCGCGCACAAGGACATCCTCGGCGCGCTCGAGACCGGCGACTTCAGTCGCGAGTCCTTCCAGACTTACGAGTCAACGCTGAAGCGCGGCACCAAGAACTGGTACAACTTCATCACCGTTTACTACCGGCTCAATGTGCTGTTCACGGCGTTTGTGCAGGATCCGCGTTATCGTCTCGACGTTCTCAAGCTTCTGCAAGGAGATGTTTACGATGATGCCGAGCCGCCAGTTCTGACCCGCATGCGCAACATCGTGCAGCAGGTGGAACGGGATCCGAATCACGCGCTCCACGGTTTCCTCGGAGACCTCACTGCCGATGCATTTGTGGAAGCGGCGTCGGTTTAAGAAAACGGAAGTCAACTTCTCCATCCTGACCTCGCTAGGGAACGCGAGGTTAGGATGGGGAACTTGCAAAGAACCCCAGGGAGAAAGCAGCGAATATGAATCACTCCGTACCCGATTTTGAAGTAGGAATTATTGGCGGCGGTCCGGCGGGAGCCGGCATGGCGTGCTACCTGGCGAAAGCCGGCGTCAAGTGCGTAGTGTTCGAGCGCGAGTTGTTCCCGCGCCCGCACGTAGGCGAGTCGTTGGTTCCATCTTCGACGCGCGTTTTCAAGGATCTGGATTTTCTCGGCCAGATGGAGGAAGCCAAGTTTCCGCACAAGTTCGGCGCGGTCTGGACCACCAACGACGAGAATCCCGGATATGTTCACGATCTCGAGGGTTTATCGCCGGAGTACAACGTCGACATCCGTTTCGATGAGCGCAAACAGGAAGGTATGGAAGATCGCAACTATACCTACCATGTGGACCGCGGCAAGTTCGACCTGATGCTGCTGCAGCACGCGCAGAAACTGGGCGCGAGCGTGTATGACGGCGTGAAAGTGGCGCGGGTCGATTTTGGCCCCGAGCATCCCGACGTCTACTTCAACATTGGTCCGAAGGAGATGCACGTCAGTTGCAAGATGGTCGTGGATTGCAGCGGACGGCAGACCTTCCTGGGGAACCAGCTCAAGTTGAAAGTAAAAGACACCGTGTTCGATCAGTACGCCATCCATTCGTGGTTTGACGGTTACGATCGCAAGGTGTTCGCCAAACGCGACACCAACCTGGATTACATCTATATTCACTTCCTGCCGATTTCAAACACCTGGATCTGGCAGATTCCGATCACCGACACCGTTACTAGCCTGGGCGTGGTCACGCAGAAAAAGAATTTCGCCAAGTCGAAAGAAGACCGCGAGAAATTTTTCTGGGAGACAGTGGGCAGCCGGCCGCTGATCGAGGAAACTCTGCGCAAGTCCGATCGCATTCGTCCCTTCAAGGATGAAGGCGATTACAGCTACGCCATGAAGCAGTTGGTCGGCGACCGGTTCATGCTGGTGGGCGATGCAGGACGTTTCGTCGATCCCATCTTCTCCACCGGCGTGAGCATCGCGCTCAACAGCGCGCGGTTCGCGCATAAAGATATTCTGACCGCGCTCGAGAAAAACGATTTCTCGCGCGAGGCATTCTCCGATTACGAAACCAAGCTGCGCCGCGGCACCAAGAACTGGTACGAATTCATCTCGGTTTACTACCGGCTCAATGTGCTGTTCACCTATTTCATCAGCGATCACAACTACAGGCTCGACGTGCTCAAGCTGCTGCAAGGCGATGTGTACGACGAGGACGCGCCTGAAGTGCTGACCAAGATGAAGGCAATGGTCACGAAGGTGGAGCAGAACGAAAAGCATCCGTGGCACAAGTTGCTCGGCAACTTGACCTCAGACGCATTTCGGCCCGCGTTCTAATGTTGTGTAGCGCAGGATGTGTCAGGTTCGTTCGGTGATTCGTATCAGGGCATGGCTTTAGCCGTGCCGATAGCACGGCGAAAAGTGAAGGGGCTTTAGCCCTGCGGCTTGCGCCAGAGCAGCGCCTGAAGGCGCTTCCTCGAGTGGATGCTTTGTGGCACGCCTTAAGGCGTGCCCTGATACGAACCGGACTCATACCACGCGCGTTAGCGGCGCTACCCAAGGGAGAAACGCAATTTCGCACACGAACCGCAACTTCGTACTTGCGTACGTTTTTCTCGTGGCACTGCCTATCCTCGGGCTGGTGGGAATCCTGAAACGCGGGCGCAGTTTGTCTGCGCCGTTTTCCGTGGACGGCGCCTGGAAAATAGAACCCGGCAATCTGCCGGCTTCGGCCTGCGGCAACTTCCTCACTTCGGTTTCAAACGCACCTCTATCGATCTCGCAGTCGGGCCAGTCCTTGGTCGTCACTCTGAGCGGCGGAACGAAAACCACCGCCGGCACGCTGGAAGGGAAGACCATCAAGGCACAGTTTACTGGCGCGTCGGACACGGCACAGTGCGGTGATGGAGCTTTGACGTTCGAAGCTACGCTCGACCCGATGGCCGAGCCCAGAACCTTGAGCGGAACGCTCTCCGTAGAAGGCTGCGCGTCATCCTCATGCGCGCCCATGGAATTTCGCGCGGTAAGGCAGCCGCGGAGCGCGGGGGGCACGCGCTGATGCCGAATCTTTTCATCCTCGTCTTGCAGGTTGCGGTGGTTCTAACTGCATGCCGCCTGACGGGCACGCTGTTCAAGAAGTTTCAGCAGCCCCGCGTAGTCGGCGAAATGTTTGCCGGCATTATGCTGGGGCCATCGTTCCTCGGTTGGATCGCGCCGCATTTCTCCGCGTATCTGTTTCCCGCGTCGAGTCTGGGATTTCTCAACGCCTTGAGCCAGATCGGCGTGATCATCTTCATGTTCCTTGTCGGAATGAATATTAATCCGAAGGAACTGGCAAAAGAAGGTCACGCAGCGGTGCTCAGCAGTCACGTCAGCATCACGGCTCCGTTTGTTCTCGCTGCATTTCTAGCGCTTTATCTGTATCCGCGCCTCTCCGATGACAGCGTAGCCTTCAGCAGTTTCGCATTGTTCATGGGAGCGGCGATGAGCATCACCGCATTCCCAGTGCTGGCGCGCATCCTGCAAGAACGCAAGATGATGCATAGCCGGCTGGGAACCGTGGCCATCGCCTGCGCCGCGGTCGATGACGTTACTGGCTGGATCATTCTCGCCTACATCGTGGTGCTGATCCGCTCAGCGCACTCCACCACTTCGATCTGGGTAACACTCGGCGGAATTATAGTTTTTGCCGTGGTAATGATTTACGGCGTGCAGCGCCTGTTGCAGGGCGTCTTCCTGAAGGCCTACGAAAAGTGGGGACACCTCAGTGAGAACCGCATGGCGTTCATGATGCTGCTGGTGCTGGCCTCGGCGCTATGCACGGAGAGGCTGGGCATCCATCTTTTGTTTGGCGCGTTCCTGATGGGCGCGATCATGCCTAAGGAGCCGGTCTTTGTTCGCTATGTACTCGACCGCTTCGAGACCATCACGGTAACTCTTCTGCTGCCTCTGTTCTTCGCTTTCACCGGGTTGCGCACCAACATCGCGCTGGTGAAAGGGCCGACCATGTGGATATACTGCGGGCTAATCATCCTGGTCGCAACCGCCGGCAAGCTCGGGGGATCTACGATC
>JBEKJF010000110.1:0-12601 GCA_050011375.1 Candidatus Sulfotelmatobacter sp.
CGTCTCCAGCCAGGAGCGCGTGCAGAAAAAACCGTTCATCGTGCACGGCCACAACCGCATGCAGCGGATGTTGTGAATCACCGAAGCAGTACGTATCCTCTGGACAAACAATCTCCAGGCACCCCACCCGCAGGCCGGCTAGAGTTTTCAAGAAGATCTTCTTGGCTAGACTCGCCGCTATTCCGCTCGCCATGATGCCCCCAAAGGCTGAACGGTCGCCCGCTCGAAATGGCCTGCGCCCGGATGCCTGACCACCGGAACCCGCTTCCGCCGCAACTGCAACGCCTGCCAATGGATGGCCGTGATCACCTTCGCCGTCATCCAGGGAAATCGAATTAGCGCCCGGTGCAACTCAGCCCGCGACCACTCCCGGCGCTCCAATGTCAGCGTGGAATCGAAGATCTCTCGCCGGTCCTCATAACTGACACTCTGCGTGATCAGCCGCGCGCCGGGCGGCGTAAACGTCCATTCGTATTCCTGCCCCAACTTCATGAAAGGCGACACGTGAAACGTCTTCAGGAAGCGGTACTTCTTGTTGTCATTGGCCGGTTGCTCGATCCTGGGCGTGAGCCAGTAGTTTTCCGTCTCGCCGAAAGTATTCTTCACCTCGGCCATAATCATTTGCAATCTGTCTTCCCGGTCATAACAGTAGAAAAATGAAACCGGATTGAAGTTGTACCCCAGATAACGGAGATGGGTCAGTAGGAAGATTCGTCCCTCCGGAATCACTACACCTTTTTGATGCGCGTCCCGAGCCAATCGTTCGCGAAGCGTTTTCGCGGGATCTCCGAAGTGATCGCGCTCCTGGTAGGAGACCCAGTTCCGCCGGTTGTATGCCGCCAGTGGAGACACCTTCATCAACTCCGGCAACCGGTCCACGTCCAGGAACACCATAAACAGCGGGTAGGTAAACTCGTGGCGGGCAGGGTGGAACCTGCGGTGACGCAAAGTGCCGGTATAGATTCCCGATTCCATCAGGCCGCCGCTTCTCCCGCCACGTTCCAGGCCACACCCAGTTTGTCCGCCACGCGAATCGCCGAATTCAGCCCGTCTTCATGGAAGCCGTAGAACCAGTATGCACCGCAGAAGTGAGTGCGGTTGTGGCCGCTGATCTCACGCCAACGCGCCTGGGCGCGAACGGCATTCAATGTGTAGAGAGGATGGAAGTAGGTCATCTCGCGCAGAATTTGGCGCTCGTCGATGGATTGAGTGTCGTTGAGTGTGACGCAATAGTCTTCCCGTGTGGGCAGGCTCTGCAGTCGGTTCATGTGATACGTCAGCGTAGCGGCTCGCCGTTTGGTGCCGATATGATAGTTCCACGACGCACGCGCCCCCAGTCGCCGGGGCAGCAAGCTCGAGTCGGTGTGCAGCACGGTCTCGTTACGGCTGGTGCGGAAGCCGCTCAGGACTTGCCGCTCCAGAGGAGTTGGATCCTTCAGCAGCTGTAACGTTTGCGGCGCATGACAGGCGAAGACAACTTCGTCGAAAGACTCAGGCGAACGGTCGCTAAAACCAATTTCCACTCCTGCCGCAGTGCGCCTGACCCCGTCGATCTTTGCTCCCAGGCGAATCCGTTCGCGGTACGGCGCAGTCAGCGGTGGGATATAAACGCTGCTGCCGCCTTTCAGGGCGTACCATTGAGGCGCTGTTGTGAGACCGAGAAGTCCGTGGTTCTCGAGAAAGCGAATCAAGGTGAAGGCCGGGAAGTCTTCGATTTCTGCCGGCGATGTGGACCATACCGCTGCTGCCATGGGGTGCAAATAGTAACGCGTAAAGTCGCCTGCGAACTCATTGGCGTGCAGGTAATCCCCCAAGGTGATCTCCGCGCTGGCAGGATCCTGCAGGAGCTTGCGAGCTTCGCGGTTGAAGCGCATGATCTCCGCTAGAAATTTGTAGTGTCCCGGTCGAAACAAATTGCTCCTGCCCGCAAAAAATCCGCTCAGGCCACGGCTGCTGTATTCAAATCCAGTCTGGCGGCAAGACACTCCGAACGACATGTCGCTCGACTGCCGGGCTATGCCCATCTGCCGGAACAATCGAACCAGATTCGGGTACGTGCGATCATTATGCACAATGAAACCGGTGTCGATCGGCAAAACGCCGCAACTGGTTTCAATCTGATGGGTATGCGTATGGCCTCCGAGTCGGGCCTCCTTTTCGAACAGCCACACTTCGTGTTTCTGGCTGAGCAGGTAAGCTGCTCCCATTCCCGAGATCCCTGCCCCGATTACCGCGATCCGGCTCATGCCGCCTCACTTTCCGACAGCGGCAAACGAATGTCCCTCAAGTCCCTGGCTATCCCCAGCCAGTTCAACATCTTTATCGCGTAGTAGGTTACATCCACTTCCCACCAGCGAAGTCCTTGCCGGCACGCATACATGAATTTGTGATGATTGTTGTGCCAGCCTTCGCCCAGCGTGATGATGGCGAGAGCGAAGTTATTGCGGCTGTCGTCGGCCGTGTCGAATCGCCGCGACCCCCACAGATGCGCCACCGAATTAATGGTGAAGGTCCCGTGAAACAGCAACACGGTAGAGACCACGAATCCCCACACGAAAGCTCCCAGTCCGCCGCTAATGAGTAGAACCGCCGCCAACACGAGCGGCGGAAAAAGGTAGTGTTTGTCCAGCCAGCGCAATTCCCGATATTTGCCGAAGTCCCGGATCAGCGCCGGATCATGCTTGTCGTATTCGTTGGACAGCACCCAACCAACATGGGCCCACCAGAATCCACGCTTCAATGGAGAATGAATATCCGGTTCCTGGTCGGCATGCCGGTGATGAACGCGATGATGGGCAGCCCACCACAGGACGCCCTTCTGCCCGGAAGTTTCCGCCAGAAACGCCATAAGGAACTGCCAGCCGCGCGCCAATTTGTAACTGCGGTGGCTGAAATAGCGGTGGTATCCGGCCGTAATGCCGAACATGCGCACCGCGTACAACGCCAGCATTAGCCCTACCCATGACCAGCGGAAAGGTACAAAGAACACGGCGAAGCAGGCCACATGCAGGAGCACAAAGGGGATGACCGTCCCGAAACTGTAGTTACGAAGTTGCTTAATCACAAGGAATTTTCAGCTTACCTCTAACTTCTGACTTGGGTGCGAGAAACTCTTTCAATCTGTACGCGCTTGGGCATGGCGCCGGATTTGTTGTATCAATTCGGGAAAGGTTTGTCAATGATATGTCCATGACAACTATTTGACATTATGGAGGTCTGGACTGATATGATACTTCCAGATGCCGACCTTCTACCCCATCAGCGCCGTGGCCAAACTCACCGGGATTCCCCTGGACACGCTGCGCGCCTGGGAGCGTCGATACCGCGCGGTCATTCCTAAACGGGCCCAGCGCGGCCGTGTTTATTCCGAAGACCAGATTCAAAAGCTGCTCCTGCTGCGTCAGGCGGTCGAGCAGGGACACTCCATCGGACAGGTGGCCGCTCTCGGGGATCGGCAACTGCGGGAACTGCTGGAGAAAAGCTCCGCCATCGCAGCCGGACAATCCGCTGCCAAGGCAACCGATTCGAATCACACACTGGCGCCGGTTCTGCACGCCCTTGACCGCTTTGACTATACCGCGACCGATCGTGAAATCAACCGTCTGGCAGCAGCCTTGGGAAGCCCGAGAAACTTCGTCCATCAGGCCGCGCTACCCCTGATGCGGACGGTCGGCGAGCGCTGGCATGAAGGCAAGTGCAGCATCGCGCAGGAGCACATGCTGACCAATCTGCTCACCGGCGTGCTGGCCTCGCTGGTGCGAACCTATTCTCCTTCGAATCCGCCGGCGCGGGTTTTGCTGGCCACACCGGCAAATGAACGCCACGCGTTCCCTAATCTCGCCGCTGCCATGCTGATTGCGGCAGGAGGCCTCGGCGCCATTTATCTTGGGACAGATTTGCCGGTCGCGGACATAGTCCTGGCCGCCAGAAAAAGCGAAGCGGACGTGATTTTGCTCAGCCTTTCGTCCACCCCCAATTCCGAATTAGTGGACGATCTCAGATACATCGCCCGGAAGGCGCCGCGAGCCGCCGCTCTCTGGCTCGGCGGCGCTCCCGCACTGCACCTGGACCAGGCAACCGCTGGAACTCGTTGGCTGGTGGTGCAGGATTTCTCCGCGCTGGAGCAGCAACTGGCTGCTCGGGGAGCGAGGTTCTAGCGACGGGTAAAGCAATCCAAACTTGGGCGGGAATCGTAATGGACAGTGGCGGCGAGGACAGCATCATGAAACGCGGCTTCCTTCAGCGCCGAATCGTTGCGCCCATCGTCGCCCTTCTTACCCAGGGGATCACGCCGGAGAAGATTGCCTTGAGCCTGGCGTTTGGGATTGTCCTCGGCGTCTTCCCAGTGCTGGGTTCCACTACCATTTTGTGTGGGGCCGCAGCTGTGATTTTCGGGCTTAATCTGCCTGCAATCCAATTGGTGAACTACCTGATCTATCCCATGCAGTTGGTCTTATTCGTGCCATTCATCCGCATGGGGGAAAAGCTGTTTCGCGTTGCACCGGTGCAGTTGTCTCTAACGCAGATTTTGGCCATGATGCGCGCGGACCTGCCTCATGCTGTATCGAGGCTTTGGCTGGCGGAAGTGCACGCCATTGCCGCCTGGTTGCTGACTGGGCTGCCCGCGATTTTTCTGCTTTATCTCCTTTTGTCCCGTGCGTTGCGCCAAGTCGCTGCCTCGTCTCGGCGGCGCGGGCATACCGCCGAGGTTACTTAGGCAGCTGTGTCGGGCCGGGAATGACATTCCCCTCACGGCCAAGTTGCTGCGGAACGAGATGATGGCTAAGGCATAGGCTGGCATGCATGCACTGGGTCGGATCGATGAGCCGGAAGAGATTGCTTCGCGATTGAGTGGTTACTCGATTCCGAACAGAGTTGGGTTACCGGAAGGTGATTGGTGTCGACGGACTTTCCCGAGTTCGATCTCGGTCTTGATTGGTTGGTGACGCTATGTTCTTAAAACTCTATTGCATTGCCCTGCCGATTTTCTTTGGCCTGGACATGGTCTGGCTCGGCGTAGCAGCCAAGAACTTCTACACGAAACAGATGGGCTTTTTGATGACACCCAAGGTTAATTGGGCGGCCGCCATCCTCTTTTACCTCCTCTTCCTGGCGGGCCTGGTGGTTTTCGTCATTGCTCCGGCTATCGAAAAAGGTTCATGGGTGCATGCGCTTATGTTGGGGGCCTTGTTCGGCCTGGTTACCTATGCGACTTACGATCTCACCAATCTGGCCACGCTCAAGGATTGGCCGCTTGCGCTCACGGTGGTGGATTTGACCTGGGGCACGGTATTGGCAGGTTCCGTATCTGTCGGAACCTACCTCATCGCGCACAAGATCCTCCGATGAACTACTATCCGACACTTGGCATTGCGTTATGGGGATACATGACCCTGTGGTTCCTTGTCTCTTTGATCTGGAAAAGGAACGATGTGGCCGACGTGGCGTGGGGGGTGGGCTTCGTCCTTCTGGCTTGGACATCTTTTTTTATATCCGGCGGCTCGGGAACGCGAGGCCTGCTGGCAGGCATCCTGGTCAGCATCTGGGGTCTGCGTCTGGCATGGCACATCCATGCGCGCCATCGAGGCAAGCCGGAAGATTTCCGCTACATGGCCTGGAGACGGGAATGGGGCAAGTGGTTCTATGTTCGCTCGTATGCGCAGGTCTACCTCCTGCAGGGTGCTCTCCTGTTCCTGGTTGCGTTGCCGGTGCTCATGATTAATCGCAGCCCCGGAGGCAGGTTCGGTTTTCTTGAAGTCATGGGCGTTTGCGTTTGGCTCCTTGGGTTCCTTTTCGAATCGGTAGGGGATGCAGAACTTGCGCGGTTCACAAGAGATCCGGACAATCGGGGCAAGATACTGCAAAGCGGGCTGTGGCAGTATACGCGGCACCCCAACTATTTCGGAGAGGTCGTACAGTGGTGGGGTATTTGGCTGCTGGCGGTCGGCGTTCCGGGCGGCTGGTTGGGCATTGTCGGGCCGCTCACCATCACATTCCTGATCCTGAAAGTTTCCGGGATTCCAATGCTTGAAAAGAAGATGGCGGAGAATCCTGACTTCGCAAAGTACAAAAGAAGAACAAACGTGTTTCTTCCTTGGTTTCCAAAGAGATAATTCGGTTCGGACTCTATTTCTCAGGTTCGATTGCCATCACCATGCCCGCTTGCGTGCGGTGGTCCGATGTCAACGTGGCGTCGGCGGGATCGGATGCGCCAACATCTTTGGCCAACCCAAAGTCCAGCACCTTGACGCGGCCTTCATTCGAGACCGTGACATTGGCGGGCTTCAGGTCGCGATGCACGATGCCCTTCTCATGCGCTGCCGCTAGCGCGTCGCCCAACGCACTGGCAATCTCGACAATCTGCTCGAATGGGAGTCCACCTTGAGGAATCACGCGGTCCAGCGGGAGTCCTTCGACGAGCTGCATCGTTAGAAAATGGATGCCGTCGCATTCCTCCACCGAGTAGATCGTGACGATATTTGGGTGGTCGAGTTGGGCGAGCGCCTTGGCCTCGCGACGAAAGCGCGCAAGCCGCTCGGGATCCTGGGCCATGTTGCCGGGCAGGACTTTAAGAGCGACATCGCGCCCGAGTTTCGTGTCGGTGGCGCGATACACTTCTCCCATGCCGCCCGCGCCGAGCGGAGAGTGGATTTCGTAGGGACCGAACTTCGTGCCAGCAGCCAGGGTCATGAGTGCGCGCAATTATAACGTGCACAGCGGTTGCGGAGGATGTTGCGATGGACGTGTGGTCGCAAACAGGAAAGTAGGTTTTTGGGTCGCAAGATGACTTGACGCCCGAAGCCCAACTGATTTGATGAGTGATTTGCGTGTCTGTAAATTGTTGAAAAATGGCGGAAGCGAGTGGGGGTCGAACCCACCGGCGACAGGAAAACCTGCCGCCCGCCGGTTTTGAAGACCGGGACGATCACCGGACCGCATGCGCTTCCGTGAATCAGAAACTTCCCAGAAACTTCTCTGCTTACGGTGCCGCCTCAGCAGTTTTCGCCGGGTCGGCCGCGACTGGAGCAGCGAGAGCATCTGCGACTGGCTTCGGAAGCTTGTCGGCATTCGCCACCAGCAGGCTTATCTGCCACATTTGCGTTTCCGATAATGTCGC
Organism: Candidatus Sulfotelmatobacter sp.; assembly: GCA_050011375.1. Lineage (GTDB taxonomy): Bacteria > Acidobacteriota > Terriglobia > Terriglobales > Acidobacteriaceae > Sulfotelmatobacter. The sequence continues at coordinate 7,118 of JBEKJF010000110.1, forward strand.
GCGGAAGCCCGGCATGCCAGTCAGGCGAATGCCATTCGCCACCTTCCAATAACTCTCTCCCGGCTCGTCATCGGTTACGCCTTTGCCTTCCGTCAACTCCGGAGGATGCGGATACATTCCCTTGGCGATCGACGTTTTCTTCTGTCCGGGCAGTCCGTGGCAAACCGCGCAATGCTCGCGGTAAAGCGTGGCGCCAGCCACCAGGTTTGGCTCGTCGGGCTGAAGCGGAACCGTTTTCGGCATATCGCGTTCGACTCTCGCATTCAGAGCCGCTTGTGCCAACTTCTTTTCAAACGGCATGGGCGGCTCCGAAGTTCCCACCGGAGCTCGCCCCGTCGCGAAATAAAAGTAAACGCCGATCGCGATCGCCGCAACGCCCACAATCATCCCCAAGACCAGCGCAGCGAACCCTCGCATGAACGAAACTCTCCTTTTAGAAAACGCCCGCCTTGCCGGTGCCGCAACTACTTCGGCTGCGGCACAATTCTCAAATACGGCCGGGGCGACTTCCATCCCCCGGGATATTTCTGTTGCGCTTCATCGTTCGACACCGAGGGCAGAATGATCACGTCATCGCCCTGTTTCCAGTTCACCGGCGTAGCCACTTTGTGCTTCGCCGTGAGCTGCATCGAATCGAGCACGCGCAGCACCTCGTCAAAGTTCCGCCCAGTGCTCATCGGATAGCTGAGCTGCAGTTTGATCTTCTTGTCGGGCCCCACCACAAACACTGTGCGCACAGTCGCGTTGTCCGCAGCCGTGCGGCCCTCGGAAGTGGTCCCGCTCTCGGCCGGCAACATGCCGTACAGCTTCGCAATCTTCAGCTCCGGGTCGCCGATCATCGGATAGTTCACCTTGTGCCCTTGCGTCTCTTCAATGTCCGCGGCCCACTTGCCGTGACTGCTCACCGGGTCCACGCTCAAGCCGATAATTTTCGTATTGCGCTTGGCGAATTCCGGCTGCAAGCCCGCCATGTAGCCAAGTTCCGTGGTGCACACAGGAGTGAAATCTTTGGGATGGGAAAATAAAATCGCCCAGCCATCGCCGACCCATTCATGAAAATTGATCGTGCCCTGCGTAGTTTCCGCCGTGAAATCAGGCGCGGTGTCGTTGATGCGGGGGATTCTGCCTGTGGTTTCGGTAACAGTTGCGGTGCTCATATTCTTCTCCTTGTGAATTCGATTGCTCGAAGCGGCAAAACTTGGCCAGCCGGAGTGCTCAACGCAGATGAACTTCGCGTGGAAACGAAACCCACCCGCGCCGCCGGGTGGGTTGGAAGAAATTTTGTTTGCTCCCTACCCACATGGCGGTGAACACATGCAACAACACGCGGCGTTGTCGGGGCAAAACACCAAGTTAGGATAGAAGCCCGGATAAGCCATGTCAACCGCCGGGCCGTTGCTTTACCCCGTGCAACCCCGTGGACCCTGTGGTCAAAGATTCTTTCCGACGCTGCCCATGAAGTTCTGCATCGGCGAAGCCGAGACTCGCATCCTTAATCTTTCGAGAGCGCTGTCAATCCAATCCTCGCGGGAACAAATTTATGACCCAACCAACCCGCCATCTGGTAATGACGCAGTGGGACGTATTCTCCGCCCGTCCGCTCGAGGGCAATTCGCTGGCAGTGTTTTCCGACGGACGCGGCCTCACCGACGCCGAAATGCAATCCATCGCGAAAGAGATGAATCTCTCCGAAACCACATTCATTCTTCCGCGCGATCCCGCCATCGAGCACCAGCAAGGCATCCGTGTGCGCATCTTCACCGTGCAGGAAGAACTGCCGTTCGCTGGACATCCCACGCTGGGCACGGCTTTTGCCCTGCGCAGCCGGGGCGAAGCAACGAAGGCGGAGAAAGAAGTTGTGCTCGAACTGAACGTCGGCAAAGTTCCAGTGCGCTTCGAAGACTCGAACGGACAACCCGCATTCGGCGAGATGACGCAGATCAATCCCACTTTCGTGATGCAGCACGATCGCGAAGCCGTAGCCCGCGCAACTGGATTGCGTCCCGAAGATTTCGACGACTCCCTGCCCATTGAAACCATCTCGACCGGAATCGCGCACACCGTAACTCCGCTGAAATCGCTGACGGTGATTCAGAATCTCAAGATCGACCTCAACCGCGCCGCCGAATATCTTTCCAAGACCGCGGGCAGATTTTTTTATTTCGTCACCCGCGAGACTGTCGATCGCGAAGCGCGCCTGCATGCCCGCATGATCTTCTACAACGGCGAGGACCCGGCCACCGGATCCGCCGCGGGCTGCACTGCCGCATGGATGGTGGCGCACGGCGTGGCCAAATCCGACGAGCGCGTCCTCATCGAACAAGGCATCGAGATGAAACGGCCGAGCCGGATTTTTGTGCGCGCGTCTTTAAATAGCAAGAGCACCGATGGCGAGAGCACCGATAACCGCGTAGTCAACGTGCGCGTGGGCGGCAACTCCGTTGAAATCATGCGAGGTGAAGTCTACCTCTAACGTGCCATCTCGAAGCCAAGCAGAATCGCGGCTTCTGCCACCATCGAAGAAAGTCAATGGCCAAACTCTGCCATTTGCTTCAACGCTACTTTACAGCGCGTGCGCTTACCGATAGGATTCATTCGCTCTTCCATTCTTCACGAACAGAGAAAATTTCCGTCGGGTTCGGCAACTGGCCAGCCGGCAACCGGCGGATTTCCAGGCGGTGGATGAAACCAAAACGCACGATCCTTTGTGTTGACGATAACGAACAATCTCTTTCCTATCGCAAAATCATGCTTGAGACTCGCGGCTACCGCGTGGCCAGCTACTCCCGCGGCGAAGAAGCCCTCGACCGCTTCAAGCAGGGCGGCGTCGATCTCGTAGTCACCGACATGGCCATGCCCGGCCTCGATGGTCCACAACTGATCGCCGCCATCAAAACTCTTTCGCCGCACACTCCGGCGATTCTTATTTCCAGCAAGGTCCGTGTCTACGATCACGAATCGCAAGCGGACGTATTCCTCGCCCGCGGAATGTACGCGCCAGCCGACTTGCTGGAAAGAATCCGCCTCCTGCTAGTCCGCAAGCGCGGCCCTAAGAGAATGCAAGACCGCCATCACTCCTCGCCCCGCCAGGGCGTAGCTTGAAATATTTCACCGCGGAGTACGCCGAGCACGCCGAGAAAACTCTTGATCTTTTTCCGTAGTTCTCGTCTTAGTGGTTCTCGGCGCACTCTGCGCGCTCGGCGGTGAATGTGCTTTCCATCGTGTAAACTCAACTAAAGCATGCCAGCATTCATCGAAGCGATTGATCTGCACAAAACCTATCGCGTGGGAAAAATCGACGTCCCCGCGCTTCGCGGCATCTCCTTCGCTATCCAAAAAGGAGAATTTGTCACCGTGGTCGGCCCCTCCGGCAGCGGCAAGTCCACTCTCTTCTACATGCTCGGCGGACTCACCCGCGCCGATTCCGGCAAAGTAATTCTCGATGGCGATGACTTCGCCGCACTCTCCGACGCCGAGCGCACCAACATGCGCAAGCGCAAGATCGGATTCGTATTCCAAAAGTTCAACCTGTTGCCCACGCTCGACGCCCGCTCGAACATCGCCATCGCGCAGGAAATCTCCGGCACCAACGGCCGCGATCCCGCATTCTTCGCGCGCATCTGCGATCTGCTGGGATTAACCAAGCGCCTCAACCATCGCCCCAACGAACTTTCCGGCGGCGAGCAGCAGCGCGTAGCCCTGGCTCGCGCCCTCGTCAATCAGCCGGCCATCGTTTTAGCCGACGAACCCACCGGCAATCTCGACACCGAAAACTCCAACATTGTGCTCAAGATGCTGCGCCAGTCGAACCAAGAACTAGGCCAAACCGTTCTGATGATCACGCACAATCCCGAAGCCGCCGCCTACGGAGACCGCATCATCCACATGCGCGACGGACGCATCGTAAAACCCGAGGAAGATCCGCAGTGGTCCGTACACTAGAAGCGTGGAAGAGCCGCAGCACCGCGAAGCCGCACGGGTGCCAAGGTAGAAAACGCCCCCAGGCCGCATAAGGCGCCAATGTGGAAGAGCGGCGCTTCAGCTCTCCAGTTCCATGACATCCTTTACAAAACGTTCCGGGACATCCTTTACACTCGGCCCGCAGGTGCCGCAGGCGGATCGGCCGTCGTCGAGCGAGGCTGTGTCGGCGTCGGCGGAGACCCACGAAGACTTAGCTTCGACTGCGGAGCAAATTGCCGTATAATCCGGCGCTGATTCACAACCGCGATGAGTCCACTGCAATCCCTTCCCCGCGCGCAGTTGCTTTCCGAGCGGTACTCGATCGCCATCATCACACTGGATGAGCAGATGTTCCGAGAGATGCGGCGGGCTATCACTTCCAGCTTTCACACCACGCTGGCCAGTACGGAATCGCAGATACGCGCCCTCATCGACGATCCGGAAATTCATGGCATTGTGCTCGATCTCGAAAGCATCGGGGAGGGCGGGGCCGACGGGATCGAAGTGCTGAAGGAGTTGCGCAGGTTGCGGGACGACCTGATCCTGGTAGCGATCACCGACGCCACCGGCAGCGAACTTCCGCTCATGGCCAGCCAGGCGGGGACCGATCATTTCTTTCTGAAGCCGGTGGATGGGGCTCAACTGCGAACACTCCTGCTGCAGACCTTTGAAAAGCGGGCCCTGCAATATGAGGGGCAATGGCTGCTGCAACAGGTGGAGAACCGGGCGGCCTTCTGCGGGCTGATTGGCGGCAGCGAGGCTATGCGGAAGGTTTACCAGGCCATCCGGTCGGTGGCCGACAGCAATGCGAGTGTGGCGATCCGGGGGGAAAGCGGGGTGGGAAAAGAGCTGGTCGCACGGGCGATTGTGGAAATCGGGACGCGCCGCGACAAGCCGTATATCTGCCTGAACTGCTCGGCGCTGCCCGAGACGCTGATGGAGTCGGAGTTGTTCGGCTACGAGAAGGGGGCATTTACCGGAGCCGAGAGCGCCAAGCCGGGGATGATCGAGACTTCCCATGGCGGGACTCTTTTTCTGGACGAAATCACCACACTGGATCACCGGCTGCAGAGCAAGCTGCTGCGGACGCTGCAAGAGCATACGGTGCAGCGACTGGGAGGGCGGACGACCAAGAAGATCGACTTTCGGCTGATTACCGCGACCAACGACAACCTGGAAGACATGGTGCATCAGGGAAGGTTTCGCGAGGACCTTTACTACCGGATCAATGTGGTTCCGATTATGGTGCCGCCGTTGCGGGAGCGGCAGGGGGATATCCCGCTGCTCGCGGAGCATTTTATCCGGCTGTTCTGCACCGCCAACCAGAAGCCGGCCAAGCAGTTGCAGCCGGAGGTGATGGGGATACTGGAGAGCTACTCGTGGCCGGGGAATGTGCGGGAATTGGAGAACGTGATCCAGCGTCTGGTGCTGATGAGCGATGGAACTGTGATTTCGGCGCACCACCTGCCCCAGCAACTGCTGGTTTCAACGGCGGCCAGCCAGGAGGCGATCCTGATCCCGGAG
>JBEKJF010000111.1:0-12560 GCA_050011375.1 Candidatus Sulfotelmatobacter sp.
GATCCGCGTCTTCCCCGCCCATAACATTGTTTATGTCGTCACCGGCACTTTCATCCTGCTTTTTGGATGGATGGGCTTCAACCCCGGCTCCACTCTCGGAGCCACCGACCTTCGCATCTCCGTAGTCGCGGTGAATACGAATCTAGCCGCCGTAGCCGGCTCCGCGGCAGCGATGCTCCTGTGGTATTGGCTCTTCGGCAAGCCCGACATTACCATGGCCTGCAACGGAATGCTGGCGGGATTAGTCGCGATCACCGCGCCGTGCGCCTTCGTGTCTCCCACCGCGTCTGTAGTTATCGGCCTGCTCGCGGGAGTCGTAGTCTGCTTCGGCGTTCTCTTCAATGAACGAGTTCTCAAGATCGACGATCCCTGCGGAGCGATTTCAGTTCACGGTTATTGCGGATGGCTCGGCGCAGTCAGCGTCGGCATCTTCGCCGACGGCGTCTACGGTGCCGGATGGAATGGCGTCGGCACAACCACGTATCTAGGCCATGCGGGCCAAGGCGTAACCGGCTTAATCCATGGCGACACGCGGCAGTTCTTGTGCCAGCTGATGGGAGCGACCTTGTACGCCGTCTGGGCATTCGGCGCAACCTACGCCGTCTTCTGGTGCGTCAACAAAGTGAAAAGTATGCGGGTGGCGCCCGAGGTGGAAGAAGAGGGTCTTGACGTTCCCGAGTTTGGAATGCCGGGATATCCGGAAGACGCAGTGGTCCCGGCTGGATATTAGGTCAAACGAAAATCGCTCCCCAACTGGGGGCGAGATGAAGAACCTCGCAAACCAAAACGCGGGAATTCGGACGTCACACTACTGATGTAATCGTGGGTGCGGCTTGCGATCCGCTGGAGGAACTCGCCGCCAGTCGCCGCGCCGCCTGCAAGAACGCCTGGTTCTGCTCTGGTGTGCCAATCGTCACGCGAATGCATTTCCGCGCTCCCCACGACCCCAGCGGACGCACAGCCACTCCTTCATCTTGCAACCGGTTAGCTACGCCCGCAGCATCTTCGCCTAGATCGCAGAAAATAAAATTCGCGGAGGTTGGGACCACGCGATAACCAAGCGCCGACAATCCCTGGGTAAGAACGCGCGACTGCAAAACATTGTTCTCCACCACGCGTTGAATGTGCTCCGAGTCATGGATGGCTTCGAGCGCCGCAGCCTGCGCGACCGACGACACAGAAAATGTGTTGCGCATGCGAGCGCAGTATCCCAGCAATTCCGAGGGACCCAGACCGTAGCCCACGCGCAACCCAGCGAGTCCGTGCGCCTTCGAAAAGGTTCGCAGCACAACCACGCTTGCGCCCTGTCGAAGATACTCCAGCGAGTTCGGGTAGGAAATTCGCCGCAGTTCCGCGAAGCCCAGCGCGAACTCGTAGTAAGCCTCGTCCAAAACCACAACCACATGGCCGGGAACCTGCGCCAGAAACCGCCCCACCGCATCCGCGTTTAGCATGGTGCCGGTGGGATTGTTGGGGTTCGGCAGGAACACGATGCGCGTATTCGGATCGATAGCGGCAAGAATCGCGTCGAGATCGAAACTGTCTTCGCCAGAACGCATCGGCGCTTCGACCAAACGCCCGCCCGCCGCCTGCACCGCCATCGAATACACAATGAATGAACGCTCGCTCGTCACCGCATTCAGCCCCGGCGCAAGCAGCGTCTGGCAGAGCAAGCTCAACATTCCGGTTGAGCCCGCCGTGACCAGCACCTGCTCCCCGGGCAGCCCGTGATGCGAAGCGAGCCCTCGGCGCAGTTGACTGCAGTCATCGTCAGGATAAAAGTTCGCCCCATTTAGCACTGCCCGCATGGCATCGACAACGCGCGCCGAGGGTCCAAAAGGATTTTCATTGGAATCCAGTTTGATCAGGCGTGACCGGCGCTCCAGCGCCGCCGGCGTTGTGCTGGGAGCATTCATTGTCCCCAGGTTACGGGCAGGCTTGGAAACTATGTCAAAGAAGCGGCTCATGATTGCCGCTCATCATGCCACGGAAGGCTTGGTTCCCGCTACCGGTTTGTTGCAGGCGGTGCGCAAGCGGTCGACTTCCTGCAAGGTCAGCGCGCGAAAATGTCCAGGCGGAACATCGAGCGTAAGCGGGCCATAGCGCACGCGTTTGATCTTTTCCACGTGATGTCCAACCTTCTCAAACATGCGGCGAATCTCGCGATTGCGTCCTTCGATCAAAGTCACTTCGTACCACGGATTGTTCGCTTCTTTAATCAGGCGAACCCCTGCCGGCGCAGTCCGCACCCGCCGGCCGCCCTCAGTCTCAATCGAAACTCCGCCGCGCAATTTCTCCAGCGCCTCGTTGGTCGGAGCCCCCGCAACCTTCACCACATAAGTCTTCGGCACATTCGACGCCGCTTTCATCAACTTATTCGCGAGCGCGCCATCGTTAGTCAATAGCAGAAGTCCCTCGCTGGCATAATCGAGCCGTCCCACGGGATACACGCGCTTCTTCACTCCCCGAATCAGCTGCATCACAGTAGGCCGCTTCTCCGGATCGCTCACAGTAGTGACGTAACCTTTAGGTTTATTCAGCAAAAGATAGACATGATTTTGCGCGCCCTGCAGCAGCTTGCCATCCACGCGAATGTGATCTGTATCAGGATCCGCCTTCGTCCCCAATTCCGTCACCACAGTCCCATTGACCTTAACGTGGCCCGCGCTAATCAGTTCTTCGGCTTTGCGGCGGGAAGCAACTCCAGCAGCGGCAATAATTTTTTGCAGGCGTTCGGCAGGCATAGGAATGAAATGTTTTGAAAGGGCGCGGCTTCAAGCCGCGCCGTAAAGCACATAATCAAAGAAGACTGCGCCTTTAGGCGCTGGACTTCAAATCAGAACTCTCCGTGATTTCCACCTGAGCAGAATCGCTCTGTTCCGACTGCGCCGCATCTTCCGCAGGAATCAACTCACTCTGAAACGATTCCGCCACCAGCTTCTCGAACTCTTCCATGCTGGGCAGCTCGTTGACATCCTTCAATCCAAACCGCATCAAAAATTCCTTGGTCGTCTTGTAAAGAATCGGACGCCCGATGACTTGCTTGCGCCCCGCGGTAGTAATCAGCTTGCGTTCGAGCAACGTTGCAATCACGCCGCCCGAATCCACGCCGCGAATCTCGCTGATCTCCGGCACCGTAGCAGGTTGTTTGTAAGCGATCACAGCCAGCGTCTCCAAAGCCGGCAGCGACAGCCGCACCGGCGGCTTCAAACTCTTGGCAAAACTCCGCACCATCTCGTGCTGCTCGGGCTTGGTCGACATCCGATATCCGCCAGCCACCTGCCGAATCTCAATGCCATGGTCGGAGCCACCGTAATCGGCAACCAATTCCTCCAGCGATGCCCGCATGCGCGACTTCACCTCAGTATCATCCACCGCGCCGTCCGCGGTCACTGACGCTTTGACGAGCTGAAATATCTGCTCCAAAGTAATCGGCGTCTCCGCCGCATAAACAATCGCTTCGAGTTGAGCTTTCAAACTCATAAGAAAATTCAGGGAATAGGGGTCAGAAAACTCTGCGGCTTTGCTCAACGAATCCCTAATCCCTAATCCCTAACCCCTGCCTCTTCATCTCCAATCATCCCTCACAGCCGCCTGCTCCGCCATGACCGCATCGAACCCAACATGCTTGCGCACGGCAATCTCACCAAACATCTGATCCTGACGGACCTGAATCGCCTGCAGCCGTACCATCTCGAGCAACGCGAGAAACATGCATACCAGTGCATGCCGTGAAGGCACACGCATCAGAAGCGCTTTCAAACGGATCGGCCGTGACTCCAGCGCCAGCCGCCGCCTCAGGTAATCGATCATCTGTCCAACCGTGACCGTCTCTTCATCCACATTGATCACAGGCCGCGTGCGCACCCGCTCCAGAATTTGCTGGAACGTCTTCACCAGATCGATCACATCCGCCGCAATCTCCGGCTCGGTGCCCTCGGCATCCATAAATTCTTTCAAAGCCGGATTCGTCAGCACAGCGTCTTCGATCTGCTGCTTCTGCAAGAGCATCTGCGCCGCCGACTTAAATTTTTCATGCTCCAGCAGCCGGTTCACCAGCTCCGTGCGCGGATCTTCCAGCTCCTCTGCCTTCGCCGACGGATCACGCGGCAGCAACATCTTCGACTTGATGTGAATCAGCACCGCGGCCATATAAATAAAATCGGCCGCAACATTCACATCCAGGTCGCGAATCTTTTCCACGTAAGCGAGATACTGTTCCGTAATGCGGGCGATTGGAATGTCGTAAATATCGATGTCTTGCTTGCGAATCAGATCGAGCAGCAAATCCAGCGGGCCTTCATAAACATCCGTGACCGAAACCGCAAACGGAGAATCGCTCTCTTCTTTTTTTTCGGATCGTGCTGAAGCCGCAGGTCGATTCGCCACTAGCAACGGCGCAAGCGGCTCAGGCAAGCCTTCCGCCGCAACGATTCTGTTATGCATGCTACTTGGCATCGTTCACCACCGGCTCATATGCAAGCGACATTCCCATAGCATCCCGCACCGCGTCCATGGTCTTAGCGGCAACCTTGCGCGCCCGCTCACTGCCAGCCTCAAGAATATCCCAAGCCAGCCGCGGATTCTCCTCGAATTTCTTGCGCCGCTCCTGCATGGGACTCAACAGTTGCACCAGCGCATCCGCCGCCCAACTCTTGCACTCGATGCACCCGATCCCCGCCGACCGGCAGCCCACATTCACTTTCTCCATCGTAGCGCTATCGCTAAAAATCTTATGCAGATCGCCAACGGGGCAAACGTCCGGATTTCCAGGGTCGGAGCGCCGCACCCGCGCTGGATCGGTCACCATCGTCTTCAGCTTCTGCCGCACCACCGGCTCCGGGTCCGTCAACAGGATCGCGTTCCCATACGACTTCGACATCTTGCGGCCATCCGTGCCTGGCAACTTGGGCGCACGCGTAAGCAATGATTGCGGCTCCGGGAAAACATCTCCGCGCTTTCCGTAGAATCCATTGAACCTCCGGGCAATTTCCCGCGTAAGCTCGATGTGCGCTACCTGATCCTCGCCCACCGGAACCACGTCCGCCTTGTACATCAGAATATCCGCCGCCTGCAGCACGGGGTAGCCCAGAAATCCATACGTTCCCAGATCTTTATCCTTGATGTTTTCCCGCTGCTCTTTGTAAGTCGGAACCCGCTCCAGCCAGCCCAGTGGCGTAATCATCGAAAGCAGCAAATGCAATTCCGCGTGCGCCGGAACATGTGACTGGATGAAGATCACGGCTCTCTCCGGATCAAGCCCCGCCGCCAGCCAGTCGAGCGCCACTTCCACTGAATTTTGTTTCACCTGCGAAGTATCGGCATAGTCGGTCGTGAGCGCATGCCAATCGACCACGCAGAAAAAGCATTCATATTCATCCTGCATGCGCACCCAGTTGTCGAGCGCGCCCACGTAGTTGCCCAGATGCAATTTTCCAGTCGAGCGCATGCCGCTAAGCACGCGCTTACGCAAGTTGGTCGAAGGTTGCAGCATCATGCGAGGGTATGACGATGGTACCACGCACGTCGAGGCCCCGAAACAGTAGCACCGCCGTCCCTTCGGCTTCGCTCAGGGCAGGCTTCGGCGGCTGTCCAGCGGGCGTCCTCGCCCGCTGGGTCGAGCTCTCAACGCAGCAGCCAGTCTCCAAAGCCCTGCTGCCATGCTTTATAATTCGCGCTCCACCGGATCAACGTCGTCCGCATGTCAACTCTAGCCCGCAAACTCCGCCTAACCGACTATTTCACCCTGGCATGGGGAACCATGGTCGGCGTCGGCTGGCTCGTAGTCATGGACGATTGGCTTCTGCGTGGTGGCGCGCTCGGCGCACTGCTAGGCTTCGCCATCGGCGGCGCGCTTCTGTTCCCCATCGGCTGGGTTTACGGCAGGCTGGTGGCCGCCATGCCAGACGCCGCGGGCGAAATCGCTTACACTGCGGCCGCCTTTTCCCGACCCGTCAGCTTCTCCACCGGATGGATCATGATGCTCGCCTACTTCATCGTCTGCCCCTGGGAAGCCGTAGCGGTCGGCCGCATCGCCGGTTACATCATTCCATCGCTCGATTCGATCGAGATCTACCGCATCTCCGGGCGGCCGGTCTATCTTCCCCACCTCATCGTCGGACTAGCTCTCACTGCGCTTCTCACCACGCTCAACTACCGCGGCATCCGCTTAAGCGCAACTTTCCAAAACTGGACATCCTTCGGCACGCTCGCGCTGTTCGTATCGTTCGTCGCTCTCGGCGTAAGTAAAGGATCGCCGCGAAACTTCCCTCCGCTCTTCACTCACGCGCCGCTGGTTTCGTTCCTGCTCATGCTTCAGATCGTCCCGTATTTCATGACTGGATTCGAATCAGTAAGCAAAGCCGCAGAAGAATCTGCATCGGGATTTCGCAGCCAGGGATTTCTCAAAGCCATCTGGATGGCCGTCCTCATCGGCATTCTTTTCTACACAATCATCATCGCGGCGGTCGCATTCGTCGCCCCATGGCACGAATTGACTGGAGAAAAATTTATGACCGCGGTCGCCTTCCAGCGCGCGGTAGGTTCGCGGCGGATAGTTAACATAATCCTGGCGGCCGCATTACTCTCGCTCTTCAAATGTTTCAACGGAAACTTCGTAGCCGCCAGCCGCTTGCTATTCGCCTTGGGACGCCGCGGCATGGTCGATCCTCGCGCCGGCCGCATCCATCCCGAACATCAAACGCCGTCAACCGCGGTTCTCTGCATCGGATTGGCAACTGCTGCGTGTATGCTGCTCGGGGATGCGATCCTGGTTCCGATCACCGAAGTCGGCTCAGTCGCCTGCGCAATCGGATGGGCCGCAACCTGCGCCGCATACATTAACATGGGACGCGGAGGAACGTTGCCCGGCCAGTCAAAACTATCGGCAATCGAATGGTCGGTTGCAGGCTTCGGGCTACTCGTAGCAATTGCAATGATGCTGATGAAAGTCGTCCCAGCAATCCCTGGTCATTTCACGATCTACGAATGGCTGGCGCTCGCGATCTGGATTGCGCTGGGAGCAATCTCGCACCGGATGAGAACGGATGCAGTTCGGAACTGAAGTCTCGGCGTCCTCCGCGGCCGTTCTCCGCGGACTCCGCGTTAAGATTCTGATTCTAGGAAAGAGACAAAACTCGATGGAAGCCAAGCCCAGCCGGCGCCGGTTTTTCGTTCTGTTGTTTGTGTTCGCTTCTGCCTTGCATTCAATAACGCAAACACCGGCGGCCTACGATCTCGTAATCACCAACGGCCACATCATCGACGGCACCGGCTCTCCCTGGTACTCCGGAGACGTCGGCATCCGCGACGGTAAGGTCGCCGCCATCGGCAACCTCACCGCCGCGCCCCGCAAGAGCACCATCGACGCCGCCGGCAAAGTAGTCGCGCCCGGCTTCATCGATATGCTCGGCCAGTCCGAACTCTCCATCCTCGTCGAGCCGCGCCTGCCTTCAAAAATCTTTCAAGGGATCACCACCGAAATCACCGGCGAAGGCGGCTCGATCGCGCCGCTAAACGACGCCATCATCCAAACCGATCACGAAGGCTACGAGCATTACAAAATCACTGCCGACTGGCGAACCTTCCGCCAGTATTTCGCGCGCCTCGAAAAACAAGGCATGGGCATCAACCTAGCCAGCTATGTCGGCGCAACCCAAGTCCGCCGCATGGTCCTAGGCGAAGACAACAAGCAGCCCACGCCCGACCAACTCGATCAAATGAGGGCGCTCGTGCGCGAGGCCATGAAAGACGGCACCGTCGGAGTTTCAACCGCGCTCGAATACGCTCCCGCTCCCTACGCAAAAACTGAAGAACTGATCGCTCTCGCCGCCGAGGGCGGAAAATTCGGCGGCATTTATTCCACCCACATGCGCAACGAAAGCGACTCCGTGCTCGAAGCCATCGACGAAGCCCTGCGCATCGGCCGCGAAGCCCACGTTCCCGTTGAGATCTGGCACATCAAAGTCGCCGGCAAAAATAATTGGGGACGCATGCCCGAAGTCGTAGCCAAGATTAACGCCGCCCGCGCCGCCGGAGCCGACATCACCGCCGATACCTACGCTTACACCGCATGGTTCAACGATTTCTCCGCGTTCGTTCCGTCGTGGGCCCACGATGGCGGAACGCCAAAGCTAGTCGAGCGCCTCAAAGACCCTGCCACTCGCGAGCGCATCCGCAAAGACATGCTCACGCCATCAAAAGACTGGGACAACGAATGGCAGGAAATCCCCGGACCCGACGCCATCATGATCGGCATCGTGCAAAATCCGAAAATGCTGCCGCTTCAAGGCAAGCGCCTTTCCGAAATCGCCAAACTTTGGAACAAAGATCCAATCGATGCTCTCTTCGATTTCCTAATCGACGATCCCTATGCCGGCGTGGCTGTCTTCGGAATGTCGCAGCCCGATGTCACGCTAGCGCTGCAGCAGCCCTGGGTCTCCATCGACAACGATTCCTCCGGAACTTCGCCCGAAGGCATTCTCGGCCAGGAGCATCCTCACCCGCGCGCCTACGGAACTTTCCCGCGCATCCTGCGCAAATATGTTCGCGAAGATAACATCTTGACGCTCGAAGACGCAATCCGCAAAATGTCAGCGCTCCCGGCACAGCGCCTGCGTCTCACCGATCGCGGCGTGCTCAAGGCAGGCATGTGGGCCGATATCGTAATCTTCGACCCCGCAACCGTCCGCGATCTAGCCACCTTCGACAATCCCAACCAACTCTCCGAAGGAATGGACTACGTGCTCGTGAACGGAGTGCCTGTGATCGACCACGGAAAGATGACGGGAGCTTTGCCAGGAAAAGTTCTGCGCGGCGCAGGATACGTTCCCTAGTCGGATCGAAGCCGAGAAGAACTCCGGGAGGAGGCTAGGGAAGGGCACGACTTCAGTCGTGCCCTTTAGCGCAAGAATGAAAAGGATCTTCAGCCCCTGAGGTCGCTCTAGCCGAACCCTACGGCTTCAACTGCGCACGCGTCTCAGGCGTCCTCGTCACCACAACGAGCGGCTCCGCCAAGGTTCCCGTGATGCTGTAAGCAACCGCACTCGCGCCCGCCGATTTCACATCCGCACTCCGCGCAAGTTTGAAATCCAGCACCTGCCCCAGCGAAGCAGTCCCGCCAACCTCAAACGCTTCAGTAGGAGAAACCAATTTCCCTTTTTCAATCTCGATCTTCTCGCCAGTCAGCCGCGCGCGCCCCTGCCAGCGCGCTATGCGCAAAGGTCCTTCATCACCAGCCAGCGAAATATGAGACAACTCTCCGTCTCGCAGATCGAACTGCAACCCGCCTTCAGCCGATTCCCAGAATGCCCCAGACTCCGCGCCCAACGCCGTGATCCGGTAAGTTCCGCCAGCCGTTCCAGAGATCCACGGATCATGCATTGCATCAGCCAACTGCTCCAACGAAATGCCCGTCAGAGTTCCGCTCCCAACATAGGCCGGAGACTCCCCAGTAAAATCCGCCTGCCAATCGCCGCGATGTTTTCCCCCCAGCAAATCCGCGTGCAGATCTGAAATTTTTAGCTTCCCGCGTTCCAGATCAACCGAAGCAGAAACCCGATTCGCAACCAGATCGTGAATCAGCAATCGCCCGGCATTCACCTTGCCCGATGCCCGCAGATTCTGCAGAAAAGTCGGCGCAGTCGGCTCGGCGGGCGTCAGCACCTGATACCAGCGGTGCTGGCTCGGCTGCGAACTCAGCCACTCAGCCAACTCGCTCAGATTCATCTCTTCAACATTGAGATCGAAACGGACCAGGCACGCTCCCGGCGTTCCGCAACCACGCGGAAAAGCCATAGACCCGGTCCAGCGCGCATCGGCCGCTTCCGCGCTCAACCTTCTCACGCGCACTTCATCCGGCAACAGTTCCAATTCCGCAGAAGAAATTTCAACCGGCTCACTCACTCCCCGCACCGGAGCGCGTACATTATGCAGTCGCGCAGTTCCGATCACTTCCGGCGGAGAAAAGCCCGTTGCGTTTCCCGCTACGCTTTCCGCCCACGATCCGCCCACCTGCAACTCAATCTCGGCCACTCCCTCCACACCCGCCTTCACCGCCGGAAGCCCCGCCAGATTAGCCAACCGCAAGATATGCGAGACTTCCCCTTCTCCGCGAATCGCGAACCCGTATCCTGACCGCGTCACCCAGCCTCGCGCCTGCGCCGCCAAAGGCCGTCCCAGAGCCACAGCAAAAGGTCCGCACTCAAGACGCAACTCGTTCGTCAACGACAATTTCTCGGCATCGAACTGGTGAACCGACCTTCCCTTCGATGAAACATGAGCTCCGGCTCGTTCCGAACTCAACACCAACGGCACGTTCCCCGGGGCGAATTCCACTTTGCCGCTCGTCGACTGCAACCGAAGATCGACAATCTCACCGCGTCCTCGAAACTCGGCTCTTCGCAGCGCAGTCCCATCTTCTTTCACCGTGAAGTTGCCTTGCACGCTTCCGGAAGAAACCAGATCCGCCGGCAAATCCTTCTTCGCACGTCGAGCCAGTTGTCCCACCGCACTGACCGGAACACTCTCAACGTTCAACGACAAATCCACCTCGTGCACTTCCGGCAGACCCGCATCGCCACGCAGCGTAATCATGCCATCGCCCACCGGCGCAGTACAAAAAATCTCACGCATCACACGTTCCGCAGAGCTATACCTCGCATCGCAATGCGCCCTCAACCGCAGCCCCTCACTGCTCGGAATGTCATAGCGATGAAAGTCCTGAATGGACGTATCGGTCGCAACCCGCAGAGCTGCGGGAATGCCGCTCAGCGTAGCGTTCAGCTGAACTTCTCCGCGCCAGCCTTTATCGTCTCCTGATACCAACTTGGTCAGTTGTCCCAGTTGCGCCCGGTCCCACTCCACGCTGAACTGCAGCGGAGTTTCGCGCAGGCTCCCCGCCCGCTGCCATGTCCCATTCATCCGCAGCAAGCCAGTGTCGGTCAGATTCATGTCGGTGCGCAGCGGTTCTGCTTTCAGCCGCACTCCCCATGTGTTCTCCGATTCCTGCCACAGCGCGAAGTCCGCGTTCAGCAGCGCGTACGGTTTTTTCTCCTGCCCCGCCTTGAAATTAATGCGCCCCGAACTTGCCTCAATATAAGGAAAACCCGGGCGTGCTTCAGATTTCGATTTCCCGGTCGGCGCCAGCGGATTGCGCTCGCTTCGCTCCAGCAGCGCTTCCAGGTTCCAGCGCCCGTCAGCACGCCGCACCAGATTCAAACTAGGCTCCGTCAACTCCAGCCGCGCAATGTCCAACCGTCCCCGCAACAGCGAAGTGATCCGCACCACGGCCGCAACCTCCGGCGCGCGCAGCATGGGCTCCGCGCCAAATTCCGGATCTTCGTAGATGATCAGATTGTCGAGATCGAAACCAGGTCGCGGCAGAAAACGAAGATGGACCGAACCAATCTCCACCGGACGCGCTACAGCAAGGCTGATAGCGTTCGCAATGCGCGCCTTCAGCCGCGACACTCCCGGACGTACCAGAAACAAAGCCAGTAGAATTACTACTGCCGCAATCGCAACCCATCGCTTGGAAGAAAAATTCTTCACTGCACCCTTTTCAGCGTTCGCCCCCAGCGCGTCTCGTCAAAGAAGTGCAGCACAGTGTGCGCCAGAAAACCAATCCTATCGCCGAAGCCAGTCTTCGTATATTGATCACCGGGCGTATCGAACGACCAGTAGATGAACATAGGCCGCCCGATTATATTTTCCTGCGGGATGAATCCCCAGTAGCGGCTATCCAGGCTGACGCCGCGGTGATCGCCCATCGCGAAGTAATGCCCCGGAGGCACCACCAGGTCCCCATTCTGAATGTAAGACGGCAACTCTGTCTCCCACCTCGGAGAAATATTCGGATCCTCCGGAGCCACGGCAGGAAAACTGTTGCGATAGCGATCGTTCGGCTCGTCCTTGTCATGATCGATGTACGGCTCGTCCAGCTTTTCGCCGTTTCGATAAACCACGCCATTAATGAGGTGAATGCGGTCGCCCGGCAAACCCATGATGCGTTTCACCACGTACGTTCCGAGATAAGCCGCATCCGGATGCAGAAACACCACAATGTCGCCGTGCCGCACCTCGCGATAAGGCAGCAGAGGTCCCGTCCAAGAAGTCTTCGGCGCAAACTGAATCCGGTTCACAAAAACGTGATCGCCGATCAGCAGCGTTTGCTCCATCGAACTCGAAGGAATCTCAAACGCCTGTACGACGAATGTGATGATGAACAATCCCGTCACCAGCACCGCGGCCAGCGAGGCCAAAAACTCCACCGTAGTCTCGCTCGGTTTCTCGTCGACCTCAGCCTTCGCGTTGTCTTTCGCTTTGCCGTCTTTCTTAGCCACTCTCTATCCATCCCCTCTTGCGGTTGAGCTATTATGATCAGTCCGTCTCGTGGAAGAGCGGCGCTTCAGCGTCGCGTAAAGCTTCCAGGATGACTTAGGGCTTCAGAGACCGCGTGAGAACGCTTTCAGGCGCGATTTCTTAGCCGATTGTTGCTATGTTGACTGGCCCGGACTGGCGACTGGCCAGCAGCCGGGTCAGGTTGAACGAGATGGCGGCCA
>JBEKJF010000112.1:0-12537 GCA_050011375.1 Candidatus Sulfotelmatobacter sp.
CCAAGATCAAGGTGATCGGCGTGGGCGGCGGGGGTGGAAACGCAGTCAACCGCATGATCGACGCCGGCGTGGAGGGCATTGAGTTCATCGTCGCCAACACCGACTTGCAGGCGCTGCGCTTGTCGCGCGCGCCGGTGAAGCTGCAACTGGGCGTGAAGCTCACGAACGGGCTCGGCGCGGGCGCGAATCCGGAAGTCGGACGCAAGGCCGCGCTCGAAGACTCCGACAAAATTATCGAAGCGCTCGAAGGCGCCGACATGGTCTTCGTGACCACGGGACTCGGCGGCGGCACCGGCACTGGCGCGGCTCCGATCATCGCATCGCTGGCCAGCGAGATGGGAGCGCTCACCGTCGCCGTGGTCACCAAGCCGTTTTCCTTTGAAGGCAAGCGGCGCATGACGCAGGCGGAAAAAGGTATCGCCGAGCTGATGGAATCCGTCGACACGACGATCGTCATCCCTAATGAGAAGCTGCTCGCCGTTGCCGAGAATGCCGGCTTTTTCGAATCGTTCCGCATCGCCGACGACATTCTGCGCCAGGGCGTGCAGGGAATTTCTGACATCATCACGATTCCCGGCATCATCAACCGCGACTTTGCCGATGTGAAAACAATCATGGCGCGCATGGGTTACGCCGTCATGGGCACGGCGACGGCGACGGGCGCGAATCGCACGACGGAAGCGGCGCAGCGCGCTATCGCGTCTCCGCTGCTCGAGGCCGGCGCGATCGACGGAGCGCGCGGCATTCTGATCAACATCACCGGTTCGACGTCGCTGAAGCTGGCCGAAGTGCAGCAGGCTTGCATGATCATCCAAAGCGCGGCGCATGAGGACGCCAATATTATTTTCGGCGCGGTTATGGACGAGAAGATGAAGGATTCGGTGAAGATTACAGTGATCGCCACTGGTTTCCGGGAAGTGAGCCGGGCAGGCTTCGATCGGGTAAATCAGCGGCCGATCGAAGTCCACCATTCATTCGCGGCGTCACACGACGACGCCATGGGTTTCCCGAATACGGATTTTCCCGATCCTGTCGGCCCGGCACCGGCGGCATTTGCCGAGCCTTATCATGATTCGTCGCCAGACAGAACCATGGAAGAGCCGAGAATGGCGGAGTCGTCTCCCGTGCCGATGGCTCATTCCAGCGCTGAAGTAATCTCGCTCGACACCATGCGTACTGCGATGGTCGCGAACTTCGAACAGAATGACCTGGACGTTCCAACATTTCTCCGCAAGCGCGGCGAAGTGATGTAAGGGCAGTGGTCAGTGATCAGTGGTCAGTGGTCAGCAAAATAAAGACGCAACAGATTTCTTGCTGGCCCCTGACCCCTGCTTCAAAGAGGAAAACATTTGCGCCAGTGCGCCGTATCTTTTCAGTAACGAGGGGACGGTTACCGGAGGCTCTGGGCCGAAAGTAATTCCCATTTAAGTACTTGTTCCGTAATGGGTTAGATAGAAATTAGCGTTTGCTTCAAGAAAAACTTTGTTATTGCCTCAAACGCTATAAGTCCCGTAATATCGCGAAGATGGGCGAGATCGTCTGCCAGAGCTGGCCACTGGCAGGCTTCTTGCATCGAAGTAGATGGGAAATCCGGCCAAGTAGGGAACAAACAAGTTGGGAACAAATAAGATGTCCAAGTTGGGAACGCGCTGTCTTTGTCTGCTAGTGATGGTGGGTGGACTTTTGTTCGTGCCGGGAATGTGGGCGGCGCACGTCAACCCGCACACGTTGAATCCTCAGAAATCGAAATCTACAAAAGTAAGCGAAAGCCAGCGCACGCGGCGCCGCATGCATCATCTTGCGGCCAGCCGCAGCACTGCTGCGCGAAGCACCACCGCGCACAGCACGGGCGTCCGCAGCACGACTGTCCACAGCACTGCTGCCCACAGTGCGACTGTCCACAGCACAATCACCAACAAGACTACCTTGAGGCGGGCCTCGGCCAGTTCGTCGCAACACCGATATCGCGAACGCTTTTTCATGAGTTCGTTCGCTGAGGGACTCACCGGCGGCGACATCACGGACGGCGAAGACCCGGTCGTTCGCCAGGCAGCCATTGATGCTCTCGGCAATATGAACGGCACAGTAGTGGCGATTGAGCCGACCAGCGGACGCGTACTCGCCATGGTGAATCAAAAGCTGGCGCTCTCAAGCGGCGCGCAGCCATGCTCAACTATCAAGCTCTCGGTGGCGCTCGCGGCCCTGAACGAAGGCGTGGTGTCGAAGGATACTGAAGTTCCACTCGGCGGGCGCAGCCGCATGAATCTTACCGAAGCTCTGGCGCACTCCAACAACGCTTACTTCGAGGCGCTGGGACGCAAGCTGGGATTTGAAAAAGTTGCCTATTACGCTCATCAGTATGGCTTGGGTGAATTGGCTGGCTACGATATTCCGGGCGAAGAGTTAGGGACTTATCCTGAAGAAGTGATTCCGCAGACTCTTGGTGGCGTGGGCAAGATGTGTTCCTTCGGCGAAGGCATTTCGATGACGCCGTTGCAGTTGGGCGCGATGGTTTCAGCAATCGCCAACGGGGGCACGCTCTATTACCTGCAACACCCAACGACGCCGGAAGAGATCACGAATTTTCAGCCGCGCATCAAGCGGCAGCTCGATATCGCACCGCTAATCCCGGAAATTTCCGACGGCATGGCAGGCGCGGTGCAATACGGCACGGCGCGCCGCCTCGGGCTCAACTTCAGCGAGGAGTCGATTCTGGGCAAGACCGGGACTTGCTCCCATGCTGGCACTCGCTTCGGCTGGTTCGCCTCCTATGCCAATACCAGCAGCGGACGCATTGTGGTTGTGATTTTCCTGCAAGGCGGCCGGCCTACTTTTGGTCCCAAGGCGGCTGAGATTGCCGGGTTGATGTATCGCAATCTCTACGATCACAACTTTTTCGTCGCAGCCACTCCGCTTGACACCACTGCCTCGCGACCCACGCAGACCACTCCGTAGTCAACGAACGCGATTTGAAGAATGATTCGGAAAAGCCTCTCAGCCGAGAGGCTTTTCGCTTTTGCTGCAAGAGCCTTGCCCAGTTCTAAATCAATGGGCGGAAATTAATTCTCCCTAACATGAAACGGTGAATGCCGCCGATATGCAGTGTAGGAACTCTGGCGGGAGTGCGGCTTTCAGAATTAGGGCCTTGACTGGCCTGTCGCGAATCGCAGGAAGTTGAGCTGGAGGGTCGTAAGCCATAGATGTCAACCATGACCGTACTCAGCGGCAGCTACGATTACCGGCTGGTGGCGCTCTCCATCGCGTTAGCGGTGTTCGCATCCTATGCTGCGCTCGATCTGGCGGGACGCGTAACCTCTTCGCGCGGCCGAACGCGCGCCATCTGGCTATGCGCTGGCGCCGCGGCCATGGGCCTGGGGATCTGGGCGATGCATTACGTGGGCATGCTCGCCTTAAGCATGCCGATGCCGGTTTTCTATCATCTTCCCACCGTGCTGCTTTCTTTGCTGGCCGCGATCGCGGCGTCGGCGGTCGCTCTGTTCGTAGTCAGCCGGCCGGCGATGAGCGTATGGCAGGAAATCGCGGGCAGCGTTTTCATGGGCAGCGGGATTGCGGCCATGCATTATATCGGCATGGCGGCCATGCGCTGCTCGGCCGTGATCGTGTACGACCGCAGAATTGTTGCACTGTCGATCGTGCTGGCCATCGCCATCTCTCTGGTCGCTCTGCAACTTGCCTTCCGGTTGCGCGACGAGAAACGCACGACGGTGCGGAAGATAGCAGCGGCGCTGGTCATGGGCAGCGCCATTCCCTTGATGCATTACACCGGGATGTGGGCTGCGACCTTTCACTCTTCTGACGTTGCTATCGATCTCACCCACGCGATAGGTATTTCCGCGATCGGCATTGCAGCCATTAGCGCCAGCAGCTTTCTTGTACTCGGAGTTGTCATTGCTTCATCGTTTTTCGACCGCTTCGTCGCCGGACAGAGGGGCGATCTCGAACTGGCCCAAGAGAGCGAGTTGTATTTCCGGAATATGGCGGAAGCGATTCCTGAGATTATCTGGACTGCCAGCCCTCAGGGCGAAGAGGACTACTTTAATCAGAAATGCTTCGATTACACCGGCAAGACAATCGAACAACTGCGGGGCTCGGCGTGGGAGCAGATTGTTCATCCAGATGATTTGGAAAACTGTCTCTCCGAGTGGCAGAAGGCATTGCGCACCGGCCAATCTTACGACGTTGAGTATCGCCTGCTCGGGAAAGACGGAACTTATCAATGGTTCGTGGGACGGGCCAATCCCATCCGTAATGCCAAGGGAGAGATTATCAAATGGTTCGGAACGTGCACCAACATCGAGAGCCAGAAACAGAACCAGCAAATTCTGGAAGAGCAGATTATGGAACGTACCGAGCAATTAGCCGACGCCAACACCCGATTGCAGGAGGAAATGTCCCAAAAGGACTCCGCCCACAGGGAATTCGATCGACGAAACGAACGAATGATGAAGCAACTCGAAGAACGCACGGAGCGGGCGACCGTGCTGGCGAAAATGGGCGAATTGCTGCAAAGCTGCGTGAGCCTGGACGAAGTGTTCACCACTGCGATGGGCTTTGCTCCCAAGATATTTCCCCGCCTCCGGGGGGCGATGGCACTCTTAAATGCTTCGCGAAACCTGGTCGATGTAATCGGATCCTGGAGCCAGTGCCAGGTTCCGGCCAAGGAGTTCGAGCCCATCGAATGCTGGGCCCTGCGCACCGGGCACACGCATCTGGTAGCGGCAGGCGATTTGACCGCGCGTTGCGCCCACGCTCTGGAAGTGAAGAATTCATACTTGTGCATACCGATCCTGGCGCAGGGCGAAACGCAGGGGCTGATGCACTTTCAGGCCACGGACGAGGAGCCCGAATTGGAGCCATCCGAACTCTCGTTCAAGACAACTTTTGCAGCACAAGTGGGATTGTCCATCGCCAACATACGACTGCGGGAAGCCTTGCGAACCCAATCGGTGCGCGATGCCTTGACCGGCCTCTATAACCGGCGCTATCTGGAAGAGTTGTTGGAACGCGAGGTCCGCCGCGCGGCAAGAGCGACGCAATCTCTGGGAGTGCTCATGATCGATCTCGACCACTTCAAGACCTTCAACGATACCTACGGCCACGATGCGGGCGATGCTGTATTGCGCGAAACCGGAGTTTCCCTCACGAGAGGCATTCGCGCGGAGGATTTCGTTTGCCGCTTCGGGGGCGAAGAATTCGTCGTCATCCTACCCACCGCGAACCTGGATGCCGCGTGTGCCCGGGCCGAGCGACTGCGCCTGAAAATAAAGGAACTCACTGTCATGCACCAGGGCAGGTCGATGGGAATGCTTACAGTTTCGGTTGGCGTGGCGGTGTTTCCGGAGCACGGTTTGTCGCCCAAGGAGTTGATGGCCGGGGCCGATGCTGCCCTCTATGAGGCCAAACGGCGTGGGCGCGATCAGGTCGTGGTGGCAACCTTGAAGAGCGTCGAAGACGTGACCGTGCCGGGCACGGCCGTACCAGCATCGCAAAAATCAATCGACGGCTGGAGTTAGTCATTCCAGTATGACCTGTCATCCCGAGCAGCGCGAGGGATCCTGGTTCCTGCCTTCTGCCCTTACTGCCGCAGCAGGCAAACACCAAGATCCCTCGCTTCGCTCGGGACGACAGATCATTAGGATGAACAGGGAAGGCGCTGTTGTTGTCTTACTTGCTCTTGCGCTCGTCGCGCTCGACCACTCCGTCCTTGATATTCACGATGCGGTGAGCGTACTCGGCAATATCATGCTCGTGCGTGACCAGCACAATCGTATTTCCCTCGCTGTGCAGCCGGTCGAACAATGCCATGATCTCGTTTCCGGTAGCTGAATCGAGGTTGCCGGTAGGTTCGTCCGCCAAAATAATGGAAGGCCGATTCACCAACGCCCGTGCCACGGCGACGCGTTGGCGCTGGCCGCCGGAAAGCTCATTGGGTTTGTGCGTCATGCGCGATTCCATGCCGACAGATTTCAACGCGCCCTGGGCGCGCTCGATGCGCTGCGCAGTCGGAACTCCAGCATAGATCAGCGGCAGTTCCACATTATGCAGTGCCGTGGCACGCGCCAGCAGGTTGAAGGTCTGAAACACGAAGCCGATTTCCTTGTTGCGGATGCGTGCCAGTTCATCATCATCCAGTTCGCTGACCAAGTGGCCATTGAGCCAGTATTCGCCTTTGGTGGGCGTGTCGAGGCAGCCGATCAGATTCATCAGCGTTGACTTGCCGGAACCGGAGGGTCCCATGATGGCAACATACTCTCCGCGCTCAATGCGGAGGTTTACTCCGCGCAAGGCATGCACCTGCTGCTCCGACCCCATGTCATAGGTCTTCCACAGATCCACCGCCGCGATCATGCACGACTCGGGCGGCGCTGCTATCACGGGGGAAGGCATGCTGATTACCTCTGCGGTTGCCATTTTTTTCTCCTGCTCCGGTGCCACTGGGTTCTCCGAGCTTGAATTCGAATCCGAGAGCTCCGTTGCTATTCAAGACTGCCGTTCCAGACCACTGTTAAGACGCGTCTACCAACCTTCGTTCCACATCGAGACCCGCTTTCCCTTGGACGGACGAAGCCCGCGAAGGTTAAGTCTCGTCTTCCTTCTTGGGAGCCGAGTTATCAACTTTCACGCCGCTCCCTGAACGCAGCGTGCGCAAAACCTTGTAGCTGCCGGTGATGACCTCATCGCCCTCTTTCAGGCCACTCAGGACTTCCATATCGCTGCTCCCGGCGACGCCGGTGGTCACAGGCACGAACTCCGCCTTTTTGTTGCGAATGACGAAGACACCAGGTACGTCCTCTTTCTCATCTTTATCCCTGTCCTTGCCTTTAGATGCATCTTTCGACACCGGCGCGGCAGCATGCACGGAGCCAGGGGTAGCTTTCTCCTGCGCCAATTGGGCCTTCGTGCGCATCGACAGAGCCTGAATCGGAATGGTCAGAACGCCATTTCGGGAAGCGGTCGTAATCTTGGCAGTGGTTGAGAGTCCCGGACGCAGATCCTCCGGCGGATCGCTCAACGTCACCACTACTTTGAAGTCTTTGGCTTCTTCGCTGGTGGAAGCCTGCTGAGAAGTGGCAACTCCGGTGGAGCGCACGATCGCATTGTCTCCGATTTCGGAAACCGTGCCGTGAAAGACCTTTTTGGGAATAGCGTCGATCGTCACTTCGGCTGGCTGACCCACCCGGACGTTCACAATGTCAGTCTCATCCACTTTCACCTCGGCGGTGATGACCGACATGTCGGCCAGCGTAAGCAACGTGCTTCCCAACGCGTTCTGAATGCCGATGACCACTGACTCGCCTTCCCGAACCGGCAAGTTGGTGACAACTCCGTCGTAAGGAGCGTCGTAGGTGGTTTTCTGCAGCACATCGGCAACCCGTGTGAGATTCGCTCGCGCTTGCGAGACGTGCTTGTCGGCGGAATCCTTCTGAGCCTTAGCCTGCGCCACGCGCGCCTTGGCCTGCACCAATCCGGAATCCGCCGTGGCCCATGCGTTCTGGCGGCTGTCGAAATCAGATTTTGCGATCAGCCCATCCTTGAAAAGATTTTGCGCGCGATCCCAATCCAGCTTGTTACGGGCGTAGTCAGCCTGCGCGCGCTGCAGATCGGCATCGGAAGTTTTCAGCGCGGCATCGGCCGCGATCGCGTCCGTTTCCGCGGCCTGCACCGAGGCCTGATTCGCGCTCACGTCCGCCGAGGACTGCACGTTTTCCAGTTGCGCCAGCAATTGTCCCTTCTTTACGTGATCCCCTTCCTTTACATAAAGGTGGGTGATCTTCCCATAAGCATTGGCGCCGATGTTGACGTAGGTCTTAGGCTTGATTTCGCCCGAGGCGCTCACCACCGAATATAGGTCCTCTCGCTGCACCTTCCCGGTCTGCACCGTGACCACGTTCTTGCCGCTCTGATAGACCGTGAAGCCGACGATAGCGGCCAACACGACTACCGCGCCAACGCCTATCGCAATTTTTTTCCAGAGTTTCATGTTCCCGTCACCATCCAGGCAGCTGCCGTGGCAAGATTAGCTCTGACCTCAGGCGGTTACTCAAAGATCACCTCGATGATACCTGCCCACCGATCCTCAGTGTGACGGGCCCACATTCGGGGATACGATCCTGTGGGCAGGAAAGTTCCAATTTGAACGAAGTGGCAGATCCGGGGCTATCCGGAGAGTACCGCTGCCTTGTAAACGCAAGATTACAGCAAGCTAAAATTATAGCGTGCGCCTCGCTCCGCTTTGAAAATATTCGATGGCACACCGGGCAACTCCTCAGTGCTCTCGCCGCCTCCAACAAAACGGGTTGTCTCGGGTCTTCAATCTATTCTTTTGATGTGACTTAACCTTGCTTTCGCCCAACTGAGGGCCTAGAATAGAGCGACAGAAGTTTGTCTTGGCAGGAGTCCCTCTCATGGTTCGGGTTGGTTCACGATATCTTTCGTCTGTTTTAGTTCTGGCGGTGGCCGCAGGACTTGCGGTCCCGGTGGGAGCCCAGAGTGACAAGCCGGCTCCTTCCAGCCAGTCAGCAACCTCCGCGCCCGCATCAAACACGTCCGCTGCCGCGACTGATTCTCAGGCGCAACCCGCCGATCAGGTTGATCCTCTCAAGCGCCCGGCCTCCGAAAAACAGAAGAAGCAGCAGGGAAAGGCCCTAAAGGTCGAACTCAGCCGGGTCTACAAAAAGTGGCTGAACGAGGATGTAGTCTGGATCATCACCGACCAGGAACGAGCCGCTTTCAAGCAGCTCTCGAACGACGAAGAACGCGACAACTTTATCGAAGCTTTCTGGCAGCGCCGCGACCCCACTCCCGATACCGAAGAAAACGAGTACAAAGAAGAACACTATCGCCGCATCGCCTATGCCAATGAGCATTTTGCGGCGGGCATTCCCGGCTGGAAAACCGACCGCGGTCGAATTTACATCATGTACGGTCCTGCCGATGAAGTTGACTCTCATCCCTCTGGCGGCACCTACGAGCGTCCCATGGACGAAGGCGGTGGCGAGACTTCCACGTTCCCGTTCGAAGATTGGCGCTACCGCTATCTTGAAGGCATTGGGCAGGAAATCATCATCGAGTTCGTCGACTCTTGCATGTGCAACGACTATCACATGACCATTGACCGGTCGGAGAAGGACGCGCTCAAGATGACTCCCAACGCCGGTTTGACTCTGTATGAGTCGATGGGCATGGCCAACAAGTCAAGCCGTATGAATAACGGTTTGGAACAACTGGGACAAGGCCCAGGCACTTCCACCCAGACCGCCAAGCAGTTCGACCGGTTGGAACAATTTGCCAAGCTGCAGACGCCCCCGGCGGTCAAATACAAGGATTTGGAAGAACTCGTCACTACTAAAGTCATCACCAACCTCATGCCCTTCGATGTCCGCACCGACTTTGTGAAGGTCACCGGGGATACGGTGCTGGTTCCGATTACCATCCAGTTGAAGTACCGCGACATTACGTTTGCCAATAAAGATGGCGTGCAGCGCGGCACAGTGAATATCTTTATGCGCGTGACCACGTTGACTGGTCGGATCGTGCAAACTCAGGAAGAGCCGGTGCAGGTGGATGTGCCGGCCGAACTGTTGCCTCGTACTGCGGAGAATTCGGCAGTTTACTGGAAGGCGCTGCCACTGCGTCCCGGACGCTACAAAGTTGATATCGCAGTGAAAGATGTGAACGGCGACCGCAAGGGCGTTTGGAGCCGCGGAATCGTGGTTCCTGAGTACTCCGATGACAAGCTGTCGACTTCTTCGCTCATTGTGGCCGATGTGATGGAGCCGGTGCCGACCAAGGACGTAAGCACAGGCCAGTTCGTGATTGGCCTGAATAAAGTTCGTCCGCGCGTGGCTCCAGCCGATGGCAAGCCCGCCCTGTTCAAGCGGAGTCGCGACCAGAAAGTGAACTTCTGGATTCAGGTCTATAATCTGGGCGTTGACGACAAGACGCACAAGCCATCCGCCACGTTTGAGTACGATATCGTTAACATCGCGACCAATAAAGCAGTGGTTCAGAAGACGGAATCCACTGATACGATGGGCAACATCGGCGAACAGGTTACGCTGCAGAAGTCGATTGCGGCGGCCAACCTGCAGCCCGGCGTATACCGAATCGATATTAAAGTGAACGACAACATCTCCAAGCAGACCATTGATCCTTCAGCGACATTTGCTGTAGAGTAATCGACTGCTTGATTCTCCGGGGGTTGGAGTGAAGCTTCGCCAT
Source organism: Candidatus Sulfotelmatobacter sp. (assembly GCA_050011375.1). Classification (GTDB taxonomy): domain Bacteria; phylum Acidobacteriota; class Terriglobia; order Terriglobales; family Acidobacteriaceae; genus Sulfotelmatobacter. The sequence continues at coordinate 10,243 of JBEKJF010000112.1, forward strand.
CTCGGTTCGTGGGCGGTGATATTAACACTGGCGCTTCCGGCGTGGGCTGGAGAGCGAACGGGTGCCATTTCGGGATACGTGCGCAACGTCTCGGGCACTCCCCAGATGGGCGCGGTCGTTGAGATTGCCGGTTCCGGAGCGCGCAACCTGGTGGTGTTTACCGACGGCGCTGGATTCTTTTCCGTGCCGAGCCTGATTCCGGGGCTGTATTTCGTGAAGGTTTCGGCCCCTTCCTTCCTTTCCGTCGAGCATGAAAAGGTTGGCTTGCAACCCGGCACGAGCATTCGCCTGAACATCACCCTCACGACTTTGCTAAATGCGGCACGCGTCGGTCCTCTGCGCGGCACCGCCGATGACGACGACTGGAAGTGGACGCTGCGTTCGGTGGCGAATCGTCCCGTCTTACGTGTGTTTGACGATCCTGCTTCTAGCATGGAACAGCCGCAGCACGATTTGAAGGCCAGCGTTTCGTTCCTGGCCGGTTCAGCCGCAAGCGGCTATGGCAGCGGATCGGACATGAGCACGGCTTTCTCGGTGGAGCGCTCCATTTTCTCCGCCGACCGCGTTGGGGTGAGCGGACATGTTGGCTACGGAGATAATCTTCTTCCGTCCGCCGTCCTGCGTGCCAAGTATTCGCACCGTCTGCTCGATGGCTCCGGGCCATCTATGGCCGTCACCATGCGCCGCTTCGCGCCCTCCGATCCCAGCCTGCACTATGCCGCGTTACAGGCGCTTGCGCTCAATACCGGAGACGACTTCGCCATTGATGATGTGCTGGAGTTAAAATTCGGCAGCGAACTGCAGACCATCCAATTTCTTGGGCACGTCAACGCCTTCCGGCCCTACGGCTCCGTTGATCTTCACGCCTCTCCGAACACTCTCGTGGAATACGACTACACCACATCGTTGCCTAATAGCCGGGACGAAAAGGGTTTCGATTCCTCGCCTGCGGACCTGAGTGAAGCCGATCCTCGAGTCAGCATGGTGAACTTCACCACTCGCCTCGAACGCGCCCACCATCAGGAACTCAGCCTCTCCCGGCGCATCGGCAAGAATAGCGTCCAGATTGCGGTGTACAGCGACCACGTCGGAAACACTGCACTGATTGGCACTGGCGACGTCACATCCGCAGGAGGCTTCCTGCTGCCTGACGTCTACTCAGGCACGTTTACCTATGCTGGCGATACCCTGCGCGAGCGTGGACTGCGGGTTGTGCTCGAGCGCAAGCTTTCTTCCGATCTCACTGCGACTCTGGATTATGCCTGCGGCGACGTCCTAGATCTTTCCAGGCCGGACGTCGAACTGCAAGGCGCTTCGCAGTGGATCACGACTCAAAGCCGCCACGCCCTAGCCGGCAAACTCAGCGGCACGATCCCTCAGACTCACACCCGTTGGATCGCCTCCTACCGATGGGTCAACGGCGAAGCCCTCACTCCGGTGGACATGTTCAACGCCTCCCCGGGCCAAAGCGATCCGTTCCTGAATCTCTTCGTCCGCCAGCCGATTCCCACAATGGGCTTCCTGCCTTCCCACATGGAAGCGATCATCGACGTGCGCAACCTTCTGGCTCAAGGCTACGTCCCTGTCATGGGGCAGGACGGCCAGACCGTCTATCTGGTCCAGTCCGCCCGCGCCGTCCGCGGCGGCGTCAGCATCACCTTCTAAACCTGGATTTGTTATAGCTTGTCATCCCGAGCGAAGCGAGGGATCCTGGTGTTCGCTGCCGCCACTTTGCCTCACTCGATCCCTCTTCAGTCACGTTACCTACGAGTTACCGTATTCGTAAAATCTATTGCTTCCATCGAAACTCAATGGTTGACTCTTGGGATAGGGTTTCGATAGTGTGTTCTGTGCGGTTGGGCGTTGCATCTTGTTAGTATGCAAGGAATTGCAGGGCCCCGGATAAAAAAGGCCTGAAGAGCCTGGCCGGCCGCATCAGCAGTCACTCCCTCAAACCCATCGATATCTTAAGGAGCTTTCATGAAAGCGCGCATACTACTAGTGTTTGTGCTTCTGGCCGCAGTCAGCCTCTCCGCACAGACTTTCCGCGGCACCATCCTCGGTACGGTAACCGACCCCTCGGGTGCGGTCCTTCCCGGCGCAAAGGTCACCGTAAAGAATGTGGGTACGGGAACGGAGCGCACCGCAGACACCAGCGCTGACGGCAGCTATGCCCTGCCTGAGTTGCAGATAGGCACTTACACGGTGACCGTGACGCTCGCCGGCTTCCAGACTTTTGTGGCAACCGGCATAACCGTCGATGTCGCCGGCGAACGTCGTGTCGACGCTCCGATG
>JBEKJF010000113.1:0-12444 GCA_050011375.1 Candidatus Sulfotelmatobacter sp.
ATCAATGCGGCGCTGGATGTGGTCCGGGCGCGCCGGGATCACCAGATGGCCCCGCTGCCGGAAGAATCCTCGGGACTGATGCCATCTGCCCCGACGCAAATGGATGTTTCGGGGCTGCGTGGCGCCTTGAGCCGTGCAGTCGCCCAGTTGAAACCCATGCAGGCCGAAATCTTCGCGTTGCGCTTCCTGGAAGGGCTCAGCAATCAGGAGATCGCGCAGACACTCGGCATGTCACAGGTACGCGTGGCGGTGATTGTACATCGCACCCGCCTGCAGCTCCGCAAAGAACTTCGTCCATACCTTCATCCGCAACTTCGTCCGTAAGTTCGTTTGTAAATAGGAGACAGATCATGAGCGATCATAAATTCGACCGGCTACTCTCGGAGATTCGTAACGAAGCAATCGATGACCGCGTGCTCGCTGAGGCCAGCGACCGGGTATGGAGTTCGATCTCGGCATCGCCGTCGGCTCAGCTCAGCACGCAGAAGCTGGGCAGCTGCGAAGATTTTCAGGCTCTCATTCCCGCGTATCTGGAGAAGAATCTCCCGGAGCCTCGCCGGTTGCTGTTTCAAGATCATGTGCACCAGTGTGTCGCATGCCGCCATGCGGTGGAGCAGGCCCGTCTCGGCGAGATGCAGATCGCGCGCGGGCCCGCGTGGCAGACGGATCGGCAAACGGATCGACAAGCCATGATGGCGGCCAGCGGTTTCCCGGTGTGGCGATGGGCGATGGGCGTAGCCGTTGTGATCGTCGCAGGAGTTGCGACGCTCGCGCTTTGGAACGGTTCTTTCCCCGGCCAGCACATGGTCCGCGGCTCGATTCAGAACGTGGATGGCTCACTGTATGCGGTCGTTGACGATCAGGTGCATCTTATTCCTGCGGGTTATCAGATCAGGAATGGGGATGAAATCCGCACGGCGAAAGGTTCGAATGCCGTGATACGGCTGCTGGATGGATCGCTGGTGGAAATGGGCGAGCGTTCCGATCTTTCCGTGTCTCGGCAATGGAAGGGGACGACCATCCGTCTGGATGGCGGACACATCATCGTACAGGCCGCGAAGCAGCGAACGGGCCGGCTTTACGTTGCCACCGACGATTGCCTCGTGTCAGTCAAGGGGACAATCTTCTCGGTGAACCATGGCACGAAGGGTTCTCGCGTGGCGGTGATCGAAGGCGTGGTTCGAGTATCTGCGGGCGATCAGACTACCGACCTGCGCGCGGGCGATGAACAGACTTCCAGTTCCAGCCTTTCCAAGGTTCCCATCCAGAATGAGATTGCCTGGAGCCGGAATTCGGCGAAGTATTTGGCGCTGTTAGGAGACTTTGCGCTGTTACAGAAACAGTTTGAGGCAATTCCGGGACCTGGATTGCGGTACAGCTCCGACCTTCTGCCTTATGTTCCCGACAATACGGCGGTCTATGCCGCGATTCCCAATCTGGCGGCGACTTTGGGCGAAGCCAGCAAGCTTTTCCAAGACCGGCTACAGCAAAGTCCGGCGCTGCGCAGCTGGTGGAATGAACAGCAAAACGGAAAAGGCCCGAAGCTTACCGATCTGATGGATCAGTTGAAAACTTTCAGCAGCTATCTGGGAGACGAGATCGTATTTGCGTTGCCGAAGGAGGGAGCGAACCACAGCTCGCCCCTGATGCTTGCCCGGGTTCGCCAGCCGGGACTGGAAGATTTTCTGCAAAGCGAGATGAAGCATTACAGCGGCACCGGCCCCGCGCCAGGCTCAATGCAGATTGTGCACGATTTATCGGCGGTACCGCCGTCAGCGACCCATCCGTTTCTGGTTTATGTGAACAATGGCGTGCTGGTTGCGAGTCCCGATGTTGCGGAGCTGCAGCGTACCGTGGCGCGGATGCAGGAATCCGGCGCAAGCCATTTCAGCGAGACCCCTCTCTACCAGCAGGTGCTTCGTGCTTACCAGCAAGGCGCGGGCTGGCTTTTCTGTGCGGACATGGAACAAATTGTCACGCAACACGTACTTGATGGAAGCGATCACCGGATCCCGCCGGGAATCGCGGACGTGCGATACCTGATGCTGGAACGACGCGAGGCCGGAGGCAAGACGGAAAATCAGGCGGCGCTGACCTTCGCCTCTGAGCGGCGAGGTGTTGCGTCCTGGCTGGCCGCGCCGGCATCCATGGGCGGTCTGGAGTTCGTTTCACCCGACGCGAGTATGGTGAGTTCGATGGTCATCAAGAACCCGAAGAGCATCGTTGAAGAGATGTTCCGGATGATCGGCAGCGGCGATCAGAAATTCCGGCAGGATCTAGGGCAGTTTGAAAGCAAGACCGGTGTGCGGGTGGTCGATGACATCGCCGCGCCTCTCGGAGGCGAAGTAACCTTCGCGTTCGATGGTCCGGTGTTGCCGACTCCGCGGTGGAAAGTAATTCTTGAAGTGTACGACCCGGCGACACTGCAATCGACCATCGGCAAGCTGATCGAAAGTTTCAACCGCGAGGCGGGCAACTCGCGAGGTCCATTCCAACTGGCGCAGCAGCAGGTTGGCTCACAGACTTATTACACGCTGCATAATTCGGAACAGCCAAATCTCGAAATCGATTACACGTACGTGGACAGTTATCTGATCGCCGGGCCAGACATCAGCACGCTGTCGCGGGCTATTCAAAACCGACAGAGTGGCAACAGCCTGACCCACTCGCAAACTTTTCAGGCGCTTCTTCCCAGCGACGGGTACACGAATTTTTCAGCGATCTTCTATCACAACATTGGTCCGGTCGTCGGGCCGCTGGTGGAGCAGATCAAAACCGTCGGCACACTTACGCCGCAGCAGCAACAATCAATCGCCACGCTGCAGGCCAACACTGCGCCCGGCTTGATCTACGCCTATGGCGAGCCTGACCGGATCGTGGTGGCAAGCAATAGTGGCTTCATGGGCTTCGATCTCGGTACTCTGATGACGCTCGGTCAGGGCGGCCCGATCCCGACGCAAATGTTTCTGGGTCCGGCCTCGGTGAAGAAGCACCCTGGTTCGACCAGTGGTTCGACCCAGTAGTCCTGATTCGGTAGGGAATGAGCACAGCCATCCAACCCGAAGCAGCATCGGCAACAACTGAGCCAACAGTTGCTGCTCCGCAGACGCCGGTCATCGAACTGCAAGGACTGTCGGTGCGCTTCGGCAAGCGCGAGATCCTAAAGGACCTCACCTGTTCTCTGCGCGGACGCGCGATCGGACTGCTCGGCCCCAATGGCGCCGGCAAATCCACTCTGATCAATACGCTTCTGGGCTTCTACAAGCCAACGCACGGATCGGCCCGTGTGCTGGGATCCGACATCCGAACGGAGACGCGGCGCATTCGCAGCCTGGTCGGCTACATGCCCGAGAATGATGCGTTCATCTCCAAGATGAGCGCGGTTTCTTTCGTACAGATGATGGCGGAACTCTGCGGCCTGCCCCCTTCTGCGGCGCTGGAACGCGCGCATGAGGCCTTGTTTTGCGTGGGACTGGCGGAGGCGCGCTATCGCGAACTGGGTACATACTCGCTCGGCATGAAGCAACTGGCGAAACTGGCGCAGGCGATCGCCCACGGGCCGAAGTTGCTGATTCTCGATGAACCGACCAACGGTCTCGACCCGTCCGCGCGGCAGCGGATGATCCGCATGATCGCCGATATTCGAGACAGCCGGCAGTTGCAGATCGTGCTGTGCTCGCACCTCTTGCGCGACGTCGAAGACACTTGCGAGGAAGTGTTGATCTTGAACCAGGGGCGGCTTGCGCATTATTCCAACCTGGAAGAAGAGCGCAAGGCCAACAAGAGATTTCTGGAGCTGGAAACCTACGGCGCAAACGGCGATTTCACCGAGGCGATCGAGAAACTGGGCTGCGAATGCGCGGTCATGGCGAACCGGCTGAAAATGATTCTCCCCGACGGAGTCGAAGTTCGCGACATTTATCGTATCGCCGCGGAGCGCCAGGTGCGGATCCGCCGGCTCAATTTCCGCCGCGACACGCTCGAAGATATTTTCCTGAAAGCCATGGGGAGCTGAGGAAATGGCCGTTTACAGGCGCACCTACACGTCGTACTCCGGCCCACTCACACCAGCGTGGTCGCGGAGCCTGGTTCTGTTTCGCTATTCCCGAAGGAAGCTTTTTCAGTCGAAGCTGCAAACCGCGCTCTTCGTGCTGTGCTTTTTCTATCCGCTGGCGTGTCTGCTCGTCATCTATGCAGCTCACAATTTGTCATTTCTTCAGGGCTTCGGCGGAGTCGCCGAGTTTGTCAAAATCGACAATAAATTCTTCCTTTACTTCATCGAAGTGCAGGGCGTATTGGGGTTTGTGCTCACCGCATTCACCGGACCGGGGCTGATTTCGCCCGACCTCGCCAATGGCGCGCTGCCCCTTTACCTGTGCCGCCCGTTTTCCCGCGCCGAATATATTCTGGGCAAGGCGTCAGTGCTGGCGATTATGCTTTCGCAGATCACTTGGATTCCCGGCCTGGTTCTGTTCGCGGTGCAGTCGAGCCTGGCTGGCGCGGGCTGGGCCTGGGATCATCTTTGGATCGCCGGGAGCATGGTGCTTTCCTCAGTGCTCTGGATCATCGTTCTATCACTGCTCGCCATGGCGTTGTCGGCGTGGGTGAAATGGAGAGTCGTTGCCGGAGCACTTTTGCTGGGCGTGATGTTCTTCGGCGCCGGTTTCGCGCAAGCGATCAATGCGGTCTTGCGAACCCAGGTGGGGCACTTCCTCAACATCGTCTATCTGATGGGGACGGTTTGGACTTCTTTGTTTAGAGTCGACATGGAGGGCAAGATAACGCCGTCGGAGGCGTGGACCGCTCTGCTCATTTATTGTGCGATCTGCCTCGCGCTGCTCGTGCGCCGGGTGCGGGCATACGAGGTGGTCAAGTGACCGATAGCGGCCGCATCGTTTTCGACAATGTCTCGAAGTTTTACGGCGAGATTCTCGGAGTGAACCGGGTGAACCTCTCGATCCCTCCCGGCGTGACCAGCCTGGTCGGTCCCAACGGCTCGGGAAAAACTACTTTGATGAATCTGATGACGGGGCTAGTGCGGCCCACACGCGGTCGAATCCAGGTCCTCGGATGCGATCCGGACGAGCCCGAAAAACTTTTTAAGACCCTGGGTTACAGCACGCAGTTCGATTCCTTCCCCAAGGGGCTGACCGGATTTCAGTTTGTTTCCTCGTATCTTCGGCTTGCCGGCCTGGACTCCCAAACGGCGGAACAGCTCGCCTGGCGCGCCATCGAACGGGTGAATCTCACTGAGGCCGCACGACGTAGCGTTGCAGGCTACAGCAAAGGGATGAGGCAACGCATACGGCTGGCTCAGGCCTTGTGCAACGATCCGCGCGTTCTTGTGCTCGATGAGCCGATGAACGGCCTCGATCCGCTGGCCCGCGCCGAGATGATCGCGCTGCTTCGCGCGGCCGCAGCCGAGGGCTGCTACGTGATCGTTTCGAGCCATATTCTTCACGAGGTGGATGCTCTGTCGGATCAGGTGATCCTGCTCAGCAACGGATATGTTGTGGCGGAGGGCGCGATTCACGGCGTACGCGACGAAATCCGGGAACATCCTGCGCAGATTCTTATTCGCTGCGACCGGCCGCGTTATCTCGCGTCGAAGATGATGGAGTCCGAGCAGACGATCGAGGTCCGCATTCATAACGACGAGCGCGGGCTGTTGATCAAAACGAAAGATGCGGACCGGCTCTATCTTGCCCTGAACCACATCGCGCTTAACGGGATCCAAATCGAATCCGTAGCGCCGGCCGACGACGACGTGAATTCCGTCTACGAATATCTGATCGGCAACACCGAGGTCGCGCCATGACGAAGCTTTGGTGGGCGCAGATAAAGGCTGTCATCCGTCTGGAAATGAAGAAAACTTTCTTTGCCCGGCGCGGCCTTTGGATCTACGTCCTGGCGCTGCTGCCGCTGGTGCTCTTCGTTGCACATGCGGTCATCGTCTCCCACGAGCAAGCGCAAAGCCGGGAAATGGCCAGCCGGAGCGAGAGGCCGTTGAGTTACCAGGATCTAAACTCGGTCAAGCCAGGCATGACGCGCGACGAGGTGATTACGCTGCTGGGGAAGCCGCCGTCGCGTTTCCACTGGAAACAGCGCAAGCCAATTATTCTGACGACCGCCGTTACAGGTACTGGAGGCTTGGGTACGCCCGTGAACCTGTCGCCGGCCTATAACCGAAACGGCATTTACACCGACGGGACGCAGTTTGACAACGAAGGTTTGGATGGCATCGGTTATGCGTTTTCGTCGAACCTGCTGACCCCGAATCGGATTTTCGACGGTGTTCAGTTCAACTTCGGGGCGCCCAATCAACCGAATGCAGTCTACGGCGATGACCGGGCGATCAACCTGCCAGCCGGCCAGTTCGCGACACTGCGATTGCTGGCTACCGGCGCCGAAGGGCCGGTATTCAATCAGAACATCACCGTCACCTATACCGACGGCTCCAACAGCACGTTCACGCAGAATTTCAGTGACTGGTGCAGTTGCAGTTCGAATCCCGGCGAGCAACCCGGCGAGTCTCTCGCGGTGGTGATGCCGTATCGCATTTCGAGCGGCGGCACGAAAGATGACCGTCCGTTCTATCTTTACGGTTACAGTTTTACTCTCAACCGGGCCAAGACCGTGCAGAGCCTGTCTCTGCCTAACAATCGCGACGTCGTTGTTTTGGCAGCCACATTGACAACGCAAGAGCAGGGCACAAAAGCCGGAAGCCACGGGCGAGTTCACTTCGCTGATGTTCCTCACGAAAGCTATCAATACTCCGACGGATCCAATACTCTGTCGGTCGAATTCGAGAATGAAAAGGCCGTCGGCATCAATATTCGCGAGGGTTACAGCGAACCTCAGGATTCCGTGATTTTCGCGGGCGTCTTCCAGTTCTTTTATTTGAGGCTCGCGATCTTTTTCGGCTGCCTGGGAATTTTCATGAATCTGTTTCGCGGCGAGATTCTCGATAAGAGTCTGCATTTCTATTTTCTGGCGCCGATTCGCCGCGATATCGTGATGGTGGGGAAATTTCTGGCCGGGTTACTGGCCACATGCACGATCTTTGTGACCAGCGAATTGCTGCAACTCGTCGTTTTCAACTGGCAACTCAGTCCGGCTGCGCGGGAGCTTTTCCTTTACCACAACCACGGTCTGGCGCAGGGCGCGGCGTATCTGGGAGTAACGGCGCTGGCTTGCCTCGGCTATGGGGCGTTCTTCCTGGCAGTGGGGATGCTTTTCCGGAACCCCATTCTGCCGGCAGCGGCGATCCTGGTGTGGGAAGCCGCGAATCCGTTCCTGCCGGCGTTGCTGAAGAAATTCAGCGTGATCTACTATTTGAAATCTCTGTGCCCGGTCGAGATCCCAAGCCCTCCAGGTACGCCCCCGCTGATGGGCCTGTTGGTTTCGAATCCTGACCCGGTTTCTACGCCGGTCGCAATCCTCGGCATCGTGGCCGTGGCATTGCTGATCTTGTATGTTTCCACCTTTCAGGTGCGACGAATGGAAATTAACTACACCTCCGAGTAGATTGAGGGCGGCGATCGATTTGGAATCGCAGCGCGTTCGCCCGCGCAGGATTACTTTTTCCTGGCTTTCTTTTTCGGGGACAACAATCCAAAGATTTGCAGTTGCTGGTAGCTTGCCACGAAAACCTCGCCGTTAGCCACCACCGGAACCAGGTTCGCGTTGTTGCCGTAGTTTGGCCACGATCCAGCGGGTGCCTGGAAAAGCACTGGCATGGTACTTCCGCCTGCGTCGGGGTTGAACGCATACAGCGTTATTGCAGGCTGACTATTTGATACGGGGCGCGAGAGGGCCCAGATAACGGCATTTGTCGTACCGTTGGACGAGATGCTCGTGAAGAAACCTGGGTCCTGGCCGCTGCTGATCGTGCCGCTGGTCTCCAACGTGAGCGCAACATTCGGCGTGGTTTGCAGTTCCCAAACTTCGACGGTCGCGTCGCCGCTCGTGACCACCCTTGCGTTGAGATCCGTAGGATCAACGTAATATGACGGGCCACACCAACACCAGCCGATTTGAACGGTGCCGAGCACGTTGTTCGTTTTCGTGGAATATCCGCCTAGACTGTCTTCATTCATCAAGAACATTCTGCCATCTTTGCCGGCCGCGACGGCGAGATGGGGTATGACGCCAGGCTGATCGGGAAGCACCATCACGCCACCACTACCCAAATCCCTATCGCCTTTATCTAACGAGGCCCAATTGCTGGGCGTAAACAAGTCAAGTACCGAACTCAGATCGGGCGCCTCCTTGATAACGCTCTCCTGAATGTTGGTTACGCCATCGTAAGTTGTGCCGGAGGGGTCAGAGTTTCCTGTGACGAACAATACATTGCCCGAATCGTCCGCGGCCAGACCGTAGCCGGACATCCAGATGGCGGAGGAAAAGAAGTCATCGGCGTCCGTCGCTTGGATGTCTGTGACCAGGGTCGAAGTCATCGGTGTGAGCGTTCCGGTTTGCCAGCCCAACACCCATCCGCGGGATAAAGCGTTTTCGCAGAAGGCGCCGAATGCCGCATATACGTTACCGTTGGCCAGAAGCAGAGCGGGACGCTGGCGCTGGTAAGTAGCATCGAAGTCGAAGGTGCTGCCGTCAGACAAAACATGGGATGCTGCCACCAGCACAGGCGGTATCGTATCCGTCAGGCTTCCGAGATCGAGCGCGTGGAGGTAATAAGTAGGCACGCCAGCTTGATTGGTATAAACCATCACATACAGAATGTTGGCGGTGAGATCGATGACCGGCGTGGAATGAATGCCAATCGAGGGGTTCAGGCATCCGGTGGGATACGTTACAGGCGGTCCAAAGTTTGGGCTCAGCAAGATGGCGCCGCTTTCCGCATCGATGGCATAAACCGTATCGTTTTCGGTGACGACATAAACAACGTCATGCGTGCCCTGGTAATTTCCAGCGGTAATATTTACGCCGGGTACGACCAGCGGCTGCGTGTCGACCTGCTGGTCAAGGGTTACGGTTTGCAATAGTCCAAATGATGAACTGTTGACGTTGGTCGGATTGAGGATCGTTTCGTTCTGGTTCCAGCCGGTGCGGTAATTGTCGTAGTGATAGGTAGTGACCGATTCCGTGGGAGTCGCCGGATTCACTGTGAGTGTGTCGGAAGATGAAGTCACGGATCCCAGCGCGGCAGTGATCGCGGACGTGCCTACGCTGACGCTCGTGGCGAGGCCCTGGCTGCCCGAGGTATTGCTGATGGTGGCGACAGCGGTGTTTGCCGAAGCCCATGTCACGGAGGTGGTGATGTTCTGCGTGCTGCTGTCAGAGTAAGTTCCCGTGGCTGTGAACTGCTGGCTTGCGCCCAGCGATATGAACGGCAGGGCCGGCGTGAGTGCAATCGAAACTAAAGTTGCGGGCGTTACAGTTAATGTAGCAACCCCGGTAATGCTGCCCGAAGTCGCGCTGATGGTGGCTGTCCCGGCGGCCACACTGCTGGCTAGGCCGCTACTGGCGACTGTTGCTACGTTTATGGCAGAAGAATTCCACGACACTGAACTTGTTAAGTTCTGTGTGCTGCCGTCTGTGTAAGTTCCCGTGGCGGTGAATTGCTGCTGCGTGCCTGCTGCAATCGACGGTGCCGACGGTGCCACCGAAATCGACACGAGCGTCGGAGGGGTCACGGTCAAAATCGTCGAGCCTTTGATTTTGCCCGAGGTTGCGGAGATCGTTGCCGCGCCGGTAGCCAGGGCGCTGGCTAAGCCTTGGGTGCCTGCGATATTGCTCACGGTCGCCACTAAGCTCTTGCTGGAACTCCAGGTCACCGAGTCCGTCAGGTTGTAAGTCTCGCCGGTGCTAAACGTGCCGGTTGCAGTGAATTGTTGGGTCGTGCCTGCAGGCGCCGAAGGGTTCGCCGGCGTGACTGTGATCGACGTCAATCCCGCAGTCGATCCTGTGCCTGTGAGGTTCGCTGTCTGCGGACTATTGCTGGCGTTATCCGTTACCGTGAGCGTGCCCGTGCGCTTACCCACAACGGTGGGAGTAAACGTCACGCTGATCGTGCATTTGGCTTTCCCAGCTACCGTCGTGCCGCAGGTATTGGTTTGGGCGAAATCGCCGCTTACTGCCACGCTCGTGATCGTCAGCGTTGTGGGCAGATTGTTGGTGAGAGTTACGGAAATCGGATTGCTCGTGTTGCCCACAGTTTGGCTGGTGAACGTAATTGCACCCGGGGATAAAGTTACATCTGTAATGCCAGACCCTGTTGTGCTGATCGTCTGAGGGCTGTTGCTCGCGTTATCCGTAATGGTGACTACGCCTGAGGCTGATCCCAATATCGTGGGGCTGAACGTGACTGAGATCGTGCACTTCTTGCCGGCCAACACGGTGCTTCCGCAGGTATTGGTTTCAGCAAACGGCCCAGTAACTGTGAAGCCGCTGATAGATAAAGTTGCGGTGCCAGTGTTGGTGAGCGTGACATTCTTGACGGCGCTGGTGGTTCCGATTGCCACATTGCCAAAGGTCAGCGTGGTGGCGGAAAGTGTAACCGTTTGTGCTGCCGCGGCAGCGGTCAGCAATGAAAATGCCACACTTGACAACAGAATGGTGGCATGAAGTTTGCTCAAAAAACTGAGCCGGGCTCGGCTCTTGACGAAGCTCACGGCGAAGACCACGGGCTGCCTCCACTTTTTGATTTGGCAGAATACACGTCACGATCGCTGAATGCAATTGTGAATCGTGTGATTCCGATCTCTGCAACTTCCACTCGAATCGAGTAGTCCCTGCTCGGGTTAGAAAAAGCCGTCGGGAACGGTGTCGGACAACTTCGCAGCTCTCGCCTTCCCGCCTTTGCTGGCAATCTTGGCGACTTCGGCTCGGGATAAGTTCTCTGCCCTTGCCTTACCACCCAGACTGCCGAGCGCCTGTGAGCCGGATTGCGAAGCTAGCCGTTGCATCCCGCTGCTCCTCCAAAACGGAGTCTCGATTGTCTATGTGAAAGAGCCAATGGGCCACAGCTCGATTCAGGTCACGGTGGACATTTACGGCCACCTGATTCCGGGCGCCAACGTGTCCTTTGTCGATCGGCTCGATGAGATCGTGCCGGAGCCGGCAGAAACAACTCCGCAACAATCCGCAACCCCCGCACAACTGGAGGAAATGGAGCTTCCGCCCGATCTGCCACAAGTTGTTGAAGAAATTGGTGGCGGCGCGTGGACTCGAACCACGGACCTACGGATTATGAGACCGTCGCTCTAGCCACCTGAGCTACGCCGCCACATTGTAAGCAACTTCTTGATAGGAATCCCGACACAGGTACCGCACCCTTACACCGCGCGGCTACGTTTGCGAAACTCGGGATGGTTTACATCCGTCAGAACGTTAATTGAGATTGTAAACGGTGAGTCGAAGCCGCTGCAACGTCACGGCGTCGTCAGTAAGCAAACACTAATTGGCAAGCAATTTTCGGCAAGTGCTGTTTCGCGCACGAGTGTAAATGTTCACGTGTAAATGTTCACGTGCGACAGCACCCGGCTGATCGCGCCAGGGTTCGGACTATCCGCCTTCAGCGCCAGCCGCAACGAACAAAGCAATCCCAGCAACTAGGTCAGCATCACATCGACCGGAGCTATACTGATGAGCCATCGCGAAATATATAGAAATGTTTAGCAACAAATATGGCAACAAAACGAAACCGCATCAAACGTCCAAAACGAAGCGGTTGTGCCTTGAGGACGCCTCCGACGCTCATGTGGGGACAGCCGCCTCGGCTGTCGAGGCGAAGCTTGCCCTGAGCCTGTCGAACGGGCCAAGCGAGGCGGCCTCTGAGCAGAAAGCCGGCAAACCAAGCATGCAGGATCAAGATATGCGCCAACACCAAACACCGCGCGCAGTCGCCGTAATTGGCGAACTCAACGTAGACCTGATCGCCAGCGGCTTAACGTCCGCTCCAATCCTAGGCCAAGAAGTCCTGGCCGAAGATTTCCAAACAGTCCTTGGCGGCGCCTCTGCAATTTTCGCCTGTGGAGCAGCGCGCCTCGGGCATCCAGTAAGCTTCTTCAGCAAAGTCGGTGATGACGACTACGGCCGTTTCTGCCTAAATGCCCTGCAAAAAGCCGGCATCTCCGCAAACAATGTCCCTAAGGTCCCAACCTCAAAGACAGGATTAACCATCTCGCTAAGCACGCGCCGAGATCGCGCCCTGGTAACGGTCCTCGGAGCGATCTCCGAACTCAAAGCCAAAGATCTGGATCTGCAAGCCCTGCGCGGACACAGCCACCTGCACATGACTTCTTTTTTTCTTCAGACAGCTCTGCGCCCTTCATTCCCGCAAATTCTGCGCCAGGCCAGAAAGATGGGCCTGACCACATCGTTCGATCCCAACTCAGACCCCATGTCATCGTGGGGCCCCGACGTTTGGCGCGTGGTCGATGAAACCACCATCCTTTTTATCAATCAGGAAGAAGCGCTTCA
>JBEKJF010000114.1:0-12397 GCA_050011375.1 Candidatus Sulfotelmatobacter sp.
TGATCGTGCGTCACCTGCGGATATGCGGCGTGCGCGATCATCACCATCGGCAGCTGCGCGCGAAGCGTGCGATAAGGGAGCAGGTCCTCGTCCCAGAGCTCTTTCAGAGGCTTCTCGATTACCGGCAGGGCGTGATGGCTATCCAGGTTGCCCTCGCCTAAGCCGGGGAAGTGCTTGCCGCATCCCAGCACACTTGCCCCGCGTAAGCCAGTGAGAAATTCACGTGCATAGGCGATTGTTTCGCGAGGATTCGTCGAGACTACTCTGGAATCCATCACGGCGCTCGAAGCCTCGAATGCCAGGTCGAGCACCGGTGCGAAGTCGACGTTGAACCCGAGGGCGCGGCAGTTGTCGCCGATCACTTGGCCGTGCTTGCGGTAAAGTTTGCGGTCGCCGGTGGCGAAGACTTCTGCGGCGGAGGGCGTTGGTCCGAGCAGGTCGCGAAAGCGATCGACGCTTCCGCCCTCGAGATCGACACACATGAACAGCGGCGTCGAAACGCATTTCTGGCAATCGTGAAGGAGCCGCGAGGTCTGCTCGGCAGTCTTTATATTTCGAGCGAACAAGATCACGCCTGCCGGCTGAAGTCGCTTGAGCAGGGAACTCAGGCGCGGCGTCATCTCGGCGCCGTCGAAGCCGACGATCAGGAGTTGTCCGACCTGCGGGGAATGTCCGAGCTTGCTTCTGGCAATCATATTTCAACGTAGCTCAATTTATGATGCGATTTCTATGCGCTCCGCCCGCCGAGGCAACGAACGAGCCACCGAATCAACAAGCTCAATACATACCACCAAAGCGTCCCTAGAATTCCAAAGATCAGTAGCGGATTGTCCTTGCGGTACATTAAGCCCACCATCAGAATTGACAACGGAAAGTCGGCCACGATCAATTTCTGCCACCCGGTGTCGATGTTACCGATCCAGATCGCCAGGCAGGCGCCGAAATGAAGGAAGGGTAGGATAAAGAGCAGAAAAGGATTGCGACTTGAAATTTCCGGCCCCGTCATGTGGTTCAGATTTCTTTCTTCAGCTCCGCCAGCAAATTAAGTGCCTCCAGCGGCGTGAGCCGGTTCAAGTCTACTTCGCGCAACTTCTCCAGCACTGGTTGCGACAGCGGCGTGAAGATGGTCAACTGCGTTGGCGGAGGTGTGGCCCCGGGCGAGAGATGATCCGTCGCCAGCCGCTCTACGGATTCGTGTTCGGCCAGAACATCTCTCGCGCGTGCGATTACTTCGTTCGGCAGTCCAGCCAGTTTAGCGACCTCGATGCCGTAGCTGCGATCGGCCGCTCCGGGTTCAACCTTGCGCAAGAAGACGATGCCGCCGCCGGTTTCCTTAACCGAGACGTGATAATTCTTCACGCCTGCAAGCTGCTCGGCCAATTCCGTCAACTCGAAATAGTGTGTAGCGAAAAGAGTCTTCGCCCGCACGCGTGCGTGCAGGTATTCGACTGCGGCCCAGGCAATCGCGAGGCCGTCGTAGGTTGAAGTGCCGCGGCCTACCTCGTCGAGAAGAATCAAAGATCGCGGCGTCGCTGTGTGCAGAATCGCCGCTGTCTCCGTCATCTCGACCATAAAAGTAGAGCGGCCGCGAGCAAGATTATCGCTTGCGCCAATGCGGGTGAAGACGCGGTCGACCACCCCGAGGCGCGCTGAGCGGGCGGGAACGAACGACCCCATCTGCGCGAGAATCACGATCAGCGCCGTCTGGCGGAGGTAAGTGGACTTGCCGCCCATGTTCGGCCCGGTCAGCAGCAGAATCGTATGCGTGGTTGCACTCAGATAAAGATCGTTGGGGACGAAGCGCTCGCTGCCTCCGGCCATTTCTTGCTGCTCGATTACCGGATGGCGGCCTTCGACGATCTCGAGATCGCCGGCATCACCATCCGTCGATGCTATCAATAGCGGTCGACAGTAATTCCGTAGCGCCGCGATGTGCGCTAGCGAAGCGAGCACGTCGACCTCGGCCAGTGCCAGCGCGGTCTGACGGATTCGTTTTGCCTCGGATGCGATTGCGGTGCGCAAATCGGTGAACAGTCTTCGTTCGATCTCGACGATCTTTTCCTGTGCGTCGAGAATCTTGGCCTCATACTCTTTCAACTCAGGTGTGGTGAAGCGCTCAGCGCCGACCAGAGTTTGTTTGCGTTCATAATCCTGCGGAACCAGGTGCAGGTTCGGCTTCGAAACCTCAATGTAGTAGCCGAAAATGGAATTGAATTTTACCTTGAGCGAACTGATGCCGGTGCGGCCGCGTTCGCGCTGTTCGATCTGCGCCAGCACCTGCTTGCTGTTGCGGGAGAGTTCGCGCAGTTCGTCGAGATCGCGGTCTACGCCTGCGGCGATCACGCCGCCGTCGGCGAAACTCAACGGCGGCTCCGGCACGATTGTAGTTTCGATGCGGTCGCGCAGATCGCTGAGCTCGTCGAGCGATCCATGCAGAGCCTTCAGGCGTTCCGCCGCTAAACGTGCGACTGCGGCCTTGATGGCGGGAATCTTTTTGAGCGACGCGGCCAAAGCCAGCACATCGCGCGGGTTCGCCGCTTCGAGCGTTACACGGCTCAAAAGGCGCTCCAGGTCAAGCACGCCATCAAGCGCGCGGCGGAGCTCCTCGCGCGCGATCGTGTTCTTCACGCCGGATTCCACAGCATCCAGGCGGGCATTGATTTCCCCGAGATTGAGGGACGGACGCAGCAGCCACGCGCGCAGCAGACGTTTGCCCATGGGCGTGACCGCGGCGTCGATCGAGCGAAACAGGGTAATGCCCGCGTCCGTTCCCGCAAAGAGCGGCTCAATCAATTCGAGATTGCGCACTGTCACGGCATCAAGCACCAGACAATTCTGCCGCTCGTACCAGCCAATGCGATCGACATGGTCGAGCGATCCGCGCTGCGTCGAACGAACATAATAGAGAATGGCGCCCGCCGCTGCCGCAGCAGCCGAGCGTCCCGCCAAGCCGAATCCCTCAAGCGACAAAACTCCGAAATGATTTTCGAGGAGCGGGATGGCGTGGTCGGGAGCGAATATCCAGTCGTCGAGCGGAGTCTCGGCGCACGCGGCCCCAGTCGCCCGCGGCTGAGGTTTTTGTGATGGCAAAGGCTGAGTTAGCAATGGCCGGCTCGTCCTTGCGTCGAACAGCGGCGCTGCTGATCCATATAGCAACTCTTTCGGCCGCAGTTGTTCTAGTTCTTCCTGCACTCGCCGCAAAGCGCCTTCGCCGGAAAACTCCGTCGCGCGAAATTCTCCGGTGGAAAGATCGAGGGCCGCGAACCCTACACGCTCACCGACCTGGGCCAGTGCAGCCAGGAAATTATTTTCCTCGGAGCCGAGCAGCGAATCGGCTGCCGTTCCAGGCGTGACTACGCGTGTCACCTCACGCCGCACCAGTTTCGTGCCAATCTGCTTCTTCGCGAGCCGGGCATCCTCCATCTGCTCGCAGATGGCTACTTTGAAGCCTTTGCGGATGAGCTTGCCGATGTAGCCTTCCGCCGCGTGGTGCGGCACGCCACACATGGGGACGGCGATGCCCTTTTCCTTGTTGCGCGATGTCAGCGTGATCTGCAGCTCTTTAGAGGCGACGATTGCGTCGTCGAAGAAAAGCTCATAGAAGTCGCCGAGCCGAAAAAATAACAGCGCCGTCGGATGCTCTTTCTTGACGGCGGCATATTGCCGCATTAGCGGAGTGGACGGCTCAGTCATTCGATAATTTCAGAGTGCGCGCTTGGCGCGGATTATAACAAGTTCAAAGTGGCAAGGTTGCAAAGCTTCAGGGTTTCAAAGTTTCGAATGCCGAAAGCGACATTGCACTGCAGTCGTTAATGTGAAACGTTGAAACTCCGAACCTTGAAACCTTGAAACTTTGCAGCTTTGAAACCTCGAACTTCGAAACCTTCTTGACGCAGCTTCTCCCTCAATGTTTAGCTGATACATGGAACTACGCAAAGATCCCATCACGCGCTCCTGGGTTATGACGGGAGATGACCTTGCCGATGGCGTGCCACGTCCTGAAACCGTCTGCCGTTTCTGCCCGGATTCTCCCAATCGTACGCAGGTGATCGCCGCGGCGCCCAGCGCTGTGAGTTGGTCGGCGCAATCGGTGGTTCATCCCACGCCGCTCTACCATATCGAAGGCGAGCCCGGACGCCGCGGAGACGGCATTTACGACCGTATGAGCTCGGTGGGAGCGCACGAAGTTCTGGTGGAAAATCCCAGGCACGACCGCCAGCTCTGGCATGCCAGCGACGAAGAGATCGGACAGTTCTTGCGCCTTGCCTCCGAACGCATCCTGGATCTCAAACGCGATCCGCGCGTGAAGTACGTCAGCCTGTTCAAGGATCACGGACCCAATGCCGGCCAGGAATTTGCTCATCCCACGTCGCAATTGACAGCCACCATGTTTGTTCCGCGGCGAGTGCTTTACGAACTGCGCGCGGGCCGAGAGTATTACCAAGCCAAAGAGCGCTGTGTCTTCTGCGACATTCTTGCCCAGGAGGAACGCCAGGCCACGCGCGTGATTGAAGCACACGGCGATTACGTAGCTCTCGGTCCTTACGCCCCGCGCGTGCCGTACGAAACCTGGATCATCCCCCGCAATCACGATGCATCCTTTGAGCGCACAGGATTATCCAAGCCGGGATTGCGAACGAATCTTGCGGCACTGCTGCGGCGCACTCTGCAGCGGGTTCGGGCACTTACGGAAGGCTTCCACCTCGTGCTGCACACTTCGCCGAACAGTCTACATCCCTCGAAAACTTTGGGTTATTGGAAGACGATTGACGATGACTACCATTGGCACATCGAGATCATGCCGATCGTCGCCGCGAAGGCCCGCTCCTATACTTTCAAAGAAGTTTACTATTCGCCGGTCAGCTCTGAGACCGCAGTGAAGCAACTGCGTGAGGCGAGGATTGATGGCTGAAAGCCCTGAACTGATTCCCACCGCATCATTTAGCCAGCCGGCGAACTGATCCACTACCTTGGCTGAGCGAGGCTTCGCAGACGTGTCCGCATTGATTACAATAGAAGATTCGTGTGCGTGTTGAAGGAGAAGCCTTTCGTAGGTAAGAAACCTGACGAAGAACGCTTTGGAACAGACAAACCAACTGGAACCGTCGAACCACAAGCCTGACGCCGCGGCCGGGGCGTCCCCTGCCGTTTACTGGCGGGTTGAGGGCAGCCTGCTCGACCTGACGGTGGTGGAACCGGTGGCGTTCTTCAC
The DNA here is from genome assembly GCA_050011375.1 of Candidatus Sulfotelmatobacter sp. Taxonomy (GTDB): domain Bacteria; phylum Acidobacteriota; class Terriglobia; order Terriglobales; family Acidobacteriaceae; genus Sulfotelmatobacter. The sequence goes on from JBEKJF010000114.1 coordinate 5,213, forward strand.
CTGGAACTCTCAGACTTTTGCGGAGCGATGGTGGAGGCGAGGGCTGATTTTCGTGATGGCGGCCCTGCGTCCGTTTCTGTATTCGACCAACCGGAAGTTCGCGACGCGCGTGGTTCACATGACATTGCGTGGCGTGACGCGCGACCGGCTGGACCTGCTGGGCGAAGAATATTTCCTGTACAAATTGAAACCGCAGCTGAAGCCGCGCGGGCTGGAGAAGGTGCAGGCGCTAGTGCGCGCGGGCGCCGATGTGGTGCTCGTGAGCCAGGGGCTCGAGCATGTGATGAAGCCGCTGGCACAGCATCTTGGAGTGAAGCGGATCGTAGCGAACCGGCTGGAGTTTCGCGATGGCGTGGCGACAGGGAGGCTGTTGGAGCCGGTGATCCGGCCGCGCGGAGGATTTGCGCTGATCTGGGAGCAGAGTCCGGATGGGCGGCGCGCGCCAAAAACGCTGGCACGGCAACTGGACATTACGGTGGAGCAATTGCGTGGAGCGACGATCAGCGCGGGCCGGGAATCGGTGGCGCAGGAACACCCGATTGTGCACTTCGAGGGTCAGCGACAGGCAACGGGATTTTCCGTGAGGCGAGCGCTCGCGGGCAAGCACGTAATGCTGATCGGCGTCACGGGGTTTATTGGGAAGGTCTGGCTGGCGAACACGTTGCTGGAGTTGCCGGAGATCGGGAAGATTTATCTGCTGATTCGGCGGCAAAAGTCGAATCCGGCAACTCGGCGGTTTGAAAAGATCGTGGAAGAGTCGCCGGTATTCGACCCGCTCTTTGAGAGGTACGAAACCAGTCTTGGGGATTACTTACGGGACAAAGTGGAAGTGGTGGAAGGAGACGTTACGCAGGCCGGGTTGGGGTTGAATGCGGAAGTGGCGCGGCGGCTGCACAGAAATCTTGATTTGATCGTGAATAGTTCGGGGTTGACCGACTTCAATCCGGACTTACGGGATGCGCTGACGACCAACACCGATGCTGCGATGAACATCCTGGAGTTTGTTCGCGCGACCGATCACGCGGGGCTGCTGCATCTATCGACGTGTTACGTGGCGGGCGAGCGGGACGGGCGGGTCGCCGAAAAACTGATTCCGAACTACACGCCGCATCGCGTGCCGAACTTCGATGCGGAACAGGAATTGCGGTCTCTGCACGAGTTGATTGCGAAGGCCGAGGCGCAGGCCGAAGGCGCAGATGTGACCGCCGGGTTAAAGATGCAGTCGCTCTCGAAGGAACATGCGGCAAAAGGGTTGCAGGGCGCGGCGTTGAATAATCAGATCCGCAAGAACCGGATCCGGTGGTTGAAGACGTACTTGACCGAGGCAGGCTCGCGGCGTGCGAAAGAGTTGGGCTGGCCGAATACATATACGCTGACCAAGAGCCTGGCGGAATCGTTGATCGTGAAACACGGAGCGGGACTACCGATTGCCGTGGTGCGTCCGGCGATTGTGGAGACTTCGGTTGCAAAGCCGTTTTTGGGGTGGAATGAAGGCATCAACACTTCGGCGTCGCTCTCATATTTATTGGGCACCTACTTCCGGCAACTGCCTTCAAACGAGAGCAAGCGGCTCGATATTATTCCCGTCGACGCAGTGTGCGCCGGCATGACGCTGATTGCTGCGGCGATTGTCGAGCGGCGTCATGATTCGCTTTACCAATTGGCGACGTCGGCCACAAATCCCTGCGACATGGGGCGGTCGATCGAGTTAACTTCGCTGGCACATCGCAAACACTATCGGGCGCAGGAGGGTTTGGAATCCTGGCTGCGGCTGCGTTTCGATGCGATTTCAGTATCCAAGGAGCGATACCAGCGGATGTCGGCCCCGGCGCAGAAAGCGATTGTGAAGTCGATTCAGCGCATCATGTCGCCGCTGCCGCTGAAAAAAGCGCCACTCGTAAAAGCAGAAAGAAGTCTGGAGCGAGTAGAGAAATTGATTGAGTTGTTTGAGCCGTTCATCCTGTTCAATGAGCACGATTTCGCGGCGGACAACATCGAGAAACTTTCGCACGCTCTCGCCGAAGACGAACGGGAAGAGTTTGGTTACAAGGCGCGAATGCTCGACTGGTGGGATTACTGGATCAATGTGCATATTCCCGCGCTGCGGAAATGGACTTATCCGCTGATCGAAGGCCGGCCGCTAGAGGCGCGTCCGGCGCGGAGCTTGCACAATGGAGAAGCGGTGAAGACGGGGACTTAATCCGCGTACTTCGCTCAGTAAAACAGGAGCACGGAATATTGAATGGCAATATTTTTGACAGGATCGACAGGATACATAGGTGCGCATGTGGCGGCGAATCTGCTGCGGGACCATGGCGCAGCGCTGAATGTGCTGGTGCGGGCGAGAGATGTGAACGACGCCGAAGGTCGGCTTTGGCAGGCGCTGCAATTGCACATGGAATTTCCGCAGTTTTATGAATTTCTGCAGACGCGCGTACGCGTGTTCCGCGGCGACTTGACCGAGTCCGCGTTCGGCCTCGATCGCGATGAATATGATCGGCTTGTCCACACAACGGATTCGGTAATTCATTGTGCGGCGTCGTTGAACAGGAAGTCGGAGAAGAGCTGTCTGAATGTGAATCTGCGGGGGACGCTCGAAGTGCTCACGCTGGCGCGGCACGCCGAGCACTATCACGGGCTGCGGCGATTCAGCCAGGTCAGCACAGTCGCTGTGGCGGGCAAGCGGCAGAACGAAGTCGTCACTGAGGACCGCTCGATTGATTGGGAACGCTCAGATTACGATCCCTACGCGCGCACTAAAAAATTCTGCGAACACATGATGCGTGTTCTGCTGCCGGAGACGCCGAAAACAATCTTCCGCCCGAGCATCGTTCTCGGCGACAGCCGCTATGCTGAGACCACGCAATTCGACATGGTGAAGGCATTTGTCTTTCTGGCCGGGCTGCCCGTGCTCCCGTTTCGTCCGAACGACAAAATCGATATTGTGAATGTTGATCTTGTGGCCGAGGCGATTTCGACGCTCCATCAGAAAGAGCGCCCTGAGCACGACACCTATCATCTTTCTTCGGGAGTCGGCTCGCAAACGTTTCAGGAAATTACAAAGGCTTTGGCGGCGGCACAGAATAAGCGCGCCCCAGTGTTTGTGCCGGTCGCGGAGCGCCCATTTTCAGGGTCGGTAAATTTTCTGGCGAATCGCGCCGGAGCAATCGGAAAAGGCGCGTCGCTGATGAAAGTATTCATGCCGTATCTAGTTTGGAACACGGTCTTCGATAACACCCGCGTCACAAAAGAGCTGGGCAAAAACCCGGTGCCTTTTTCCGAGTATTGCTATCCGCTGCTGAAGTTCAGCCGCGAGAATGATTTCGCGTACAAGTACCATCCCTGGCCGGCGGCCGCGGGAGGAACTGCGGCATGATGGATTTCGTTCTGGAAGCCTGGGTCAGCAGTTCGATCGAGCGCGCCAAAGCCGGATGGATGCTCGGCGAAGGCGAACGCTGGAAGCCGGGCGACAAGCTTAAGCTTTTGTTTGCCGGCTACAACGGCACGCGGAATATGGGATCGGATGTGCGGGTCGAAGAGATGCTGCGGCAGATCCGGCACATTCTGGGCGCTGAGCGCGTGGCGTTCAGCGTGATGAGCCAGAACTTCGACTTCTCGCGTGGATACTTTGAAGGCACAAAGCAAGTGCATCTCCCGGATATTTTCCCGCCTTTTCTGGCCAACGAAGTTCCGAAGCACGACGGAGTAGTGGCCTGCGAAGGGTCGATGTTCAAGAGCAAATTCGCCAACGCTCTGACCACGATGATGATCGGGTCGCTGGGAATTGCAGCGGCGCAAAACAAATTGTCAGTGGGATATGGCGCAGAAGCCGGTCACATGGACCCACTGGTTGCGAAAATGTGCGGACGATATTGCAGAAACTCATTTGTAATTACTCGAAATGAGGAGTCGCGAGGAGTCTTGCGCGAACTGGGCGTCCCGACCGAGTTGGGAACCGATACCGCGTGGACGTTTGAACCCCGGCCGCCAGAATACGGGCACAGCGTTCTGAAGAAAGTTGGGTGGGACGGGCGGACGCCGGTGCTCGTGGTGTGTCCGATTAATCCTTTCGAATGGCCGGTAAAAGCTTCGGTGGCGAAGTATGCGGCGCGAACTTTGACCGGCGCTTACAAAGACAGTCATTACCGCACTGTGTATTTTCACAATTCAGGGCCGGCTGCGGAGCAGGCCTATCAAAAGTATTGGACGGCGATAGCGAACGCCGTGGACGCATTCCGCAAGAAGAAAAATGTTTTCGTAATTCTGGCGGCGACGGAGCGGCTGGATGCGCGCCCAGCCCGGCGAATCTCTGAGAAGCTGGGCGGAGTGCCGGTCCTCACCTCCGACGAATACAACATGTACGAATTAGTCAGCGTACTGCGGGCGTGTCACATGATGGCTTCTTCGCGCTATCACGGTATTGTGACATCGATGCCGGGGCTGGTCCCGTCAGCAGGAATTACGATGGATGAGCGCATTCGAAACTTGATGCGAGAGCGGGGACATCAGGATTTGCTGATGACCGTGGATGATCCGGAGCTTGAAGGAAAACTGCTAGCCGCTCTGGGGAAGTTGAGTTGTGAGGGCGAAGCGATTGCTACGGGAATTGCGAAAACGGTTGTGAGAAATTTGAAAGTGATGGCACGCATGGGTGTGTATTTTGAAGAAGAAGTGCAGAGAAGGTATCCGGAGTTTGAGACGCGCCGCGGAGAGTGGAGTTGGGAGGACTATTTGCCGCCAATGAGCACCGGCCTGCGGGAGTTGGTGGCAGCGTATAGCTAAACGCTTCTCGCGCGCCGCAAAGCTCTTGACCGCAAAGGGCGCGAAGAAATCCGCGAAGGCATCGATTAGAACAGTTTGTTCGACAATTCATACTTTGAGCACACTCATTCCATTCATCGGACAGATATTTTCGCAACTGCAAGCCAGCGCGGACACGCGCATTCTTGCCGAGATTTGTGACGGCGAAATCACCGGCGTGACTGGCCGTGAACTGCTGGAATTAGTTCATAAGGCTCGAACTTTTATCGCTTCCAAGGGGCTGAAGGAGGGCGACCGGTGCGGACTTCTGGCGGTGAACAGCATTCGCTGGGTTGCAATGGACTTGGCCCTCATGGCCGAAGGGCTGATCGTGGTGCCCCTCTATTCTCGGCAGGCTCCGGCGGAACTGATTGCGATGATGAAAGATTCCACGCCATCGCTGGTGTGCTGCGGAGATGCGGCTTTGCGCGATGGAATTGCGCACGCTTGGCCGGAAGCCCCGCCGCAGTTTTTGTTTGACGAGATTTTCGCAGGCGCGGAGGGTGTGCAATTGGATCGGCCGCAGGTTGCGAACGACAATCCGGTAACGATTGTCTACACCTCTGGGACGTCGGGCGAGGCCAAGGGCGTCGTGCTCACGGCGGCGAATGTGGGCTTCATGCTCGATCGGACAGCCGAGCGGTTGGAACAGTTGATGTCAAGTTCGCCGTCGGCACCGGCTGGGCAGGATCGCGTCTTTCATTACTTGCCATTCACCTTTGCGGCGTCCTGGATCGCGTTGCTCACTTTTCTAAAGCGGCGAAGCCTGGTCACGATCAACATGGATCTCACGAAGATCGCGACTGACATGCGGGTTGTGGCGCCCGATTATTTTCTAAATGTTCCGCAGCTACTCGAACGCATGCGGCGTGCGGTCGATGAACAACTCTGGCAGACCGGGGGAGTGGCGCAGGGAATTTATTCACGAGCGAAAGGCGCATGGGCGCGAAAGCACGAGGGGCAGGCAAGATCAGGCGATGCGCTGTGGCTGGGGCTGGCGAATGCGCTTGTGTTTCCGGCGATTCGCAAGAAGATGATCGGGAGAAACCTGAAAGCGTTGATTTGCGGGTCGGCGCCGCTGAGTGCGGAGACGCAGCTTTATTTCATGATGCTAGGAATTCGTGTGCTGCAGGTCTACGGTCTCACAGAAACGACCGCGATTTGTACGATGGACGATCCGAACCGCGTTGAAATCGGGCGCGTGGGACCTGCGATTCCAGGCATGGAGATGAAACTGGGAGACCATGACGAGATCCTAGTACGCGGACCGAATATTTTTCCGGGTTACTGGAACCGGCCCGAACAAACGCTTGAGGCGCTGCGCAACGGATGGTTTCATACTGGCGATCAGGGCGAAGTAAACGCCGCGGGGAACTGGCGAATCGCGGGACGGATCAAGAACTTGATTGTATTGGGATCGGGGCACAAGATTTCGCCGGAACCAATTGAAAGCGCGATCATTAAGAACTTGCCCCAAGCGCAGCAGGTGGTGGTTATAGGGAACGGGCGTGGATACTTGACGGCGATTGTCGCCGGAGGTGTCACGTCCGAGCAGGTGCAAGCTGCGCTGGATGTGGTAAATCCTGACTTGCCGCACTACAAACAGGTTCGGGCGTTTTACGTCCGAGGGGAAGCATTTTCGATCGAAAGCGGTATGCTGACCGTGAACGGAAAGTTAAAGCGCGATCTGATTGCCGCGCGGATGAAGAATGAGATCGAAGATATGTACCGGGTCAAACAGGCTGTCTAGTGAGGGCAGAGAGCTTTGGAGACTACTAAGGATAATAACGTGCGCGGAGCAGGATTAGAGTCTCACTCTGCGGTTTCGGCAAAGAGCGCCTTGTCATGGAAGCTATCCGACGGCGTGATTGAATTGGCCTTGCATCGCGAGCCATGTAACGAACTTGGGTCGGCCTCACTCGATGACCTCGAGAAATTCGCAACGGCTTTGCAGCTTATGCAGAAAGAGGCTCATGCGCTCATCATTTACAGCGAGCTGAAGCCTGGGTTTTGCGCGGGCGCTGACTTGCGCGAATTGTATCGCCGCTCCGAGGCCATGGGCAAAACTGAAGCCGTGAAGGGCGTGCGAGATTTTCTGGAGCGCATGCATCGCGTGCTGAATCTGATTGATGCCGCGCCTTTGACTACGATTGCAGCAGTGCATGGTGTGACGTTCGGCGGAGGATTTGAGCTGGCGCTGGCTTGTGATCTGATTATCGCGGACAAGATGGCGCGATTCTGTTTTCCCGAACTGAGATTGGGATTGATTCCCGGTTTCGGCGGCATTCCGCGTCTGAAGCGGGATTTGGGTAATGGTGTGGTGAGGGATCTGTTGTTGACAGGGCGCAGCATTAACGCGACGAAAGCGCAGCAGATCGGGCTCGT
>JBEKJF010000115.1:0-12321 GCA_050011375.1 Candidatus Sulfotelmatobacter sp.
CACAGAAGCATTGATGTCGAGCGTTCCAGCCAGCATCGCCGGATTGTTGGCGACGATCCCCACCGAGCGGCCGTCGAGGCGCGCGAATCCCACGACCATGTTCTTCGCGAAGTGTTCCTGAACCTCGAAGAAGTAGCCGTCGTCAATCACGGCATGGATCACATCTTTCATGTCGTAAGGCATGTTCGATTGTGCAGGCACGATCTTGTCGAGCGAAGCATCGGCCCGGTCGATCGGATCGGTGCAGGCCTTGCGCGGAGGATCTTCGAGATTGTTCGACGGAACGAAACTCAGCAACTCGCGCACCATCGACAAACACTCGGCGTCGTCGTGCGCCAGAAAGTGCGCCACGCCTGAGGTTTCGTTGTGCGTCATCGCACCACCGAGCTGTTCTTTGGTGACTTCTTCGTGCGTAACAGTCTTGATCACATCCGGGCCGGTGATGAACATGTACGAAGTTTTGTCGACCATCAGGACGAAGTCCGTAATCGCCGGCGAATAAACTGCGCCGCCCGCGCACGGACCCATGATCGCCGAAATCTGCGGCACCACGCCGCTATACAATGTGTTGCGCAGAAAAATATCCGCATAGCCCGCCAGCGAGGCCACACCTTCCTGAATGCGCGCGCCGCCAGAATCGTTCAAGCCGATCACGGGAGCGCCCATCTTCGCGGCCAGGTCCATGATCTTGACGATCTTCGCCGCGTTCGTCTCGGAGAGCGATCCGCCGAACACGGTGAAATCCTGCGCGAAGACGTAAACCAGCCGGCCTTCGATGCGGCCGTAGCCGGTGACAAAGCCATCGCCGTATAGCTTTTGCTCGGCCATGCCAAAGTCGTTGCAACGGTGCGTGACCAACTTGTCGGTCTCTTCGAACGTGGCGTCGTCGAGCAGAAACTCAATGCGCTCCCGCGCCGACATTTTGCCTTCTTTGTGCTGACGCTCGCGCCGCTTCTCGCCTCCACCCTCTTCGGCAAGCCGGTTGCGCTTTTTCAGCTCTGAATTTTTTTCTTCAAGATTCATGGCGAGAATTATAGCGGCTGAACGGTCAGCGGGATGTGCGCAGTATCACAGCTAATCTAGAATGAATGTTGAGACCAAAAAGCTCCGATGAATCTTAAATTACCCGATGGTTCATTTAGCGCGTATTTATTCGACTGCGACGGCACTATTGCCGATTCCATGCCGCTCCACTACCTGGCCTGGAAGAAAGCTCTCGGAGAATGGCATTGCGAATTTGACGAAAAGATTTTCTACGAATGGGGTGGGATGCCCGTGGTTGAGATCATATCCACGCTCAACCAAAGGCATGGACTGACATTGCCGGTCGAGACTGTGGCCCGTCGAAAGGAGAGTTTGTATTTCGAGTTGCTTCCACAACTCAAGGCCGTTCCCGAAGTCCTGGAACATATCAAAGCCACGCACGGTCGGATTCCGTTCGGTGTAGTGTCAGGAAGCACAAGGGAATCGGTAGTCGCATCTCTGGCTTCCCTGCAACTCTTGGATCGATTCGAGACCCTGGTGTGTGCCGGAGACTACAAAAAGAGCAAGCCCGACCCGGAAGCCTTCCTGTTGGCGGCCGACAGACTCGGCGTTGCTCCGGAGCGATGTCTCGTTTTCGAAGATACAGAGATGGGCATCCTGGCGGCCGAGGCTGCAGGCATGGCTTCGGTTAAGGTTCCTCCTCCGTGGGAAAGATTGTAAGCGCATTCCTCCGCGGGCCTCAGCAGTCCGCGCAGACTTCCGCGGACTGGAAAGCGGCCAGGGCTTCACACACGCTGGGGTGGATCTCAAGAACTGAATCGAGATTCGTGAGATCGAGCAATTGGCGAACGAACGGAGTAGGGCTGGCACACTTCAGGTCCGCATTTTGCGATCGAGCCCAAGTGTAGAGAAAAACCAGCTCGCCAAAGCCGGCGCTGTCGATAATGGTGACACCACTTAAATCGAGAACGACCTTGCCGCCTTTTTGAAGGACTTCAGCGACCAGGCGCGAAAGGGCTGCGGCCTCATCGCGATAGACGACGCGGCCCTGACAATGAACGATAATTACTTCGCCGCAATTGCTAGTTTCCAAACTGAGTTTCAACTTCGACTCCTTGGCTTGTGTTGCGAGGGCAGCCGTGCGATGCGGCTGCGAATACGTTTCACAATTTGGGTTCATGGATTGAATGCTATATGGATAGACGCGCGTTGGGGACCTTTGGAATCATGAAAAGTGATTAAATTTCCTGATTAGGCACCGGGCGCGAAGCCGCAGAATGTTGTGCGCGGCGGGCATCCTGAGACTCCGTTACACTGATCTAACGAATTTCACGCATTCAGGTAGAATTTGCTACTGGCACTTATTGCTAGGGAGGAATCATTTGGTGTCAAAAACCGCAGCCGTGGTTCTGGCGTTCTTAAGTTTGATGCTCGTGTCCACTCCATCGAAGGCGCAATTGTTGCCGAGCGGCAACGTTTATGGCGGAGTCGGTGGCGGAGACAACGTGGATGTGGTGAACCGTCTTACGTTTCGGGGATGGGAAGGTTCAGTAGAGGCGATGCCATTTCACCACATCGCCTACCTGGGATTCGTGCTGGATGCCAGCGGCTTTTATCGGACGGGGGTTAAGCAATATAACGCGGTTCTTGGTCCTCGGGTTTCGAAGACCTACGGCAAGTGGCGCGTGTTCGCACATGCGATGGGCGGAATTCAGGAAGCGACTTCGGCCGGAGAGAATTTCCACACTGTAATTGAAGACTTCGGCGGGGGCGCGGACCGCAAAATTCCATTCAAGAAGAATTTTTCCTGGCGGTTCCAGTTCGACTACATTCACAGCCACGAATTGAGCGCCAGCCAGAACGACTTCCGGGGCACAACAGGACTTGTTTGGCGCTTCTGAGGGCAACCTGGGCTCGATCTTAATACGTCTAGATTTCTCACCCGAAACTTACGGTATTGAACTGGGTTGGAGGAGTTGTCGACGTTTGAGATTTGAGTGCTGGAGGAATATGTATGTGGCTTCCCTCAGGAAAAACTACGCGTCATTTTCAGGCGGCTGGCATCGCCGTTTTCAGTCTCGTTCTGTGCGCTGCTGCCAATGCGCAGGTTCCAACCGGCGGGAACGTCTTTTTCGGATACTCATTTGAAAACGCCGCGGCATCCTCATTTGATCTCGCTAATTTAGGGCGACCGAACCTGAACGGGTGGGAAGCCTCGTTGGAAGGCAAGGTTTTCCCGTTGCTTAGTGTAGTGGTGGACTTTGGCGGCCACTACGGTTCGCAGAGTTATCAGACCCCGTTGCCGCCGAATGGAACAATAGGCACGGTAGATGTCAACGGCCACGAGTTTACAGTTCTGTTTGGGCCACGCGTCTCAGTACCCGTCGGGAAGTTCCGGCCGTTTGCTGAAGCTCTGTTTGGCGCTGCGCACATCAATACAACCTCAACTTCCTCGCAAGTGTTAGTGGACAATTTTATGCAGCCCAGCGACACGTCATTTGCCACCGCGCTCGGCGGCGGCCTCGATTACAAAATCATCAAGCCGATCGCCTGGCGGCTTCAGGGAGATTATGTGCAGACGCGATTCTTTTCGACCACGCAGAATAATGTGAGGATATCGACCGGAATTGTGTTCCGCTTTTGAAGCAGGCCGCGTTCATTTCTCGAAAGTAAAAAAAGGATCCGGCTGGTTGGCTGGATCCTGTTCTTTGTGGCCACCAAGAAAACTCTCGTGAACCTGCGCCGGGAGTTCCAAGCTTGGCGTCCCCCGGCTTGGGGTTCGGGCTTAGGTCTGCCAGTATTTGTGATCGCGCAGGAAGTAGCTGGTGTTCCAGTAGTTCATGGCGGTTTTCAGGAACAGCCAGCCTACGCGCAGGTGTCCCATCTTCTGGAAGCGGCGGTTCGTCGTATAGACGCCTCCGCGAACGATGCCGAAGCGCTTGCGCTCGACTTGCTGGCTAAGCAAGTAGTCTTCGGCAAAGAGGACTTGCTCATGAAATCCGCGAAGCTCGCGAAATTTCTTCAGATCGAAGAGCATGAACATTCCCGTGGCGAACGGATGATGGAAGCGCGAGAGATACTGAAAGAAATCGTTGCCTGCGTAAAAGAGTTGGTCGAGCCAAGTGCCGCCCTGGCACAGAATGTTCGTGGTCACGCAATGCAGTTGCTTGCGCTGAGCCAGTTCCACGGCGCGACGAACAACCGAAGGATGCGCGAGTTCGATATCGGCATCGAGAAAAAGAACGTACGCGCTGTCGGCGTGAGCTGCGCCCAGGTTGCGGCCGACGGAAGGCACTCCGCCGCGGATTACGCTGACATTCAGGCGGTCGCGGAAGCCGAGAACGATTTCGGGCGTGCCGTCGGTTGAGTTGGCGTCAGCGACCAACACTTTCGTACTCGACATCTTCGAGTAATCCTGATTCATCAGCGAAATCAGCAAACGAGGAATCAGCCTCGCCTCGTTCTTGGCCGGGATCACGATCGTCAGCTCGCTTGGCATATTCGGACTCGTTGTATTCATGGATTTGAACCCCCTGTTCGTCAACCGTGAGATAGGTGAGGCGGGAGTCGACCCAGCCGCCTGAGTTGTAGTAATGAATTCCATCTTGCTCGACGTGCATGGCTGAGTGCGTGTGGCCGCAGAAAATGCGGTCGGCGTCATGCTGGCGCGCGTACTGCAAAGCTCCAGCAGAAACCTTGGAAGACATTCGGAGCCAGCGCGTGTTGAGCCGGTCAATCAGCCGCACAATCGGCTTGCTTTTGAAATCAAGTTTTTGCAGCGTCAGGTAGAGCGATGTCCCAAACTTGCTGAGCCGAACGTTGTTCACCTGAAAACCGTCGAACTGGTGGCCGTGGATCGCGATTTGACGCAGTCCGTCGTACCGCCAGACGTAGCGCTGGTACACGCGGACGCCGACCAGGTGCGACATGATGTTGGTGAGCCCATGATCGTGATTGCCTTCGACCCAGACGACCTCGATGTTGCGCTTGGGGTTCGAAAGTTTGCGAATGTAGCCGAGAAACTTCCAGTGGTCTTTGGTAAGCCGGGCGAAGTTAAGATCGGCGAAAATGTCGCCCAGCAGAATCAGCCGCTGAAAGCGGTTTTCCTTGAGCACGCGCGTAGCTTCGCGGGCGTGGCTGGTCTCTGCACCGAGGTGCAGGTCGGAAAGGATCAGCGTGTTGTACACGGGCAGATCCATAATTTAGTTATAGCGGCGGAATGTTACTGGGTGATGAAATGTGCAACAAAATTGGTGCATGGTAACTGAGGAAGTAATCCGGTTAACTCTCAAGTAAACAAAGGGATTAGCTCCCGGCAGGCGCGAAATGTTACAGCATGGTGAATACGAAGCTCCTTTTCACGTAGACTGAATTTCCTTTTGAAAACCATTGGACACATTCTGGCGAGGTATACGGCTTGGATTCTGCACGTGCTCACGCCGCTCGGCATCTGGGGAGTCTTCGCGATCGCGTTCGCCGATTCCGCGCTGCTGGGCATGCCTGTGGATGCAATTGTCGCCTACTACGTGTATCAGGATCATCGAAAGCTGCTGTTTTATGTGCTGATGGCTTCGCTGGGGTCGGTCATCGGCAGCATCCCGCTGTACATCATTGGTTATCTCGGTGGCGAGAAAGTGCTACGCAAGCGGATTACAGAGGAGCGCTTTCAGCGAATTCACCGCTCGTTTGAAGAGCACGAATTCTGGGCGCTGATGTTTCCGGCCATGCTGCCGCCGCCGATGCCATTCAAAATCTTTGTGTTGGGCGCGGCGGTGTTTGAAATGCGGTTTCGCGATTTTGTGGCGGCGATGTTCGCAGGCAGGTTCGTGCGCTTTCTGACGCTTGCGTTGCTCACGCTTTGGTTCGGGCCGCAGATTGTGGAATTGACGGCGGCGGTGGTGCGGCAGCATTTCGCGTGGCTATTAGGCGCGATCGCCGGAGGAGTGCTGGTGTGGTTGCTGATGCGGCGAAGTAAGAAGCGGAAAGCACAGAGCAACTAGCTCTCGACCTATCTTTGAGCGGATACCTCGCTTCGCTCGGCGAACAGCCGAGTCGGCCGTCCCCACGTGGGCTGTTCTACCGCTACGCGGCTGCCACGTAGTCTCCTGCTGTCTTGTGCATCCAGCCGGAAAGCGCGTGCAGAAATACTGGCACGCCAAAAAATGCGATCGAGAAGAAGACATCGCTTTCAACCGTACCGCGGAAGAATGGAAGACCGGCGGCATAAGACATCATCAATCCGCTGAAATTCTTGGGATACATCTGCCATGCGGCCCACACCGCGAAGTTGCTGATCAGGAAAAACGAAACTGAGCTGGCCAGCGCTGCTCCGATGACGCGCACTGCGCCGGACTTCTCCCGCAGACCCGTTCCCAGCCACAGGATTGCCGCGTACCATGCCCAGGTAACGAGATGGTCCCACGAGAAACTGTACGAATAGATGAACTTGGTTAGAACAACGTCAGTCGCCGCGAGCAACACCAAGGGTATCCACAATTGACGCTTGGAACCGCGGGCTCCAAAGAACAAGAGCGAGGCCGCGATCGGCGTGAAGTGCCACGCGTGCGGCAGAACATTGAACTGGCCCGCGAAGGGCAAGAAGCGGACGGCAATGGCGAGTAGGACAAATAGATAGGGCAGCATGAGCACCTCGGAAACGAATTATTATTCTGGGCGCGAGAGGGTGGGTACGTCAAGCGGCCATGCAGCCGCTGTCGGAAGAAAAGCCCTTCGCTGCGCGAAGCGGACGGCCGAGGGCGGCTGTCCCCACATAGGCAACCCTCGGTTTTCACAATCAATGCGGTTCGGGAACGGTTACCCGCTTTTTTCCGGAGCCGTAAACGTCCCCCACGATTTGCAGGTTCTTGTCGAGTCGAACGCCGGCGGCGAGCGCCCGGTTTGGTTCACTCCGGCGATTCAGCAGGCTGGGCAACTGGACGAACCTCAGGTCCACGAACTCAACGACGTAACCTGCTTCTGGCGAATCCAGCGTTTCTGTTTCGGTGATCGGATATTGCGCCCAGTCGAGATAGGCCCGCCCCAGGTAAGAATTCTTTGCGGCCAACGTCACCGGAGTTTCTTCCGGCTTGTAACGGATTTGCAGCCGTCCCTCGGGATCAACTTCCGGCCCGAGAGAATCCACCGGAGCCAGAGCGAAGAAAGCGGGAGTTTCCACCACGCCATACCAGTGAAACGGATTCGTCATGGTGGGATAAGCCGACGCGCGCAGTGGCTCCGCGCCTTGATACGTTCGGGCGCCAAGGGCGCTGACCGCGCGGCGATGCTCATAATCGCGCAAGCCCCACAGCACAACCACGCCGAGCAGCGCGAGCGTGGCTGCGACGCGGCCTCTGGGTCCGCGCGAGCGCGCGCCGACCTCGTTGTCGATCAGCGAGAAAAAAGACGGAACGATTAATCCGAGCAGAAGAAATCCGAAGAGAATTGGCTCGAAGATGAAAACGATATCCCAGGAATACCACTTCTCAGAAAAAGGCCAGAACGGGCGAACGCCGTAATTATTGGTGAAGTCGAGCAGGATGTGACTGATCCCTGCGAGACAGGCGTAGAGGAAGAGCAATCCCCAGCGCGGCGGAAGGTTCGGATCCTTCACCTTGCGACCGCGCAAACGCCAGATCAGATAGACGAAGCCGACTACCGCAGCGGCGTCGAGCGGAAGTCCGAGAAAAGAATGGGTAAAGCCGCGATGATGGGCGAAACCGAAGGCCGGACCGCCCAAGCGGCTTAGCACGTCGAGATCGGGCGCCTCGGCGGCGAGCGTAAGGGTGAGCGTAGCCAGCGCAGTCTTGCGGTTGAGTCCGGCGCGGCCCAGGCACGCGCCCGTGAGGAAATGCGTTATGGGTTCCAAGGTCTAAGGATTCTATTTGGCTGTGTGCATAATTGCCAACCGCGATGATTGGCAACGTAGTTCGTTTGTGCGCCTGACGGTCGCTTGACCTCTGACGCTGCGTTCAATAGAGTGAGAAGCCG
This sequence comes from Candidatus Sulfotelmatobacter sp., assembly GCA_050011375.1. Taxonomy (GTDB): domain Bacteria; phylum Acidobacteriota; class Terriglobia; order Terriglobales; family Acidobacteriaceae; genus Sulfotelmatobacter. The sequence goes on from JBEKJF010000115.1 coordinate 7,972, forward strand.
TCGTGCCGGGCAAGTTTGTCCGGGCGATTGCACCGCGCCAGTCTACAAATCCAGAATCATGAGGCACATTCGGCGATGAATGCGAAAAGTCCTTCCCGCAAAACGGGTTTGCACCAGAAGGCGCAACTGATGTCGGCATCTGAAATTGAGCGCACGCTGGTCCGTTTGGCCTATGAGATCGTCGAAAAAAATGGAGGCGTCGAAGGCTTGGGCTTGGTTGGAATCCGGCGCCGCGGCGTTCCCATCGCAGAGCGTCTCGGAAAAATCATTACCCGCATCGAGAACGCGCCGGTTCCTGTGGGCACGCTCGACATCACTTTTTATCGCGACGATCTTTCAACGCTCGGGCCCAAGCCGGTTGTGCAAGAGAGAGAGATTGGGTTTTCGATTGAAGACATGAATATCGTTTTGGTCGACGACGTTCTTTTTACCGGACGCACGGTGCGGGCCGCGATGGACGCACTGTTTTCGCACGGCCGCCCACGGCGAGTGCAGTTGTGCGTGCTGATCGACCGCGGACATCGAGAACTTCCCGTCGAGGCCAGCTTTGTCGGCCGCAATGTTCAGACCACCATGAACGAAGTAATCGAGGTCAAACTGACTGAGATTGACGAGACGGAAAAAGTTTTGCTCATGGAGCGGTAGAGTCGTCGAGAGATAAGCATTACAAAATAACGCACCCTAAAATAAAAAGGACGGCGGAAAATCCGCCGTCCTTTTTTGTTGAGCAACCACCTAGGCAATTCTGGTGCAAACGGCCTTGGTCTGAGTGTAATTGTTCAGAACATCGTGCCCCATCTCACGGCCCCATCCGGATTGCTTGTATCCGCCGAACGGCAGCGCCGCGTCAAAGATGTTGTAGCAGTTGATCCACACCGTACCTGCGCGCAGAAGCTCTGCAGTGCGGTGAGCTTTGCCGATGTCACGGGTCCAGACGGCGGCAGCCAAGCCGTATTCGCTGTTGTTGGCGCGCGACATAAGTTCCTCGGGATCGTCGAACGGCATCGCCGTTACGACGGGCCCGAAGATTTCTTCGCGCACCACCTTCATGTCTTCGCGAGTGTTCACGAGAACAGTAGGCTCCACGAAATAGCCTTTGTCGCCTTTCCTGTGACCGCCGGAAATGGCTTTGGCGCCTTCGGAGAAGCCGGCTTCCAGAAAACTGCAGACCCGGCTTACCTGCTCTTCGGAGACGAGCGGTCCCATGCTTGTCTCAGGGTCCAGACCTGAGCCTACGTTGATTTTCTTCGCCTGTTCTGCGACACCTTCGACGACACGGTCGAAGATGGGTTTCTCGATGTAGAGCCGCGATCCGGCACAGCAACACTGGCCGTGATTAAAGAAGATTGCGCTCGCGGCCCCGGGAATCGCCGAATCGAGATCAGCATCTTTGAACACGACGTTGGGAGATTTACCGCCAAGTTCCAGCGATACTTTCTTCAGATTGCCGGTCGCAGCGCGCACGATCAGCTTCCCAACTTCTGTGGAACCGGTGAAAGCTATTTTGTCCACGTCCGGATGGGCGGCCAGCGCAGCGCCCGCCGTCTCGCCGTAGCCCGGCACAATGTTGACCACGCCCTCGGGGAATCCGGCTTCCATGATCAGATCGCCGAGACGCAGCGCCGAAAGCGGCGTTTGTTCCGCCGGCTTCAATACCACGGTGCAGCCGGAGGCCAACGCCGGACCCAGCTTCCACGCTGCCATCAGCAGCGGAAAGTTCCAGGGAATGACCTGTGCCGCAACTCCGACCGGCTCTCGCAGCGTGTAGGCAAGATACTTCGCTCCCGGAGTATAGGGAACCGACAAAGGAATCGTGTTGCCTTCGATCTTCGTCGCCCATCCCGCCATGTAGCGAAACAGATCGACAGCCAGCGGCACATCGGCGGCTCTCGCGACGGTGAGAGGCTTACCGTTGTCGAGGCTTTCGAGATAAGCGAATTCTTCCGTGTGAGTTTCGAGCAGGTCGGCAAGTTTCCAGATGAGCCGTCCGCGTTCGGATGCGGTCAGCCGACGCCACGGGCCTTGGTCAAAAGCTTTGCGCGCTGCCTTTACCGCTTCTTCTACATCGTCACGATCGCCTTCCGCCACTTGCGCCAGAACCTCGCCGGTGGCCGGGTTGTAAGTAGGAAAAGTTTTGCCTGAGAGAGCATTTACCCATTTGCCATTGATCAACATCTTGCGCGGTTTTTCGAGGAAATCCGCAACCTGGGGATGAATCTGCGGTGATACTGCGATGCCCATATGATCCTCCTTAGATCAGCACGTAGATCGAACACGGATTGGCATGACAGGATGCCAAAGATGCCGGATGGAAATTACGAATTCATGCTAGTCCGCTGCCAGAACAAAAGCAATCCGGTCAAGACCGGAGGGTGATGCCGCAGAGCGGGAACCACAGCTTCAAACGCGCAACGCGACTGGCGGCCTCGCGGGCATTTGGCGTTCAGTCATTCGCCGTAAGGCACCCAAATATTCTTTACCTGCGTGGCATGCTCGAGAAACCAGCGCCCTTCAGCCATCTTCGGATTGAACCAGTCGATCGTCCGGCCTTCGTTAGTCCAGACTTGTTTCAGATTGCCAATCGACATCGCTTTCGCAGCCGCAGCATTGGCTCCGTCACCAAAGCACCAGATTGCATCCACATCGTCGTGCTCGGCCAACACTTTCAAAAGTTGCGAAGCATAGCCGGTCACCATATTCACCACGCCGCCCGGCAGGTCGCTCGTGTCAAACAGTTGATAGAGATCAGCGGTGATCAGCGGATATGCCTCCGACGGCACCGCGATAACGGTGTTGCCCACGGCCAAAGCCGGAAGCACCAGAGAAAGAAAACCCAACAGCGGCGCTTCCTTCGGACAGACGATGCCGAGAGTTCCGATCGGCTCGTTCATCGCAATCGCAATATTCCGAAACGGAGGACTATGCACCGCGCCATCAAACTTATCGGCCCATGCCGCATAAGAAAAAATGCGCTCGATGCCAAGATCGAGTTCAGCCGCAGCTTGCTTTGCGCCTATGACGGGCGTGAGCCCGCGGATAATCTCGTCGCGCCGCTGAGAAAGATTTTCAGCACAGTAGTAAAGAACCTGCGCTCGATTGTGCGCCGTAGCTCTTGCCCATGCTTCTGCCTTGCGCGCAGCCTCGACCGCGTTGCGAATGTCTTTGCGATTGCCAAGCGATGCTTCGCCCAACAAATGCCCATCGCCGGAACGCACTTCCATGCTGTAACCGGAATCCGGCCGCACCTGCTTGCCGCCAATGTAGAGTTTCACCGTGCGATCGATGGCTGGACTACCAGTTTGTTCTTCTTCTGACTGCGGCTCGGCGGGCGCGGATGCAAGCACAGCGGGCAACGCGGGAGCATTCTTAAACCACGAGGGCTGTAAATATTCCAGCAAGCCCTCCTTGCCGCCTTCGCGGCCATATCCGCTTTCGCGATAGCCACCGAAGCCGCAGGAAGCGTCGAACAGGTTCGTGCAGTTCACCCATACGACTCCGGCTTTCAGTTGCGCGGCAACATGCAATGCCACGTTGATGTTCTCGCTCCAAACGCACGCCGCCAAGCCGTAGACCGTGTTGTTCGCCAACTCCACCGCTTCTCTCGGAGTGCGAAACGTCATCGCGGCGAGCACAGGTCCGAAGATCTCCTGCTGCGCAACAATCGATGTAGGATGCACATTGCTCAGCAGAGTGGGCGGATAATAAAAGCCTTTCGCAGGCAAAACGACCTCCGGCTGCCAGCACGTCGCGCCCTCCACGATTCCCTGTCCGACCATGCGATGAATGCGATCGAGTTGCACGCGCGCCACAATTGCGCCGATGTCGATTGCTTTGTCCAGAGGCAAACCCACGCGCAGGCTGCTCATGCGCTCGCGAATTTTGGCGATCAAAGGCTCGGCAATGCTTTCCTGCATCAACAGGCGCGAACCTGCACAGCAAACCTGCCCCTGGTTGAACCAGATTCCGTCGACCAGGCCCTCGACTGCGCTATCCAAATCAGCATCATCGAAAATGATGAACGGAGATTTCCCTCCCAGCTCAAGTGACAGCCGCTTGTGAGTCGGCGCCGTGGCACTGCGAATCGCGCGCCCAACTTCGGTCGAGCCCGTGAACGCAATTTTGTCTACGTCAGAATGTTTCACCAACGCCTCGCCGGTCGATCCATCACCAGTCACAATGTTGACCACCCCGACGGGCAATCCGGCTTCCTGGCAGAGTTCAGCGAATGCAAGCGCGGTCAGCGGAGTGAATTCCGCAGGCTTCAACACCACCGTGTTTCCAGTGGCCAGAGCGGGAGCGATCTTCCACGCCGCCATGAGCAACGGAAAATTCCACGGAATAATCTGTCCA
>JBEKJF010000116.1:0-12019 GCA_050011375.1 Candidatus Sulfotelmatobacter sp.
GCTACCACCGCAACATCAACGTTGGCATCGCCGTTGCTCTCGATTGGGGACTCATTGTCCCCGTCCTCAAGAATGCAGGCGACCTCAACTTCCTCGGCCTGCAGCGCGGCATCACCGATCTTGGCGAACGCGCCCGCACCAAGAAGCTTAAGCCCGAAGACGTCGAGGGTTCCACATTCACCGTCACCAACCCGGGCCAGTTCGGCGCTGTCTTCGGTCTGCCTATTATCAATCAGCCCAACTCGGCGATCATGGGAGTGGGTGGCATCACCAAGCAGCCGCTCGTGGTCACCGACAAAGAAGGCAACGACTCCATCGCCATCCGTTCAGTCGTTCACCTGACGCTCGGCTACGATCACCGTCTTATCGACGGCGCAGTCGCCGATCAGTTCATGGCTTTGGTGAAAAAGACACTTGAGAATTGGAACGAAGAGGTCGGCTAACACATATCAGGCGGAAGGCTCAGAACTTGGGGTTGACGGCTTCTGACACCATGTACTCGCGTTGAGGCACTCCACCGTGCCGTCGATAATTTTAGATATACCGTCGCGAAATTTGTCAGGGGCAATTATCTCCCGGGCGGCGACGGCGTCTGTCATGGCCAGCGCACTCTGTAAAAACGACATCGCCGCATCTTTTTTCTCGGCCCCGGATTTGTTCCCGAACAACCCTTCGATTCCGTTCACCAGCGCGGGAACGAACGCAATCCCCCGCAGTAATTGAGATAAGAAATCCATAACTTCCTCCTTCAAGATTTTTCACGGCTCATAGGAAATCGTGCGGCAGCCGGACCGCTTCCGCGGCCAGGCTGCCACAATCTCTAGGTAAGACTCGCCAAAACATCGTTGAGTGTCGTCAGGTTCGGATCTGCGCTGTCTGTCTTTGCAACGATCAGAGTCAGGCACTCCTTCAGTTCGTAAGCCTTCATCAATGACAAAGCCAGCATCCCTGGCATGTCGAGTCCACCCGCAGTCGCATCCGCAATCGTATTTGCGGTCGGTGCGGTTACATTTTTAAGATTCGTGACGATTGTTGTGCTTGGTACCGTGCTCATTCTTGTTCTCCTGTTTGTTTGGTCTAAGTAAACTACTTCAGCCAGTACTTGTGTAAGGCAACGGCCACGCTGATCCCGGCGCTAATCGCCCCGTTCACAATTCGGTTGTGGACGCTGTTGCGCAAATCGTTCCGCTCCAATACGGCCACCTTGTCCTCAGTCACTTTCATCCGCCCCGGCTGCCCGTTCCCTACCAGCGCGTCCATCTTCGTTTCCAGCCGTACTAACTTGTCGAGCACTTCTCGCTGGAATTCGATGTCAATTGCCTTGAGCACCAACTCCCTATCGCTGACTCCCATAAGCTGTATCCCCCGTCGCGAAAAACCTATAACGGATAATCAACATGCAGCGCCGCCGAATAGCGTGAATATTTTGGTGGCGAAGAACTGTCGTAAAGCCTCAAGAAGTAATCCTGCGTCTCCGCCAACCTGGCCAGCGTAAAAGTTTCGGTGTTAAATCGTCCCAGCAGATTTCTATCGTTAGCCTGCCCCCAGCCATAATCATTTTCCCTGACCTCAATTCCACCGCCGCCTGGTGGCGCCATCCCTGCATCAACCGAGATAGTTGTCGAACTCACCGCCGTGATCTGTGCCTCCGTCAAGTCCACCTGGTAGTAGGCTCCCACCTGCGTCGTGCCCAGCACCGGAGGCATGTCCTGCAGCGCAATCACCGTCGCGCTGGTCCCATATTCAATCGCCAAAGGCGCCGCCAAATCATTTGCGAATCCAATGTTGTAGAACCCGCGATCGTCTGCCGGGTCGGCAACTTGAATTTCCACTTCCCTCACGATGGCCGTGAACGAAGCACCGCGCGAAGGAACATTCACCGTGATCGCATCGCCCGGAAAAATATCCGCCGCCGCACCCGGCAGAAAATCGCTCCAAGTCTCGTAAGTTCCAGACCACGCCGTTCCCAAAGAATCATCCAGAATTGCCAGCGCCGCATTTTCGCAATCAACATCGGTACGCGCGCTCGGAGTCTTCGCTGACCGCACAGCGCCTCGCGTTCCGTCATCCGCGCCATTCTGCAACGAAGCCACGCTCGCCGCGTTCTCGACTTGCGCCACGGCTCGTCCAGACCCCCGATAGCTTGCCACGATCAGTTGATTCAGCGCCGGTACATATTGCGGATAAAAATCCAGCGAGGGATCGCTCGTGATCTCGCACTGCGCTCCATCCGAAAGTGCGCCCACCAGTTGCGTAACGTACGGTGCGTATTCCGTTGGCGAAGTCTGCACTGCGGTGCGCACTTCCGCCAGCGAAATATGCGCCACATACGTATAGGCAATGCTGCACTGCATGCTGACCGCATCCACCAACGCATAAGTGCAGAATCCCGGCGCACTCGCGATGACGTTGTCATACAACACGGTCGCCGGCCCCACCAATGTGGCCGGGTCGCTCGGATCGATGTCCTGCACTTCGAGAACGAACCGCACATCCGCCGTCACTGCGGCGCCGCCCCATCCATTCCCCGCCGGATGCAGCGATGAGTGATAAATCTCTCCGCTGCGATACACTTCCATTGAATACAAGTAGGTCGTAAAAAAATACTGGTGCCCTGCCGTCGTTGCGATCACAGGCCCAGTGAGTGTCCCGCTAATCAAAGCCTGAATAGTCGAGCCCGTGCCCGACGGCGTAATCTGAAACCCCGCCAGACATCCCCCCGCAGAGATCGCTCCCGCATAAAGCCCGCCCAGCACGCCCTGCGATGCAGCAGTAAAGCTCACATCGCCGTGTTGCAACTCCAATGCTCCGCCCAATTCGATCTGCTCGATAAAACTCACCGTAGTCTGCCCGTCTACGCCCGTACCGCCCGCTATCTGCAGCGTCTGCGCAACGACCGAAACCGCAGAAGACGGATCGCTCACCACCCAGGTCGTAGGATCCAGGCCCGGTCCCAGATACTCTTCGTCAATCAGCGCAGGTTTCGCCTGCGCAAACGGTTTCTGCGAGAGGTAAAATTTGAGACTTTCGCCGTTCCCAACAAAATAATCGCGCACGTAGGCTTGCGGTTCGTCTTCTCCAATCACGGTCAACTCATTTGCCAGCAGGTTTGGACTGCTCAGCCACAATCCCTCCGGAGAAAAGTTCGCATCACTCTCATTCAGCGCATACGCCGTTGCCCCCACCGGCGCCAGAATCAGCGCGCCATTCATCGTGCGGAAACTTCCTCGTGCGGCCAGCGCGATTTCCGCCGCGTGAAAAGAAAAGTTCATCTGCGGGTTCACTGCGTAACTGGCCAGCGTGTCTACATCCTGCACCGCGCTGGTCCCGAACCATCCCGGCAACAAGTCCTGCGCCAGTTGCCGGAGCGCCTCACCCGCGCTCCGGTCAACAAAAGGGGATCGATTCGGCAACGCCTTCTGATTGAGCAGGACCTCGTCACTCTGCGCCACTACGTTATAGCGATACACTGGACCCTGCTCTCCCCAGCCCAGATATTCGTACTGCGGAGCGGCGGTCACGTATCCCGTAAAGACATCGCTCCCATTCGTTTTTCCCAAGGTCACACGCGCGTCCGTCAACGGAATCACAAACCCCGGCCCATTCGCCAATAAACTGAACTGCAGTTCCGCCGGCTGATTGAGTTTGCGCTCGATCTTGGGGATCTTTGTTCCGTCCAGTGCTCCCGTATAATCTTGCGGTCCTTGCCCCTGAAGATTGTCGATAGTCAGTTTCATCTCGGTTGTGAATGCTACCTTTCTCGCCCGCGACACCTACGCGTTCATCTGCAACTTAGGTCGCTACAGATCGTGAGCTTTCTCACTCGCTTATTTGGCGAAAGACAGTACGATTAGATTGGCATAGTCCGAGCGCACTCAGAGTTAAAGACTGCGCGCTCTTATCGCAGTTTCCCAACACGGGAACTCGCTTATCCCCTAAACAGTTTGTGACGGGCTTAGTGTCCTAATTGCCCCTCAGTACACCGCTGCCATCGCCGCCGGAAAGTAACTTCGATAGCACAACACGGTCTGTCCATCGTTGGTATCCGTGAACGGCAGCGCGATAAACGAGGCGTGCAAACCAAGCGAACTCAGTGGCCTCGCGATCTCCTCTGAATCTTCCCGAAGAAACTTTTGCGACGAACTCCGTGTGCCGTTGCCCTGCGTGTTCGCCGTCCCACTCGTCTTAGCTGCGCCTCCGCTTTTCGGAGGCTTCCATCCCGCGCCAGACTTCATAGTGACGCCTCCACTTCCTGCGCCAGGATTCGGACTCAGCCTCGGATAGTAGAAGCACACTCGACCACCCGATTCCGGCTCGGCAATAAACAGCGCCGACCATTCTTGAAAGAACGACCCGCCTTCCCGGTCAACGAATGCGGCCACAACCTGCGCCGACGCTCCAGTCGCCGGAGCTCCCGCGAGCAGGGGTTGTGCGAGAATCACCGAGGTCGCCGTCACTTCAACCACACGCCCGACGTTGAACGTCACTCTCCGCACGTAATTCAGATCGTTATTCACCTTCGCGGCGCTGCTCACATATGCCGCTGAAATCCCCGATCCTACGTATCCAATCTGCTGTTGATAGTCCACGTCCACGGCGATTAGATTTCCGACGACGAACGCACTCACAACGTCAATACCAAAAACAAGTTCGTTCGCCGTCGAGCCCGCGAGCACCGCCGCTGCCGGAATAGGCGTTCCTCCCGATGGTGCCAGCGCCGCGCTCGGGCTCGTTGCCAGCACGTTCATGTGCTCCGACCCGCCCGCTAATGCCATCTGCAACTTGCCCCATTCGCGAAAGTCGAACTCCACTCTCGCCTCGATCGGCCCTCGAAATTGCACCGACGGCAAAGCATTCGCTCCTGACCGCACCACGTCCGTCGGCGTGTCGTAGTAGCGCTCGAAGCCTTCGATCCATCCCAAATCCAGCCACGGAGCCGGCGGCGCATCGAGCGCGAACACTCCACTGGCTGCCGGATCAAAAATAGTTGGAGTCTCTGTTATCCGGTTCACGGGCGCAAAGTACGCCCGCATCTGCCGAGTCACCGGAACCATGGCCGAGCGCAGTGGAGAAGTGCTCATAACAATGTCACCTCCGAAAAGAAGAAAACGGTAAGCTCGGCCCGCCGCTCTACGCGCCCATCCTGATGGGCTTGCTCATAGATCGCCCGGCGCACAGCGCGCCCCTGATAGGCCGCCGTGTTGTCCTCAACCCCGCTCGTTGTCGCTTCCTGAAACGCTGGTTGATTCCAGAAGACGCTGGTGCCAAGGTCAGCGCTTGGCGACTGCGTGTAGTCATACTTCTCGGTATTGGTGGGCTGGCAAATTCCCAGCAGCTCGTTGTCGAGCTGTCCCAACACTCGCCCGCGATCCACCATGCTTTGCACGGTTCCCAATGTGTAATACGAAATCACACAATTGAGGCTCATCAGCGCAGCGTTCCCGGCGCCCCCATCAACCACCGCCGCTGAACCCCACTCAATGTAGAACGCGTTCGGCTGCGGCTCTGCCGACGCCGGTGGCAGATTCTCCACCACCGCGACCGCAGGCACCGTCGCCCCATTGATCGTCACCGTTCGCGCCGGATTTAATCCCGCCAGCCTTTGCTGTAGCGCAAGAAAAAAACTATCTTTGGCAAATTGCATTTAGGTCAGTCCTCAGCTTTCAGCTATCAGCTCTCAGCCTAAAATCACCTCCAACGAGCCCATTCGTTCCAGGATTTCGCTGATGGCTGATAGCTGATAGCTGAAGGCTTCACTCCACTGCCGTTACCACATAGAAATAAGCCGTCCCTGCAAAATTCTCGGTGACGACAGCTTCGATATGGAAAAGATCGCCGTCATACACCAACCCAAGAACCGCATTGAAAAGAGCTTCCGCCGAACCCATGCCGAGCGTGGGCAACTGCACGTCAACCGCAGAAGCCGGCAGCGTAAATTCAATTCTTCGCGTCGGCCCTAGGTTTCCAGTCGGCAAATTGGTTGCCACGACCGGCGCGATAATCACGTTTTGCACTCCAGGATCGACCAATCCCAACTGACCCGCTGCGTCGCTTGCCGTTGCCATCGCCGGCAACAGCAAACTAACTTGATCTCCGCCCAGCGCTGTTAACATCGCATTAGCCGCCCGAACCAAAGCCGCACCACAAATTCCGCTCCCCATAATGATTCCCTCCATCCATTGGCCAACGACCAACGACTAACGACCAACGACGCTTCCTACGCGCCTTTCTGCGCTACATAAGGCGCCAATAAGCTGCGCACCATGTCATCGACCAGCGTGGGTCCGAAATATTGCAGCCGCAGCTGGTTGATCTGGCTCGATTGCACATTCAGTCCGGGGGTAGCCTGCGCATTCTTCACGATTTGCGCGCAAGCAACCTGCACCGGCGTCGGAATCGGGCTCCATCCCGCGTTGTAGACAACATCCACTTCGTTGAAGAACAATCCCAGAGCATTGATCGGAAACGTAAGCTCGCCACCGTCCGCCCAAATATCAATCGTCGTTGGATCAATCGTCGTCCACATCCCCGGCAGCGAAAAAGCCAAGGCAAATTCCAGGCTCATCTCTGGAAACGGCCATTCGCCCCTTCGCGGCATTCCGTAACGCCCCTGCAGCGTCACAATCGGTGTAGTCGCCGGTGCCACGGTCACCAGCGGCAGGTAACTCACCCGCACGACATTCAGATCCGGCGGCATCTTCAGTCGCTCTTCATACTGGTTCACGCCCAGCGTTACCCGCCGGCAGTGCGCGTCAATGATTGCGGAAGCCGCCGTGATCCACGATGGATCAGTCGTAGCATCCAGCCCATAAGTCAGATAATCCGTTGTCGCGAGATAATTCATAATGAGTTCTCAGTTCCCGGTAGCAAAAAGATGTCGTTGGTCGTCAGTCTCTAATCGTTGGCGACGACGAAACTCATAGCCGCCAACGACTAACGACCAACGACCAACGACGGTTTTCACCGCTGTATGTTCACCTGGTAATGCGCAAAGTTCGCCCCCTTCACCACAGGTGCGCCAAACTTCACCACCACCATCTGCTGGGTTAATGCATTGGGTAGCCCCAGCTTGAACACCCTCGGATTCGAATCGGTCAGCCAGTGATACTCGATCAAGTCCTCCGACACGATGTAAGCTGGCAGTACCGCAGTGCCCGAACCCGGCGTCCCTGTATAAGGAACCGCCCAATCCGGAATCAGCGGCAGATCTCCTGCCTGCGTGCTCAACGCTTTCACTCGCAAACCGCCTGTGATTTCCACAGTGGTCAGCACCACGTTGAATTCTGCTTTCATCTCCCGGTCGATCAGGTCCAACAGCACCGGGTTGGAGTAGATCGCCGTAGGCCTTACCGCGTACGCCGAACTCGAAACCATCGCAGCAATCGTGCCCTTGATTCCGTCCACGATGCTCGAAGTAGTTCCGATCGTTGTTGTGTTTCCGCCGGCCACAATCTGCCCGATCACGCCGAAGTACTGCAAGGTCGTCGGCGCGCTGAGTGACGTATCGCTGCCGTTCCACAGCGCCACATCGTGCGTGCGCAGCAGTCCGTCCACCGAATCGGCCAGATCTTTCGCCTGCAAATAAGCGAACTGGCTTTGTTGCGCCGTCATTTCCAGATCGAACAGGTTGTAGTTGATCTGCGAAACCAGAGCCTTCAGCGGCACCGCCAGCTCCACTCGAGTTGGCGATCCCACTGTCGGTGTAATGTTTCGCGGATCGACGAACGCCTGCGCCGCCGTGGGCGAACTGATTGCAGTTTCTTCGAAAAATCGCGACGGATGCCCGGTTGCAGGAACCTGTTTGATCCTCTGCCCAAACACGCCGCGCCGCCGAACGATATCGAAGATCTCCGTCTGATACCGGTCAACTTCAATTGCGCCCGGCCCAAGGTAATCGGCCGATGCGTACAAATCTACAAATTGTCCTCTCATGTTTTCTCCTGTGTTGATTTTTCCAACGATCAAAATTCGATTGCATTGTTGCTTGGCCAAATCCCCTGTCAACCTGAGCGCGGGAGGTGCTTCGCGAAGTGAAGCACCTCCCCGGTCGAAGAACTCCATGTCTGCCGGATATCCAGCAACGGCTCGGCAAGGAGTCGTCTTCGATGTCTTGGGCTGATTCTGGCAAGCCCGTTTCGTGTGGCACATTCCCTAAGGCAAACAAAAAGGCACGACCAAAGTCGTGCCGCCATTTGCCGAAGCCCGAAGCCCGAAGCCTTAAGCCTGCTACTCGATAATCCCTGCCCGTGCCAGCTCCGATTTAACCGCGATCCGCTGCTCAACACTCAGGCTCTGCAGTGTCTTGTCCAGGACAGCTTTGTCGAGCTTCTCGCTCCCAGACTCCTCACAACTCTTCGCCAAAATTGCCGAAACCATCGGTGGAAGCGTTTTCCGCGCCATCCGCGCCGCTTGTGCCTTCAAATCCGCATTCGACTTCTCCAACTCAGCCAAGCGATCCTGCAACTGTCTCCCGCCATCCCCGCGCGCCGCCATGTCGTACGCCGGCTGCTCTTCCACCGCCGCCACAATCCGGTCCACCTTCGTGTTAAGCGCTTCTTGCTGCGCATCCAGCCGACCCAGCACACGATCCAACGATTCGGCTGCATTCGCCAGCCGTTCCGCCGTCGTCATCAACTGCTGCACCATCTCTTCGTTCATCCTCTTCTCCTCCTCGGTGATTACACCGCAAGCTTTCTGTCTCGGTACTAGGTACTAGGTACTGAGCTCAATCCACGTATCCTGGTATGCTGCTTTATCCCTCCGCAAAATCGCCGCCCCGGTGAACGTCACCTTAGTCAACATCCAAATCGGCGCCCGCGTATCTGCAATCTGTACCGCCGTAACTTCATAAGACAATCCGAGCCCCGCGGGGCCGGCCGATAACGATGCCTCGGCACGTATCGTCGGACCAGCTTCGGAAGCAAGTCCTATTTTGTTAATCGACCTCCGCCTCATCGCCGCTAAATTGCGAATCCGTCTCACCGCAGCTCGCAGCGAAGCCCTCAATCGTGACCCTTCCGTTCTGCTTTCCAACTCCGCCGGACCAACAGCCGCATGGATTACTCCGGCTTGCACCATCCTCGCCCGAAAGGAATCGCTGGCTTGTCCACCCCCTCGAGGTCGCGACCTAGCAATCTCTTCCACGATCTCGGGAAAGTCGCGCGCAAACAAATACCCTCCCAACTCCACATTTCGTCCCACGATCTCTGCGCGCGTAATCACTCCCACCTTGCACCGCACATCATGCCGGTCGAGCGCAGGCGAATAATCCAGCGCCATCCCCAGCAATGAAGGCAGTGCCGCCTCAGCCGCTTTTCTCGTAAGCATCACCAGATGCCCTTTTGAACCTGAAGGCGCTCGCTGCGAAGGCACATCGACCATCGTCAATACTCCAGAAAACGCGGCCCGGTTCGGGTGCCCAACAACCTCCGGCATTGTTACCGCCATACTTTTCAGTTCGATCATTTCGATTCCTTTTGTTCCTCCGTCTTTCCGTCTTTATCAACGCCTGCGGTGTTAAGAGACATGTGGCAACACTCCAGCCGTGCACATGCTTGCGCCGATGCACAAGCCCTGCGCCATCATCAACTCAAAAAGTTGTTAGTGAACCCGCTAAGAAAGGTGAAAGCCGCAAACTGAAGTGTGGCCAACTAAAACTCGAACTGACCCATAGTGATCTGCTGAAATTCCATAACGGCCGCCATCATTGCACGGCGTATGGATACCGCATCTTTCGCTCGCCGAAAACTTTCACCAGCAGCGCTCCAGAAATAAATCCGCCAACGTGCGCCCAGAACGCCACTCCACCCATGTTTCCGCTCTGCACCGCCAGAGTCGTAGCCGTCCCGCTCAAGAAATTCAGCACAAACCAATAGCCCAGGATGATCCACGCCGGCACCCAAATCACAAATACAAAAAACCAAGTCAACACTCGCGCCCGCGGATAAAGAACGAAATAAGCTCCCAACACTCCCGCGATAGCTCCGCTAGCTCCCACCGCCGGCGCCGCCGAATGCAGATTCATGGCGACGTGCGTGCCCATCGCCAGCACCCCCGTAAGCAGGTAAAACACTAGATATTTAAAGTGTCCCAGGTAGTCCTCCACATTGTCGCCAAAGATGTAGAGAAACCACATGTTGCCGATCACATGCATCCACGACCCGTGCAAAAACAGCGATGTAAAGTACGGAAGCGCGATCGCCACCAGCGGGTGCGCCGGCGAGCCTGAAAGAAATGCCGACAAATCAGCCGGAACCACGCCGAACTGCCGAACCAATGAGTCCAGGCTCCGCGCATCAAGCGAAGCCTCGAACAAATAAATCAGCAGGTTCATCCCTATCAAGAAATAATTTACCCGCGGCGTGCTATACCGAGGCTGATCGTCGCGAATAGGAAGCATAAGAAATCTGTTAGTTTGGTAATTGAGTAATTCAGCAATCGAGTAACCTAAAAATTCGATCGAGCCGGCGCAAAGGTTTCAAATCACCAAATTACCCGATTACTAAATTACCAAAAGTCCAATCCTCTCATGAATGGCGTCATCATCGTAGACAAGCCCTCCGGTTGGACCTCGCACGACGTGGTCAACCGCATGCGCCGAATTTTAGGCCAGCGCTCCGTCGGTCATCTCGGCACGCTGGACCCCCTGGCCACCGGCGTGCTCCCTCTTGTCACCGGCAGCTTAACCCGGCTGGCGCAGTTCTATACCGTCTCCGAAAAAACTTACGAAGGTGTAATCCGCTTCGGGTTCGCCACCAACACCTACGATGCCGATGGCGAACCCCTTGAGGCAAATGTCGGTACAGCCGCCCCCGGCTCTCCAGAGGGCCGCAAGCCTGATCTCAGCCTGGAGGCTCTCCAGAATCTGTCCGCAAGATTCATCGGCGTGATCGACCAGGTCCCACCGCCATTCTCAGCAAAGAAAATTCAAGGCGTTCCCGCCTACAAGCTAGCCAGAAAACAACAGGAAGTAATTCTCAAGCCAGTGCAAGTAGAGATCAAAGAATTCATCATCACAGCCGTCCAAGGCGCCCGCGCGACCTTCCGCGCCCGCGTAGCATCGGGGACCTACATGCGTTCCGTAGCCCACGAAATGGGTCAGCAACTGGGCTGCGGAGCGCACTTGGAATCCCTGCGCCGCACTGCCGTAGCTGAATTCGAAATCACTCAAGCCCACACCATTGAAGGGATCGAAGAACAAATGAGAGATCCATCGACAGACCGCCGCCTCGATCCCACGACGAACTGTCCTCCCGACACAGAAAGCCAAATCGCGGAAGGTCAAACAAAGGACTGTCATTCCGAACCGAGCCGAAGGCGCGGTGACGAACCAACTGTTTCTCGTCCCGCAATACTTCAAGCTCTCTTCGTCCACCCGCGCCAACTCTTGCCCCAATTCCCATCCGTCACCGCCGACGAACAAACCGTCGCTCGCATCCTCACCGGACGCCCCATCAACCTCCCAGAACATTCCCGCGCTCGCCAGGTCAAAGTCTTCCAAGGGCAAAGAAATCTGATCGCTATAGCCACTCGGGTAGCTGGTACGCTTTTCCACCCAAAAATCGTCTTTCCTCTCGTATAAGCCATACCGTTCCCGCAGCCCCTGCGCAAGAACTTCTTCCTACGAACTTGCCTTGGAGACAGCTACAGTCGGTGCGTCCAAATCCCCTAACCCCCGCATCCTCCGAACCTCATTCACCGTCAACACGCCGTTTTGCAGAAGAATCTGTTGAATCTGCGCCTCTTCCAGCGGATCCTGCGTATCCAACTCCGCAAACACAAATTCCAGATCGTTCCATCCCAGCCGTTTCTGAATCGCGTCTCGCGTAAGATGTTCCGCAAGCAGTCGCGCCGTCGGAACAATCGCCTGCCGAAATGCCAAGTCGTTATATTCTTCAGCGGTCGAACGATTAACGTCAGCCTCTACCCCCAGATAAAACGGAGGAAGATCAAACGCATCCGCGATTATGCGCAGCAAAAACTCCTGCCACTGCAATCGCAAGTCAGCATCGGTGCCTCC
>JBEKJF010000117.1:0-12002 GCA_050011375.1 Candidatus Sulfotelmatobacter sp.
AGGGCCCAAGAGTTTCCGGGCAGCCTTATCACATACTCTGGGGGCATCGAGTAATCCGATGGGAATATCAATCCCGAGGCAGGCGAGATCGGAAGGACGATTTCTCAGCCAAGATGCAAGATCGACTCGGCTGAAGTGGCAAGGGATGGCAAATACTACCTTGAAGGCGATCCATCCAGCGCGACATCCGTCCACGCCTGCGACGAACACAAAGACCTCACGCCTCTGACATTTGAAGACGGATTCAGAACTTGGCGATTACCATTTCTCCACGAAGTCAATGTATCGAATATACAGACGATCACCCTCACGGGCACGGGAACCGATGTTCAGTTCACTCCCACAAGTCTCAATTTCGGAAATCAACCTGTAGGCACGAAGAGCACGGCGAAGAAGATTACGCTGAGCAACAAGGCCAGTGTCAGCGTGAGCGTCACGAGCATCTCGATCACTGGAACCAATAAAAAGGATTTTGCCGAGACCAACACCTGCGGCACGACGGTCAAAGCAGGAGCGAGTTGCACCATCACCGTGACCTTCACGCCGTCGGCGGACGGCCAGCGGACCGCAGACGTTTCGGTTGACGACAATGGGGGCGGGAGTCCGCAGACGGTGGGGTTAAGTGGAACGGGGACGGGGACATAAACAGATCGGCCCTGTCAAGCGAAGCTCTTGAAGGGCACCTCAACCAAGGAGGTCAACAATGAAAACGAAGCTGTTGCTGGCGGGACGGCGTTATGTATGACACGGCTGGAAACCAGATCAAGCGATTCGGGTTCCATTGCTTCCGTCATACGCTGGCATCGTTCCTCTTGGCGCAGGGCAACAGCCCTGTGCTAATCAAGAACCTTCTCCGCTGGTCGAAAATCTCGATGCTCGATGTTTACGGGCACGTGATGACCGACGAGAAGATCGCCGCCCAAGGCTCGATGCTGGAGCGGATCATGCCGAAAACGAACGCCGTGCAATAAACGGGTGCTGATGCTATGAAGTCAGGCTACTCAAGAGCGGTGGGAATGGCTGAAAAGCCCATGAACACTGGAAAAAGAAATGGTAGGCACGAGGAGACTCGAACTCCTGACCTCTACCGTGTCAAGGTAGCGCTCTAACCAACTGAGCTACGCGCCTACAGGGACCGTTCGATTAGTTTACCAAACTTTGATTACGCCACTGAAGAAGAGCTGGCGGATTGCAGCCAGGCTTCCATTTGCGTGTGGTCGACCAGTCCGGCTTGCTGTGTTATCAGGCGTCCGGCGTTGAAGACGGCGAAGTTTGGAATGCCGCGAACGTTGTAACGGGCCGCCAGTTGCGGATAGCGCTCGGTGTCGACTTTGATCACGATGGCGCGGCCGGCCGTGTTCGCCGCGGTGCGGGCAACTTCCGGCGCGGCCATCTTGCAGGGGCCACACCATGCCGCCCAGAAATCTACCAGCACAGGAACGCGTGCGTTCTGCGTGATTTCATCGAACAGCTCGGCGTCGACTTCCAGAGGTTCGTTCGCCGGCGGCAGCGGAGCCTTACATGCGCCGCAACGTCCAGTTTCAGCAAGGTGATTCGCGGGAATTCGATTTTTCTGTCCGCAGCTTTGGCAGGCTCGCACGACAGGCATTTTCGTTCTCCTTACTTTGCCGATTCACAGAGCGCGGTGGGCCGCTGGGCGGCCTTCCACGCCTACTCGATTTTACTAATCTTCCTCGAGCTTTGCGTAACGAATCGAAAGGGAGCTATACCGGTTTGGCCAATGCTTGCCTGAGCGCTTCACCTGTCAATTCTCCCTCCCATCGCGCCAGGACCAGTGTTGCTACGCCGTTCCCAATCACGTTGACCGTAGCTCTGAACATGCTCATGAAGCGGTCGATTCCCAGAATTAACGCCATGCCTGCAACCGGAATGCTTGGGACTACGGAAAGAGTCGCCACGAGCGCGATGAAAGATGCGCCCTGCACGCCGCTGGCTCCCTTCGAGGTGAGAACCGCGACGGCGAGAATGGTGAGTTGCTGCGTGAGAGTGAGATGCGTGTTGGTGGCCTGCGCAACGAATAGAGCGGCCATGGTCATGTACAAACTTGTTCCGTCAGTGTTAAAGGTAAAGCCTGTGGGAACAACCAGCCCAACCAGAGATTTGGAGCAACCGAGTTTCTCAAGCTTGGCCATGAGATTGGGAATTGCGATCTCCGAAGAACTCACAGCCAACACCAGCAGGATCTCTTCCTTGATGTATGCCAGGAAACGAAAAATGTTGAAGCTCGCGGCCCAGGCGACAGCTCCCAGCACGATTATTACGAAGAGCACTGAGGTAAGCCAGAAAGTCCCGATCAGCCTGGCGAGAGGTCCGAGAGAAGCCAGACCGAACTTGCCGACGGTATAAGCCATGGCGCCGAAAGCTCCGATGGGAGCGAATTTCATCAGGATCTTCGTCACGCCGAATACGACGTTCGTGAGCGAGTCGATGAGTTCGACTAATGGTCTGGCGCGGGCTCCAACGGCCGACAATGCAAAGCCGAACAGCAGGGAAACGAAAACTACTTCGAGAATATCTCCTTTGGCGAAGGCGTCGAACACCGTCGTCGGGATGATGTGCATCAGAAAATCAGTGACGCTCTGCGCTTTCGCCTGACCCGCATAGTCGGCTACGGCCTTGGCATCGAGCGTGGCCGCGTTTACGTTGAAGCCAGCGCCCGGGCGCACGACGTTGCCGACAACGAGCCCGATGAGCAGCGCGATGGTGGAGACGACTTCGAAATACAGCAGCGCGATGCCGCCGACGCGGCCCACTTTCTTCAGGTTCTCCATGCCGGCGATGCCCGTGACCACGGTGCAGAAGATGATCAGGGTAATGATCATCGAGATCACGCGGATGAATGCATCGCCCAGCGGCTTCATGGCAATCGCGCGGGCGGGGTCGACATAGCCGAGAACGATTGCCAGAACAATCGCAACCATCACTTGCACCCAGAGTTCCCGATAGAAGGGCGTTCTGCCGGATGCCGGTGGGGGATTGACGGACTCGGCTTGTGCCGGTGCGAGCGATTCCATGTTTGGCGGTCTGTCGTTGTTGAGAACTCTGTTGAGAACTCTAATGAGAACTCTAGCGAGAACTATTTCGCAGGCTCAGGTTCAAGCACGCGCACGAGCCACGGAATAATTACTTCTTTGAAGATGCGCGGATCGGGCCACACTCCAACCTGGCGCCCGAGATGACCGCCCTGAGGGTTGACCCATGCGGTCTTTGGTACGTCCCCTTTACTAAGCAGCAGATAGATGTCATCGATCGGAACCTGGGTGTCGCGCACTCCGGCAAGAATAAGCATAGGAGACATGGGCTTGCCGAGCAGTCCTTGATTGACGAGCGACATCTTCGGCAGCACTTCGGCCATTTCATCGACGGTTTTTACGTTGTCGAAAATTGCCATTAGCGCCGGGACCTGATCGAAAAGATATTCGCGGTTGCCGATCAGCGAATTCATCAGAAAATCTTTTTGAAAGAATCGATCGGTTGGCGGCGACTGGGCGCTCGCGCCGCGCAGCCGCGCGTGCTCCACGATCGCCATCTTTGTGGCCCAATACGCGCCCCAACTTACTCCGTGGATGGCGACACGGTTCTTGTCGATCTCGGGCGAGTAGCAATGTAGTCGAGCACGCGCGAGAGCACGCGCTCGGCATTTTCGCTGACCTTGATGGGGTTCTGCCCGGTACCAGGGCCATCCACTGCGAGAAAGCCGATACCGAAGGGAAGAATCGCGCTGAAGCTTTCGGATAAATCTTCCTTGCGGCTGTCCAGACCGTTCACGGCCAGGACGAGCGGCACCGGTCCAATGGCATTTTTCGGCAGGCGCAGGTAGCCGATAATTTCTTTTCCTTCGAAGGGGATTCTCACGATTTCGAGGGGCGGATCCCAAAAGCGCGCGTGCGCCAAGAATGCCTCAATCGCTTTTTCGTAGGAGCGCTGCTTGCCGGGAGATGCGGGGATGGGCCAGCGGCCAAAGGAATAAAGCCGCCATGCGCGAATGTAATCGGCGTTCGCTTTCGTGGGATCAGATTTCTCCAGCGATTTGGCTTCGTTCATGTAACGGTCGGCAACTCCCATGAACGCGGCCGCCCACTCGTCTTTATCGCGAGTGTGGATGGAGTTGAACACTTCCTTGACGTCGCCGGCGTCGAGTCCGATGAGCGGATACTGTCCCACCTCGGCGCGGTGAATCGCTTCGGCTTTGATCTCGTCGATGTTGCGCTCGCGGCGTTCTTCGTTCTGGCTGGAGACATTTTGAGCAAGGACACCGACAGAAATGAATGCAAGAAATATCGCCAAAAAAACTGGCAGCGAAAAATGAGTGCGTCTTTTCATAGCTTGGCCCTATTCTCTTCGCCTCGCTTATCGCGAGCGACCTAAGAAAAAAAGCCGGACGGAATTGCGTCCGGCTTTTTTCACCCCCTCAAACTGACCCCACAACTAGAACGTGAACTTCAGGCCCAACTGCACGGAGCGACTGCCGCCGGAACCGATGATCGGGTTGGCCGCAGCAACGTCAGGCGTGGCGCATCCGCATCCGAAGGGTTGCACAGAAGGATCGTTCAAGCCGAAACCGTTCTGCCCGCCGTAAGGATTCGCGAAGTTCGGATGATTGAGAATGTTGAAGAACTCCGCGCGGAATTGGGCACGGACTTTTTCGCCGAGATGCCAGTTCTTCGCAATCGAAAAATCGAAGTTTTTGAAACCGGAGTCGGGGAAGATGTTGCGCGACATGTTACCTAACTGACCCAGCGGCGGCGGAATCATGATGGAACTGCCCTGGGCATAACAGCCAAACAGGTTCAGAGACGCAGTTGAAGCTCCAGCGGATCCACCGTCCACGGCCAAGGCCTGAGCTGCGCAGGTCGGGTTCGATGCGCCGGCGAAGAACGGTATGGCCGTTGGCCCCGATTTAAAGTCCGTAGTCTTTCCGAAAAAACTCCAGCGGATGGGAGCGTTAGCGGGTGGACTTACCGGCAGCGGGCCGGTTCCAGCGGCGTCCGTTCCAAGATCGATCGGGCCCCAAAACTGCGGGCTCTGCAGGGTCACGATTGAGTTGATCTCCCAGCCTTCCATGCTCTGCCACATGCCTTTGCGCCCTGGTATCGCATACGTAAGCGAGAGCGTGAAACGCTGGCGCATGTCAAAGTCGCTATTGCCGTACTCTCGACCAACGTTATTAGAATCCTCCGGTAGACCTGCTCCGTAGCCAAAATCCCAGTTTGCGCTGACGTCGTCGAGTGCATGCGCGAAGGTGTAACCAGCGACCACGCTCAGGCCGTGATAGTTGCGCGAATTCAGAGTGATCTGTAATCCGTCATAGTTCGATCGATAGACGTTTGCCATCTGGAAGATGTTGCTCAGGTAGGGAAACTTCGTCGCGTATGTTCGGTTCGCCTCTTCGCCACCAGTGCTGTCGGGCGCGCAGTTGACGGGGTCGGTGTAGCCTGAGGCGATACACGCAGCAATAGCCGCCGCCGGCCAGCCCGAGCCCACGGGCGGCTGATTGATGTCTCGAATACCCGTCAGGTTCGATCCATGATTGCCCACATAGGCGATTTCCAGCGAAAGATTCGAAGTGAATGCGTGCTGCAAACTGAGCGTCCAGTTCCAGATATAAGGAGTGGTTAAGTTGCGGTCCACGCTCATGATGGGGCAGGGGTTCCCGGTGCAATTGAGCTGGCTGGTGCTGACGTTGGCTCCGTAAAGAGGTATGCCGCTATCCCATTGCGGCATAGCCGGAGGGATTGCCAGATTGCCTGAGGTGATCGTGCCGCCGGGAAGTATGCCCTGCGTCGGAACATTGCCCAGGCCGAAAGCGTTGTTGAAGGCGAGCATCGCTTCCCAATTGATGGTTTCATATACCAAACCACCGCCGCCGCGTATTACTGTGGTGCCTTTCCCGGTTATGTCCCAGGCAAAGCCAAAGCGTGGAGCGAAGTTCTTGTGGTCGGGATTGTAGACGCCGTTCACGCCACCCACTCCCTCCTGAATTAATCCGGTAGTCGAATTAGGATCGAAATTGCCGAGCAGGTTGTGCGCTTCCTTGATGACCGAGCTGAATTCATAACGCAGCCCGTAATTGATCGTCAGATTCCTGGTCGCGCGCCAGTCGTCTTGCGCGAATAACCCGTAAGCCCAGTTGTGAATCTGTCGCGTGGGGTCGCCAACTTGCACGGACGCTTTGAAGGGATCGCCGGCAAAAAAATCTTCCAGGGGTGTGGAGTTGGCTAAAGCTACTCCGCCGAGAAACGTGATGCTGCCTCTTGCGTTGCCGAATGCGCCGCCGCCAACATCGTTGTGATGAAGTTCTCCGCCGAACTTAAACGCGTGCGTTCCGCGCGTATAAGAAACGTGATCGATGAACTGCGTGATCGAGTCGGGCCCCTGAAATTTAGGCCACTTGAACGCGCCGAGACCAGGGACAAAAGCTCCAGCGAAACCAATGCGCGGCAAGCCGCCCGTGTAAGGACCGCTCACGCCCGTGTCGAGCCCATACCCGGATGCGGCCGTGCCCAGATCGCCGGGCAGCGTAGGCTGGTAGAGGCGGTTGTAGCCGACCCTGGCCTCGTTGACCCATCGTGAATTAGGCGTCCAGATCCAGTTCCCTCCAACCACTTGAGCGCGGGTGTGGATGTCCGAACGCCACTTCGATTGCAGCTCCGGAAAATCTTCAACCGTCCCAGAGTTATTACCGAAAAAGTACATGCCGCTAATGCTGTTCCGTTGATTCAGGTTGTAATCGACTTTGGCGATCACGTTGTCGACGCCAACATTATTAGGAAATCCTTGAACCACGTCGATACCTTGCGTGTTGTTTGTGGGGAAGCCTGAGCCGTTGCACGTCACCACCCCGCCGGCAGAAACGGTGCAGCCGGAAATCAATTGGCTGGCGGGGCTGATGCAGGGTCCGCTACAAGGTCCGGCCGTCGCGACGGTATAGCCGTTGGCCAGCAGATCGGCAATCGCATTCGGAATGCTGCCATTGCAGTCATCTCCAGCGGCAATAAGCGCGGCAGCCGTGCAGTTCGGGGTCGACCCCGCTGGTAGCAACAGGGGCTGCATCGACGGCGTGGTAACGCTATAGGTGTTTCCAACATCGTAGCGTTGCCCCTCGTAAGCGCCGAAGAAAAACGCTTTATCTTTAATGAGCGCTCCGCCGAAACTGCCGCCGAACTGTTCCAGCGTTCGAGAAGTCTTCGCCGCCGGAGGAGCGTTGAAATAATTGCGCGCATCCATTGCGCCATCGCGGCCGAAAGCAAACGCCGTGCCGTGGATCGAGTTTGTTCCCGATTTCAATCCAACATTAATGACTGCGCCCGGCTTCCATCCGTACTCGGCGGTAGGATTTTCCTGAACATTGAATTCCTGAATGGCATCAATCGGCAGGATCGTCGCCGAATCCCCCGCGATGCCCGCACCATTAATGATGCCTTGTCCGGAAAACGGCTCGCTATTAAACAAGCCCTCGACGAAGTATGCATTGTCTTCCGCGCGCAATCCGTCAGTGCTTGTGGTCGAGAATCCGCCACCGGGATAGCGCATCACTCCCGGACGAAGTTGCAGCAAGTTTTCGTAGTTCCGGCCGTTCAAAGGCAGATCGTTGATCTCTTCATTGCTCAGCGTACCGCCCAGCGTGGAGGTCGTGCTGTTAATCAGCGGTACCTGAGCTTCAACTACTACCGTCTCAGAAACTTGTCCAGCCGGAAGCGAAATGTCGACGCGCAAATCCGCGGCAACTTCCACAGCAATGTTTACGCGCTCCACCACCTTGAAGCCCTTCGCTTGGGCGCGGACTTTATAAACCCCGGGTTGCAAATCCGGCGCGGCATAGTCTCCCGAGGCGTCGGTGGCTACAGTCCGGGTGGTGCCGCGTTGCACATCGGTGATTGCCACCACAGCTCCAGCCACAGCAGCGCCGGATTGATCGCTGACCCTTCCGAGAATGCGGCCCATTGTGCTTTGCGAAAACACGGGGAGCGAAATGGCAAGCGCGACGCACACGATCCCTACAGCCCGAATGCCGCTCAACGGAGAACGCATTGCTGCCTCCAATCGGGAACACAACAGTTTCTTGGCCCGGACCTAAATAAGCGACAAGGTAGGATTCTGCGAACCAAGTTGCGATTGGAAGATATATCCTTGACGCGGCCTACCAGTCAAGTAGTATTCTGGTCCGACCACAAGACCGTCCCTCCCCCAAGGGACCGCTGGCCTGATCTGCATGATCAGGCCAGCCGTTACCGACTAAGGGAAGAATCCCGCATATGGCGATTGCGACCACGAATCCTGCAAATGGAGAAGTCCTGAAGACGTTCGAGCCTCTGACCGCAGCGCAAATTGAGCAGAAGCTGCAGTTGGCGGCGTCCGCGTTTCGGGATCATCGGAGGACCTCGTTCGCGGATCGTGCCTCCAAGATGATGCGAGCGGCCGAGATTCTGGAAAAAGAAAAAGACGAATGCGCCCGCTTGATGACGCTCGAAATGGGCAAGCCTCTGAAGGCCGCAGTCGCCGAGGCGCTCAAATGCGCCACCGGTTGCCGCTACTACGCCGAGAATGCCGAGAGGTTTCTGGCCGATGAAACCGTGGAGACCGGAGCGAAGCGCAGCTTCATTCGCTATTTGCCGATCGGTCCCATCCTCGCGATCATGCCATGGAACTTCCCCTTCTGGCAGGTGTTTCGTTTTGTTGCGCCGGCGTTGATGGCGGGGAATGTCGGACTGCTGAAGCATGCCTCGAATGTTCCGCAATGCGCGCTGAAGATTGAAGAGATCGTCAGGCGCGCTGGTTTTGCCGAAGGCGTTTTTCAGACGCTGCTGATCGGCTCGGGCCCGGTTGATGCAATTCTGAATGATTCGCGCGTGATGGCTGCGACTTTAACTGGCAGTGAAGACGCCGGAATTCAGGTTGGAATTTCCGCCGCGAAAAGAATCAAGAAAGTTGTGCTCGAATTGGGCGGCAGCGATCCTTTTATTGTGATGCCCAGCGCCGATCTCGAAGCGGCAATCACAACGGCGGTCGACGCGCGAATTCAGAATAACGGCCAATCGTGCATCGCGGCCAAGCGCTTCATCGTGGCCGAAAAAATCGCGCCCGAATTCGAGAGTAAGTTCGTCAAGCGCATGCAGGACTTGCGCGTTGGCGATCCGTTCCAGGAGGGCACGCAACTCGGTCCGCTGGCCAGCGCCAGTGCCGTTTCTTCGCTCGACGAAGCCGTGAAAAAATCTGTGGCTGCAGGTGCGCGCGTGTTGACTGGCGGCCATCCCTTGAACCTGCCGGGCAGCTTCTATGCGCCGACTGTTCTTACTGACATTCCGAAAGATTCGCCAGCGTACAGCGAAGAATTCTTTGGACCGGTGGCCTCGATCTTTCGCGTGAAGGATATCGATCAGGCCATTCAGATCGCCAACGACGTCCGCTTCGGTCTGGGCGCAAGCGCCTGGACCAACGATCCCGTTGAAACCGAAAGGTTCATCAACGAACTCGACGCCGGCATGGTCTTTCTGAACAAGATGGTAGCCTCCGATGCGCGCCTGCCTTTCGGTGGCGTAAAGTACTCAGGCCACGGGCGCGAACTGGCCGCGCAAGGCATACGCGAGTTTATGAACATCAAGACGGTTTCGATTCAGTAGGCGGCCGTCTGCGCAGCATGTTGTTGCACCGATTGTTAGACCGGTTGTTAGATCACGACAACTATTTACGAATTGTTCGGGCCTGATGGATTTTGGGGGGGCGAATGACAAATCAGTCGTTGGATCTTCTGGCCACAAAACCAATGTACCGGGCGGTAAAGACCTCTCGCCTGTACGAACAAATTGTGCAACAGGTGGAAGACGCTATTCTCAAAGGCCAACTCAAGCCCGGCGACCAACTACCGGCAGAGCGCGACCTGGCTCATAGCTTTGGCGTCAGCCGAACTGCGGTGCGCGAAGCGGTGAAGACTTTGCGTGAAAAAGGTTTGGTGGAAGCCTATTCTGGCCGCGGCACGTTTGTGACGAATGGAACGTCGCATTCGATTCGCCAGTCGCTGGATCTGATGATTCGCATCAACCCGCTGGAAGGATCTGCGAACCTCGCGGAATTGCGGCTCGTGCTGGAGCCCGAGATTGCCGCCCTGGCGGCTGCCCGAATCGAGGAACAATTGCTGAGCACCATGCGGGAAGCTGTTGAGGAAATGGATCGCAGCTTGCGTGATCCCGATGCGTATGTGGAAGCGGATCTCGATTTCCATTTAGCGCTCGCTGAAGCGGCGGGTAATCCCCTGATTCTCTCGCTGCTCGATTCCATCGTTGGTCTGTTGCGCGAGCAGCGCAGCCGCATCTTCAACGTCGACGGAGGACCCGAGCGCGGTCAGTTTCATCACAAGCGAATTCTGGCGGCCGTGGAGCAGGGCAATCCTGAGGCCGCGAGGGAAGCGATGCGCGCCCATCTCCAGCAAGTGCTTGAAGATTCGTCGTCGTTGGGGAGAAAGTAAGACGCAAGAATAAGCGAAAAGGAATTGTTGGATGGCCAAACTTGGATTCATCGGTCTCGGCGTGATGGGGGGCAACATGGTCGCGCGCCTTCTCGAAAAAGGCCATACCGTCACTGGATACAACCGCACGCGCTCGAAGGCGCAGCAGTTGATCGACAAAGGCATGAAGTTTGCCGACTCTCCGAAAGCCGTTGCCGCGGCCTCGGATGTAACTTTCACGATGGTCACCAACGCCGCAGCTCTCGCCGCAGTGACCGAGGGTCCGGAAGGTTTGCTCGCTGGCTTGACTGCCGGCAAGTTCCACATCGATATGAGCACCGTGAGCCCGGAAGTGAGCCGCGCGCTCGCAGCAAAAGTTCGCGAGACCGGCGCCGACATGATTGACGCCCCGGTTTCAGGCAGTGTCATCACGCTGCAGCAAGGCAAGCTCTCGGTGATGGTCGGCGGACGCAAGGAAACTTTCGAGCGCCTGAAGCCGCTGCTGCTTGATATCGGTCCAAAGGTGACGCATGTGGGCGACAACGGTGTGGCGCTGTCGATGAAGATCGCAGTAAATCTGCAGTTGGCAGTTCAGATGATGGCGTTTTGCGAAGGAGTGTTGCTGGCCGAGAAGAGCGGGATTGCGCGCGAAGTTGCCGTAGATGTGATGGTGAATAGCGCCATCGCTTCGCCCATGATCGTGTACCGCGGTCCTTTCGTTCTGCAGCAGCCGGAAGAAGCGTGGTTCGACGTCAACATGATGCAGAAAGATATGCTGCTGGCGATGGAGTTGGGCCGCAAGCTGAATGTTCCCGTTCCTACCACTTCGATCAGCAATGAGTTCCTCACGGCAGCTCGCGGTATGGGCTGGGAGAAGCAAGACTTCGCCGTCGTGTTCGACGTGTTGGCGCGGATGTCAGGAGTACAAAAATGACGACTGCCGCTCAGCCAAACGAAATTTCAGAAAAGACCGATCTGCTGCTCCACATGTACCGGCAGATGGTTGCCATTCGCCAATTCGAAGCGCAGGTCAACGAACTTTACACGCGCGCATTGATGCCGGGCCTCGCTCATCTCTACATCGGCGAAGAAGCGGTCGCAGTCGGAGTATGCGAAGCGCTCGAGCAAACCGATTACATTACCAGCACGCATCGCGGCCATGGACATTGTTTGGCGAAAGGTGCCTCCCCCGATTTAATGTTCGCCGAACTGCTGGGCAAAAAAGCCGGGTATTGCAAGGGCAAGGGCGGTTCCATGCACATTGCAGACCCGGCCACCGGCAATCTGGGCGCGAATGCAATCGTGTGCGGCAGCGCCGGCATCGCCACGGGAGCCGCGTTTTCAGCGCGCTCTTTGGGTAACGGCCGTGTGGCAGTATGTTTTTTCGGGGAAGGCGCGCTCGGCCAGGGCGTTCTCTATGAAGTGATGAACCTCGCGCAGCTGTTCAAGCTGCCTGTGATCTATGTCTGCGAGAACAATCTCTACACGGAATATACGCATTACACCGAGACCACCGCGGGAGATATTCTTGCGCGGGCGA
>JBEKJF010000118.1:0-11988 GCA_050011375.1 Candidatus Sulfotelmatobacter sp.
GCTTGCGGGGTTCGCTGCCGTCGGCCTTGGCCAGGAATAAATCTTTCCATTTGCTGTAGGCAAGCATTTTGCCGTCGGGCGACCATGCGGCGGAGTTTCCGGCTGTATCGCCCAGTCTTCGCGGGGAACCGCCTAATACTGGCAGGGTCAGCAGGGGGCCGGCGAGTGGGTCGCCGTTGGCATCGATCAGGAGAAACTCCGATCCATTCGGCGAAAGCGCGGCGGGCACCATGTTGGCGGAGGGTATCGCTATTCGGATCGGCTCGCCACCGGCGGTGGAAATCACACCAATGCTATGGGACAGCTCTGTACCCAAGGACAAGTAGAGTCTGGAACCGTCGGTGGCGATGATCTGCTTGGGCTGCCCGTCGTGGGTGAGCTGGACGTAATTGGAAACTTTGGGAGGTGGTTCCGGCCGCGTCAAGAAAAATGCGATCAGAACTGCGCACAAGATTGCTGCCACCGCAGTTCCTGCGATTATGGTTCGCCGGCTGCTGGACTTTTTCTTTTCGGGCTGAGTGGCGTGAGTGCCGGCAGAGATTGCTGAGTCCGACAACGTTTCGAGTGCAAAGGCTAAATCGTGCGCGGAGTGAAAACGCTGGTCTGCATTTTTCTCCAGGCAGCGATGCACCACGCGCTGCAGGCTCGGCGGCGCGTTCGGCACGAGTTGCGAAATCGGCGGAGGATCCTCATTCAAAATCGCGGTCATAGTTTCCGCGGAGGTCGGCTTGCTGAACGTGCGTTTGCCCGTCACCATCTCATACAGAATGGTGCCGAAGGCAAAGATGTCGGAGCGATGATCGGCCACGTGTCCGCGTACCTGCTCGGGAGACATGTAACCGACGGTTCCCATCACAGCGCCAGGTTCGGTGACTGCAGCGAGTGTCTGGGTTTTTTCATTGTCGGATGAGGCTGGCCCGGATGAGGGTGAAGGCGGCGTGAGTTTGGCCAAGCCGAAGTCGAGGATCTTGATGCGCCCATCTTTGGTGAGGAACAGGTTGTCGGGTTTGAGATCGCGATGGACGATGCCTTTGTCGTGCGCTGCGGAGAGGCCGTGGGCGATCTGCACCGCGTAGTCGATCGCGTTACGCGCAGGGATGGCGCCGCGAATGAGACGCGTGCCCAGCGTTTCGCCGACCAATAATTCCGTAACCATGTACGACAAGCCCTGGTGCGTCGCCATCTGGTATACGGCAAGAATGTTGGGATGATTCAAGGCCGCCGCCGCTCGCGCTTCCTGCTCGAAACGGCGCAGCCGGTCTGGGTTGGAGCTGACCGATTCGGGCAAGACTTTGATTGCGACCTCGCGATCGAGGCGGATGTCGTGCGCGCTGTAAACTTCCCCCATTCCGCCCGCACCTAAGGGTGCGCGGATTTCATAGTCCCCAAGAATCGTTCCGGCGGTAAGGGCCATGGCAGCCCATCAGTATATCTTTACTCGCCTCAAGCTTACGCGAAAACGGCGAAGGCGGAGCAACCTCATTTATGATGGTGCCGGAAAGGCGAGTACGCCTTATTTCTCGGGAACAGTTATGGATGAAGGTAGCTTTATTTCGGTGGCGACTGATGGCAGGTCGCGTGGCGAACTGATTGAGCGCGGGTTTAGCCGGCGGGCGCTTCGAGTTGACTTGGACATTGCTCGGGCTATGGATGAGTTGGCTCGTGCGGCTTGGTCCATGCCTCGGGACAGGTACTACGACGGTGGCGATCGGTATCGATCTTTGAATCGTGCTGGGGCTGAGATTGTTGAGGGCGGGGTGAAGGTTTGGTTCACTGAAGAGAGCACGCCTTATGTGCAGCTGAAGAAATACAACACGACCATCGGCGGGCAGGCGCGGGAGTATGCTCCGCTGGCGGCGGAGGTCGCGGGTTCTATCGGAGTTCGAAAGATGATTGCTCAGCAGCTTTATTCGCTGCCGCTGTCGACGGTGGGGACGAAGTATTTGGTCAACGTCCACTTAATAAGGTTTACGGCTACGCCGGGGCGGCCTTGCGATACTAGTCCGCCGGGGCTGCATAAGGACGGAGAGAAATATATTGCTACGCATCTGGTGGGGCGTTGCGGCGCTGACGGCGGGGAAGTCGTCATCACCGACAATGAGAAACGCGAAATGGATCGCTTCACGATGCGCGAGATGGGCGAGTCGTATGTCTTCGATGATGACCGCATCTGGCATATGTTGACGCCGCTGGCGGTGATGGAAGGCAATCAGTTTGCCTACCGTGACACGCTGGCATTCGATATGCTGCCCGAGGGCTGGGAGCCGGCGAAGTGATCTGGAGAGAGCATGGATAGCCCTGGATAGAAGAAATCAAAATCCCCGCTCTTGTCTCTGCAAAGATCGCAGAGACAAGAGCGGGGCAGCCCAGACGTTACCGCTTAGAACTGGGTGTTGGTGTAGCTGTAAGTGGGGAGGGTTTCGGGAATGACGGCCGGCGTGGGTTGCCCGGTACGTCCCGCCGAATTGATGGTGCTGTTGGTGGCATTGTAGTTGAACTGGGCTGGCGGAGGGTTGGTGGAAGTGATGATGTAATCGCTGGGGTTGCCGGTGGTTCCGAAGTTCGGGTTCCAGCTACAAGTTCCTAAGTAGCTGGTGGTGTTTTGAGCGTCGTCTTCGTCAATGTTGATGGTAGGCGTATGAATGGTGACGCCGTGCTGCCAGGTAGCGCTGCCTCCCGGGGGATTGTCGAAGGTGAGCCAGTCGTAGTTGGTCTTGACAAAGTTGGGACAGGAGCCGTTCAGGGTCGACTGGTTGGCTACGTCGAGCACGTGAAAGGCATTAGTGTCGGTACAGAAATTTGATTTGGTGTTGTAGTAGATGTTGGCCTCAAAGTTCTGGAAGTTGTAGTAATTCTGTCCGCAGGAGTTTTGACAGCCTCCGTTTACAAAGAAGCTGTTGGCCTTTTGGGAGTCGGTCTGGTCGAAGTTAAAGATGTTCCAAAAGACATTCACGGTGGTAAATGTGCCGGAACTGGGGCATCCCTGAGGCCAGGGGGTTTGTTCGAACAGCACGCCCGCCAGAGGCAGGGAGAAAATATTGTTTTCGAATGTGTTGGGGTTGGAAGCGTAGTTGAGGCTGGGTCCCTCGGTGAGTGAGATGGCGAATCCGGACAAGTGATACACCACATTGTCTTCGACGGCCGTACCGCCGGTCTGAGAATCGAGGTATATCCCATTGCCGCCATAGCCCGTGCCAGGGATGACCATGAAGCCATCGATGATGCTGGAATCGGTGGTGTCATGAACCAGGTTGCCGGCGATGGTGTTGCCGGTTCCGCTGCCGGCAGGGCCGCCGACGTTGTAATAAAGAGAACCGCCGTCGGAGGTGACGCCCTGCATTAAGTTCCACAGGCGGTTGGACTGGGTGGTGATGTGACTGCCGCTGACGCCCACTCCGCTGCTGAACGGTCCGCAGCTCTCCTGACAGATGGAAATGCCGGCGTGGTAACCATCGGTTACGTCATTGTTTTCAATCATGTTGCCCTGGCCGTTGGCTTCGGCAATGCCCTCGCCGTCGGCGAAGACGCGTGAGTAACCATCGACTAAGTTCTGGCTCACGGTGATGTTATTGACGACATAAGTGGAAAGATCGTGGGTGTTCACTACGTGACCAAGGCGGATGCCGCTGTCGCCGATGTCGAGGAAAGAGGAATTTTCCACGGTATCGTCGGTGGCTGCGGCGGTTGTGGTCGTGTTTCCGGGAGGCGAGGCGATAAGAATTCCGGAGCCCGAGGTGTAGGCGACGGTATCGCCGTTGAAGACGACGTGCTGGCAACTTTCACAGTCGATAGCTTGAGGAACCGGCATGTCGCCGTTGTCGTCATTGTTGAAGCCGGTGAAGGAGGGGACGAAATCGTCCATTTGAAAAGTGATGCCATCGAAGTTGACGTAGCTGAGGCCGGATGCGCTGCCCGTCGGCGCCTTGGCCCAGAGGAGGCTGCCGCCGACGAAATCGCTGGGGTCGCTTCCTGTCTGGGGGAACTGATTGCTGAGTTGCTGTCCGGAAGCGACGACTGACGAGTAAGGAAGCTGAGGAATGAGCACGGTGTCGGTGGAAAGGTTTTCGCCGGGGTTGACGATGTAGTAGAGGATGCTGGTGGAGCGATCCCAATACCATAAGCCAGTCTGGCCCGCGGCCTGGGCGGCGATGAAAGCGTTGCGAACGTTCTCGATGTAATAGCGGTGGCTGGTGTTCGGGCCAAAAAAGTTGGTAAGGCCGGTGTTGGCTTTCGTGGCGCCGGTGAGATAGATAATGTCGTTGGTGTTGTCGATACAGGCGATGCGCATGGCGTCGACGGTCCAGGCGTCGATGAGAGTGAGTCCGATGTCGCCTTCTGGATAAGAGGAGCCGGAGGTGGCGTTGCAGGGGCCGGAAAAGCCGGTTCCACTTGTGCTGCCGCTGTAGGTCCCGTTCAAGTTCGTCCAATTAAAAATGCCGTCGGGGCCGCTGCTGCTGAAGACAAAGCGATCGAGGCACTTGACCCCGTCGTTCGGGCAGTTCGGCGTATTCGTGCCGGAATTGTAAAGGACCGGGCTGGAGACTCTTAGATAGGTGCCGAGGTTGCAAAGCGACATGCTGACGTTTAGGCCGGTCTGGGTGGAGACGCAGTGGGTGCCGCTGATGTAGTAGCCCACGCCGGTGGACTGCTCAATGCGGGCGCGCAAGCGGCGCGTGGGCGTGCTGCCCCCGGAGGGAAGGTAATACAGATATTCGAAGGGCTGGAGATTGTAGGTAAGGTGCGTAGTGGGATTGTTGTTGTTGTAAGTCGAGGGCAGAGTGACTTGGTAGACATTCGTGTAACCGCTAGTCAGCGTCCAGGTGAGACCGAGGCCGGAGGTCCCCGAGGTGCCCCCTACTCGAATGGCGCCGCTAACCACAACTGGCGCGGTATTGGAAGAGTTGGGCTGCCAGGTGACACCGTAGGTGCTGGTGCCGGAATCTTTGCAGGTGAAGGCCAAAGTGCCAGGATTAGTCGGGCTATACAAGAGATAGTAAGTGCCCTGGCCGATGTTGACGGTGGCTGACTGAGAGCGGGTGCCGCAGGTTGACGTTTCTATGAAAGACTGAGCCTTGGCCAGAGAGGCGAAGGGCGAACCAGAAGATCCGGTACCACTTGTGTCACTGCCAGTGGTAGAGACATAGATAGTTTGTGCTACGGCGGGAAGTGACCATGCCAGGCTCAACATAACGAGCACAGCTGACAATAAGCGAGAGATGTTCTTCATATGCGAGTCTCCTTGAATCGGAATTGCCGATTTAACTGCGACGGTGGCGTGGTCTGATCGTGGTTGTAAGTTGGGGTGCTGGCGAATTGCGGAGAACTTTAAACCAGATAGCTGTGGATAAAACAGTCGCGCTTATTTTGTTACGAAAACAGGACAGACTTGTATTGTCAGTGTCTTACGGGAGTAAGTTGAGTTAGCGTGGCAAGACGCGGAAATTGTGAGCTATTACTTACATGTCCGCCGGTGTGGTTGGGCACTTAGAGGGGCCGAAGTGTCAAGTGACTAACACGGGGGTCTTAAAACCTAAGGTGCGGCCAGTTGTGCTCTTTGCTGTCGTCATCTTTTGGCGTGTGCGACTTTCGCCGGCCAGTCTTATACTTCCAGTCGAATAGAGTGGGGCCCGCTGTGGCTGCCAGGAGGCCCTTATTTCTTGGGGCTGCTGGATGAGGGCGCTGGCGAAGCGGCGGGAGTGGTTGCGGATTGAGTTTTGCCGCCGGTGGATGTTGCTGGCGCCGTGCCCTCCATCACATCCTTATGATTGCCGATCATGTTGCCGCTGTGGGTTGTAGACCCCTGGTTTTTGTCGGCTGCGACACCCATGATGTCCTTGTGATTGCCTGACATGTTGCTGGTGTGCCCGGCCCAGCCCTTGGCGGCTGCGTCTTTTTGGCCTTTTCCGTTTTGAGTGGCTGCCGGGCTGGCCGCGGGTTTGGATGGACTGGCATGGCTGTTCTTGGGTGCGCTTTGCGCCAGAGCGAAGGTGCAGAGAACCACAGTAATCAGAAAAAGTTTCGATAGGGTAGTCATGCGGGCAGCGTAGCCCGGCGAAGAAGAGGGTAGCAACCGTTTTCGGGAGTGGACGGTGCCTTCAGTAACCGGGACGAGGCGCAGTGTGGCTCGGCAGAGCCGGTGAAGGTTACGCCACCGCAGTCGCAGGATCGCCAGTTTCCGTCTTTTCTTTGTCTCTTTTGTTTTCAGCGATCGGTTCCGGACTGGTTTTTTTTGTTCCTGCGTCTGTGTTCTTTCGGTCGTCTGTGACTGTCGTTTCTTTTGGGCCAGATGTTTCGGCATTCGTTTTTTCGTTGTGTTTGCCTTCCGCACTTGGCTCGGAGACGGGCTCGCGGTGGTCTGCGGGCTGCGGAGATTTTTTCTCCGCGGCGGGGTCTGGCGCTTTAGCGGCGGAGGAGAGCAGGTAATCCAATCTCACGCGGGCGGCGAGCCACCTCACATTGCTGGCGTTTGCGGCCTGATCGAGGTACTTTGTCAATTCTTCTTGCGTCGCGATTCCTTTGTCCTTCAACAACTGCAAGAGGGCTGAAACCTTCGTGTCGAGCGATTCGAGAGAAGGAAGCAATTCATCGAGTATTTGATGGGACAGGTTTTCGTCCATGATTGGTCCTCGTTTGGGTCCTGGATGCCGGAGGTTAGATGCAGCGGGTTGGGTGATGGTTTACGACGACTGGTGTCGGGCGAATAATTACGGCAACTCTTTCGTGGCAAATGAATCTTAACTCAAGGCGAAGCTGACTTGCCTCAGGAGGAATTATGGAAAGCGTTGTGGGAATTTTTCATTCGGTGGCTTCGGCGCAGCAGGCAGTAGAAGGTCTGTTAAGCACGGGCGTGAACAGGGAGTCCATCGTCTTTCTGAGCAGCGAGTCGCCGGAACATAGCGCGGTGCTCGTTTCGACAGAGGAAAAGCTCGATCGCGTTCCTACGACCGATGCTGAAGACGATGGCATGGGGAAAGCGGTGGGCGCATTAATGGGCGGAGCGGTTGGTGCCAGCGCAGGACTGGCGGGTGGAGCGGCAATTGCGAGCTTATTGGTTCCGGGAGTAGGCCCGATTTTTGCCATTGGTTTGGGTGCGGCCGCAGTTTTGGGATTGGGCGGCGCGGCGGCGGGCGCAAAAGCCGGCGACGTGGCCGAACATGCGATGGAGGACGGCGTTCCGAAAGATGATGTGCAGTTCTATCACGCGGCTTTGCGGCGCGGGCATTCGCTGGTGATTGCGAACGTGGATAGCGAAGAACACCTGGAGAAGGCGCGAAAAGTCTTCAAGCAGAATGGCAGCGAGGATGTCGACGCGCTGCGCAAGGAGTTGCGGACGGCGGCTTAGGGGCAGCTTTCAGCTCTCAGTTCTGACTCACTCGTGGAGGGTTTGGGCTTCGCGGACGATTTCTGGAGAGAGGTCTTAACGCTTGGCGGCGGGTGATTGCTGCTGCGTTGTTGTTTGTATTGTCTGCAGGCCAGTGGCGTCGAACGTGTAGGTTCTTACTTCGCCTTCATTCCCTTGGGCGGGGATATCTTTTCCATTCAGAACGAAGCCGATGCCGGCGGAGTTGCCCGCTCTTACAACGATCTCGTGCGTGGCGCGTATAGAGGTGTGCGCGGGCGCAATCAGAGTTTCGTGGGCGATGGGTTTGCCGTCGGCCGCTAGCGAGACCCAGGTGGTTTCTTCGGCGCGGATCAGCAGGGTGAACGTGCTGGGCGGCTTTGCGAGAGCAACCCTAGCCGGCACGGGATTGGCCGGCGATTTGACATCTGGCTGGTTCGGGTTGGCTACAGAGTTGACGGCGCCGGTGGAGGCGCTGGGCCGCGAGGCGAGGGGATCTGGCTTTGCGGCAGATGCAGGTGCGACTGCCGCGGACAGCGTGGGCGTTGAAGCGCCGGTGGGTGCGGAGATGGTTTCGGAAGATAGCGTTCCTGCCGACAGATTCTTTTCTGGTGCGGCTGGTCCAACCGTCAAGGAGCTGGATGAGGTCGACGCCGGAGGAGGTGTTGAAGCTGTTGGGGTCCGATCGGAAACGGCTACCGGCTGCGGCGCAGGCGTGGCCTGGGCGTGGCGGCGAAAATTCCAGGTGGCCAACGCCGCGGTCACGACTAGCAAAGCGATCGCCAGCTTGCCCCATGGCACTGGGGCGGAAGATTGAACGGCTTGGTCGCCGGGGCTGCCAGCGGGATATTTTTGGGGGAAGCGCTCGCGAGGCTGAGGA
Source organism: Candidatus Sulfotelmatobacter sp. (assembly GCA_050011375.1). GTDB lineage: Bacteria > Acidobacteriota > Terriglobia > Terriglobales > Acidobacteriaceae > Sulfotelmatobacter. The sequence goes on from JBEKJF010000118.1 coordinate 8,220, forward strand.
GTGGAAACGATTGACGGGGAAAAATCCTTATCCTGAGCCCGGCTGCCACGATCCTCGTGGTGGGAGTGAGCTTCCTCGACGCCGGCGTCGTCGATGTCGTCACTACCAAGGCTATGAGCGGCGATGACATTTTCGCGAAGTTGAGGCGCGGCTGGCGCATTGGGCCTACTGCCCGGTGATCGGAAATCGGGCAAGATGGATTGCTGTTGGATCTGGCTTTCGCGCAGTGCGGTGAGATAGTCGGATACTGCCTCTTCTTCGTTGAGTCCGATCTGGCGGGCGAAGGCGCGGACGAATCCCTTATTGAAGACGCCGCCAGGAAGCTGGTCGAAGTGTTCGTCTTCTAGCGCGCGCAACATGCGGGTGCTGATTTTCGTGGTATTGGAGATGGCATCGAGTTCGAGCCCGCGCTGCTCACGCTGTTTGCGAAGTTTTTCTCCGAAGACTCCCACTTTCGGCTCCTGTAAATCGCTAGGCAGACGAAATAATCATAGGCGAAGGTTGGAGCGGACGCCAGAAGCGGCTGGGTGATCTACGTTACTGTCGGTTGCTCAGAAAAGCCAAAACCTTTAACACAGGGGACACGGAGGTGCACAGGGTAACCCTGATTTTATCTTGCTAGCGTTATCGTGAAATTTGCCTTGCAGGTTTTTGCGGGGTTGTCGAAGGCTGAGCCTTGGCGGGTGCCTTCGAAGGCGCGAAAGAATAGTCCCTGGTTAGGTTTGTCGGGGAGTCCGATGAAACGGGCTTTGCCGGCGGCGTTGGTGCCGGCCTCGAGATCGAGCTTGTGAAGGTTCATGAACCCGTAGGTGAGGTGCACTTGGATTTTCGCGGCATAGACGGGCACGCCGTCGGCATCGTTAACCGTGAAATCGGCGGTGCAGGCGCCGATGCCTGCGTCGATCACGGTTACACTTTTGGGATCTGCGGGCGGGGTGCTTTGGGCTTGCAGGGTTGGCGCGGAAAGCATCGCCAGCAGAAGCATAGCGACGGCGGCTGTTCTCATGTTACAAGGATACTCCCACCGCGGTGGAAATGCTTTTCCGGGGGCTGAAGCCCGGTTGCTTTTTTGGGGTGCTTTATGCGGCGCTGAAAGCGCCGCTCTTCCACGGTCGCGCGGACTGTTTATCTGCGCACTCCAGGATTTTTCTCATGGTACGAAAAGACATTCTTGCTCTGCTTGTCGGAGGGGATCGAAGGTCGATCGGGCAGGCGGATCGTGTCGCGAAAATGGTCTCTGACGATATCGCGCTTTTTGCTGAACTGATTGCCGGTTTGTGGTCGGAGGATGCGCTGGTGCGGATGCGCGCCGCGGACGCCACTGAGAAGATCACTCGGAAACATCGGGAATTGCTTCAGCCTTACAGGAAGGAGTTGCTCGGGCTGATGGCCGAGGCGCAGGAACAGGAGTTGCGCTGGCATCTGGCGGTCATGGTTCCGCGGCTTCTTCTGAATGCTAAAGAACGGCAGGCTGCGGTGTCTTTGTTGGAAGGCTATCTGGAAGATCGCAGTTCGATTGTGAAGACGTTCGCTTTGCAGGGACTGGCTGACATGGCTGAGGCGGATTCCAGTTTTCGAGAGAAAGTGGTCGAAATCCTGGATGAGGCTGCCCGGAAGGGTACACCAGCGATGAAGGCTCGCAGCCGTAAGCTGCTGATTCGGCTTGGCCGCATTTGATTCATGGCATTGGCTTTAGGGGTTCTGGTTACTAAGGTTCATTGCTCCTGCGGGGCTGCGCCAATATACTTTTTGGAACCGCCACTTCATCCAAACTGAGGTCATGGGATCAGGAATGTCCGAGGCCACCGGCACGCAACTAACCCGCCAGAGCCAGGAACTGGGCATCTTCCACGACGTAGCGAAAGCGCTCACGTCTTCGCTGGATCTCGACTCCATTCTGCAAACTATTATGGAAAAGATGGGAGAATATTTCCGTCCGGACACATGGTCGTTGCTGATGGTGGATGAGCAGCACGATGAACTGTACTTTGCGATTGCTGTGGGCGATGCGGCCGAGGCTCTGAAGAATGTCCGGCTGAAGATGGGCGAAGGCATCGCGGGATGGGTGGCGAAGCACGGCGAACAGGTGATATCGACGGATGTGGAGCATGACTCGCGATACGCCAAGCGGGTGGACGAGGTTACGCGGTGGGACACGCGGTCGGTGATTTGCATGCCGCTGCGGTCGCGGCTGCGAGTACTGGGCGTGATCCAACTGGTGAATGTGGACATGGCGCACTTTCACGAGCAGGAAGTTTTTTTTCTGCGGGCGCTGTGTGACTACGCGGCCATTGCGATAGAGAACGCGCGCTGGGTGGAGAAGATCCAGGAGTTGACGATCACCGACGATTGCACCGGGCTTTATAATGCGCGGCACTTGTACAAAACGCTGGATACCGAGGTCTATCGCTCGTCGCGTTTTGGATATGAGTTTAGCGTGCTGTTCATCGATCTCGATCACTTCAAAACCGTCAACGACACGCACGGGCATCTGGTGGGCAGCCGGCTGCTGGCGGAAATTGGGAACCTGGTGAAAGCGCAACTGCGCTTGATTGACTTTGCCTTTCGGTACGGAGGTGATGAATTTGTGGTGTTATTGCCGCAGACTGGAAAGGATTCCGCGCTGGTGGTGGCGAAGCGGTTGCGCGACGCGCTGCGTGCCACAACTTTCTGCCGCGACGATGGAATCAGTTTGAAGGTGAGTGCTTCTATTGGGCTGGCGACGTATCCGCACGACGCGCGCGATGCGCATGACATTATCCGGCAGGCCGACGAGATGATGTATCTGGTGAAGAACACTACCCGGGATAATATTGGGATTGCTCAGCGCGGAGTGATGAAGTAGAAGGGCAGCTCTTAGCTTCTAGCTTGGAGCCCCCGGCATCACACTTTGCTTGGATCATTAAAGAGCAATTTCTGTGTCTTCGCACGCAAATCTAGGCACACAAATCGACATCATCTGATGCCATAATCAGTGCCTGGAATCTCTTATGAGAACTACCCTTGCGCTGGATGATGATCTCGTACGCATTGCCCAGGAGTTCACCGGGGTCGAAGAGAAGACGGCCTTGGTGCGGGAAGCACTCAAAGCGCTGATCGAGCGGGAGAGTGCCCGGAGGTTGGCGTCTCTGGGAGGCACGATGCCCGGCTTGAAGACTGTTCCACGGCGCCGGGCGAGATCGCATTGATTCTCGCGGATACTTCGATCTGGATTGACCACCTTCGTTCGGGAAACGACGAAATGCGAAAGCTTCTGGGCGAGGGGCGCATCGTGATCCATCCGTTTATCGTTGCGGAACTTGCCCTTGGATCTCTGCGGCAGCGCGCGAAAACCCTTGCGCTGCTGGACCTTTTGCCCCAGGTGCGCGTGGCGCGGATGAGCGAAGTGCGAGTACTGGTTGAGACGCGTCTTTTGTACAGTCTTGGCATCGGGCTGACCGACGCACACCTGATCGCGTCGGTTTTTATCAATTCGTCCACGCTCTTGTGGACAAAAGATAAGCGGCTGCGTAAGGCCGCCGAGTCGCTGGGCATTCATGCCGGTCTGGCGTAGGGAACCTTCGGCGAACCAGTCACTCAGCGTGTAGTTCTTCAGGCACATACTGGCGGCGGACCTTGATCTTGCTTTCTTCTTTTCGCGCCTGGGAGAGATCGTAGGCAAGCTGCATCCGTAGCCACGTTTCTGGCGTGCTGCCAAAGGCCTTCGAGAGGCGAATCGCCATCTGCGGACTGATTCCGGACTTGCCGTGAATGACGTTGTTGAGTGTTT
>JBEKJF010000119.1:0-16790 GCA_050011375.1 Candidatus Sulfotelmatobacter sp.
CGAAGACAAAGTGAAAAAACGCTTAGACAGACTTCACCCTCGCATCTCGCTACCCGGAACCTGACGGAGAATTCCTACCCAGAGTAAAACGATTATAGGCCCACGAATTCGCAGCAGCAATCTATCTGAAGGGTGTAGAACCACTAGAGTAATCTCGGTAAACGCATGAAAACAATGGGACTGGGGAGGATGTCATACCGAAGCGACCGGCAGCGTGAAAGCCTCAAGTTTAAGATACATCAGAAAATGGAAGCAGGGAACCACTTCCCAATTTCACATCCTTCGCCTCCGACGTGAGTAGGCTCCGCACCATTGCTTGACTCTTGCCGCGGACCGCTCCACCTTCCAGATGTTGCCGCGCGCCGTAGTAAAGTGTGCGGCCATCGGGTGATGCCGTGATCTCGCGCCCTGCCTCGGGCGGGAAGGGCAGCTTCACTTCGATCTCACGGCGCTTGAGCGACTCGACATCCTGAATCACGAGCTTGTCGCTATTGGTGAAGTAGACGACGCGCGTGCTGCCGGGCAACCAGGCCAACTCATAGCCGCCCGCATCGTCGCTGAGTTGCCGCACTTTATCCGTCGCCACGTCATAGAGCGCGTTGCCCCGTGTCTCGCCGGAGGGTTGCAGAATCATGCCGGACAACCAGCGGCCACCCCGCGACCAATAGGTAAGGCCCAGCGAGCCGCCTCCAACCGACAGGTCTCTTAGCTCGATACTGGTCTTCGGCGTAATGGGCCAGGGAGGCGACCCGATCTTTGTGCCTTTTTCGCCCATAGCCAGCAGCCTGCGGCCATCCGGCGCGAGCATCGCGATGTTCACCTCATCATTGGGGAGATCGGTGAGCCTGATACGGTTGCTGCCGTCGAGTCGGATGAACCAGCCGTCATATGCGCCGCTCTTGTTGGAGATGAAAGTCACCGCCGTGCTGTCCGGAGTGAACCGCGGGAACCAGTCGCGCGCCATATCGTCGGTAAGGCGCGTCAGCCCGGTGCCATCGGGCCGCATGATGAAGATGTCTTGCTGGCGTTCAAACAGGTTGTTAAGTGCGATCCACTGGCCGTCAGGCGAAACGTCCATCGGAATTAAGTTGCCAGTACGGTGCTGTAGCAACCGAACTTCCCCGGCGCGCTCGGTCTTGGGATCAAAAGCGATGGCCGCCGGATTTGTGGACTCGATCATCGAACGGAATATCAGCGATGAGCCGTCGGCGGACAAGTGCGGCAGATCCATGGATCCGTCCGCCCCTGCGGCAATTACTTCGGGCGCGCCCTGGGGACGACCGGAGGCTTCGTCAATCGCAATCCGCCAGATGCCCATCGAGCCGCCACGGTCGCTGGCGAAGTAGAGAAAGTGCCCGTCAGGCGACCACACCGGCGCCCAGTCGACGGCCACATCCGAAGTCACCATGACGCGCGGCCCGCCACTGGCGGGAATCGTGGCCAGATCGCGCTGTCCCTGCACATTTTGCCAAAAGGCGATGCGCCGTCCCGAAGGCGACCACGCCGGCTGGTACGCGCTGACCTCATCCTGGATTTTGGTTGGACCGCTGCCGTTCAGGTCAACCGTCCATAACGTACTGTTGGAATAGGTAGCGTAAGGACTGATCACTTCCTCCGTACAGAACACAATATGCTGACCGTCAGGCGACCATGCCGGATTGGATCCGAAATCCGTAAGCCGCCGCGCCGATTCGCCAGTCGCGCCCACCACGAAGATACCGCCGCGACCGCCGCTCAGACTGTATGCGATCTGTTTGCCGTCGGGGGAAAACGAGGGCCAGACTTCGTCGCGCGTCGCATCGCCGGCGACCACCACCGGGTTTCTGCCGCCCACACGCTGCACATAGATGTCCCAACTCCCCTTCGCTTTGCTGGCGTATGCGAACGACTGTCCGTCAGGAGAGATGCTCGGCCCAGTTTCCACACCGGATGCGTCGGTGAGTTGCGTGAACTCCGACCATGCCGGTTCCGTTGCGCTGTGTTCTCGTCCAAACCACCACGCGACGGCCACGGCGGCAAGAATCGCTGCCGCGACCGCGGCGAGCACGATAGAACGATTTACTTTGGCGGGGGATGGCGCGGCGATCACCGGCGCCGGTATGACCGCCGTATCGGCCGCACCACTCTGAATCTTCGCAATCTCCACTCTCGCTTCGCCGATGTCGCGGAGCCGCTCCTTCACATCGCGATCGAGGCAGCGTTCCAGCAGACGCCGCAACCGCGGAGGAACCTGCGCGGGCAACGACGCATAAGATGGCGTGTCTTTGAGTACCGAGGCGAGCGTCTCCGACATGTCCTCGCCTTTGAATAGACGTTCGCCGGTGAGCATTTCGTAGAGCACAACGCCGAATGCCCAGATGTCGGCGCGCCGATCGACCGGCTTGCCTTTCGCCTGCTCCGGCGACATATAGGCTGCGGTGCCGAGAATCACGCCCATCTGCGTGGCCCGGCCGGTGAGGGTCGGAGAGTTGGCCAGGTTCGCGCTCGAGGAGCCCGCCGGATCCATCGCCTTGGCCAGACCGAAGTCGAGCACCTTCACCGTGCCGTCGATGCGCACCTTAACGTTCGCGGGCTTGAGATCGCGATGGACAATCCCCGATTCATGCGCGGCTTCGAGCGCGTCCGCGATCTGGCGCGCGATCGGCAGCGCCTCGTTGAGCGGGATCGGTCCACGCGCGATGTGGACCGTCAGGTCCTCGCCCTCAACCAATTCCATTACCAGCGCGCGCACGCCGCCGGATTCTTCCAGACCATAAATCTGTGCGATGTTGGGATGATTGAGTGATGCCAGAGTCTGCGCTTCGCGAATAAACCGCGCCATCCGGTCAGCGTCGCGCGCGACGAGATCAGGCAATACCTTGATGGCAACGTCGCGATTGAGCTTGGTATCGCGCGCGCGATACACCTCGCCCATTCCACCCGCGCCCAGGGGCGATTGGATTTCGTAAGGTCCCAGCTTCGTGCCGGAGGTAAGCGCCATGCGTGGGCGCAATTATAGCTTGCGCAATACGACGGAAACATTCAGCACAATGTTCCGGGAGGAACATGTTAGCGCCTCACGCCTTCTCGAGCGCCAGACTCAACCCGTCCAGCGACAACGATCGCAGCAGGTTGCGCCGCATCCCGCGTTCCACCTCAGCCAGCCGGTCCGAAGCGGCGGCGATCCACTCGAAATCGGCAGACTCCGCCATCTTCACCAACTGGCTCTGAATGTCAGTGTTGTGAACCATCTCACTCGCGCCCGATCCCAGAAACATCAGGTCGCGCAGCAGCGAATACAGCGTGCGGAGAAGTTGTTCCGTCTTCTCCCGTCCCTCGGCCCCGGCGCGATAGCTCTCAGTGATCTTAAACAGCGCAGTGTGCTCGCCCCCCAGCAAAGCCGAGTTGAGAATAGCCAGAGCATCTGCGCGCGCCGCTACATAGCTCTCCAAATCGAAGCTTCGAGCCCGGCCCAGCGCACCCTCGCTCAACCGCGCCACCAGCGCCCGCTGCGGCGCCTTCCACTCCGGACGCTGCTCCACCAAATATCGCTCCACATCCTCCACCGGCACAGACCCGAGCGGAAACACCATCGACCGCGATCGAATCGTAGGCAGCAATTCGCCCGGATTCTCCGACAGCAAAAAAATAGTAGCGAACTCCGGAGGCTCTTCCAGAACCTTCAACAAAGAATTCGCCGCCTCTTTCATGAACGCAGAATCAGTAAAAATATAAACCCGCTCGCGCGCCTCCGATGGCCGGTAGTAAATCGTCTCAATCACCCGCCGCACTTGATCCACCTTGATCATCATCTGCGGAGGATCCGGAGGAATCACCAGCACATCCGGATGCGTCTGCACAAACAGCCGCGTATCCTTCTTATCGGCCTCGCGCAGTCCTTCGCGAGTCTCAACCGCCTCCGCAAAACGAGCATCCAGATCGGCAGCCAGCGCAATGCGCCGGCAATTCGCGCACTGCCCGCAAGAATCGGGCAGCCCGTCCGTCTCAGTAGGCGCGAGGCAATTCAAAGCCTGCGCCAGCATAAGCGCCAGCGTATATTTGCCCGCCCCGCGCGCCCCCGCAAGAATTACCGCGTGGGGAAACCGTCCGCGCGCCAGCATATCGCGCAAGCGATGAACCGTCTCCGCATTTCCGCGAAAATCAGAAAATCCCATAGGGCAAACATCCGAGCGCTAACGGATAACGTGAACCGCAATTTTAAGCTTCAAATTCTTCCATGCCCGATCTGCCGTATAGACCGGCGCTTTGAGAGCGATAGCTAAAGCGAGGCAGGCGCGATCTCCCAACGATAGCCCAAGCGAGCGAGTTTGCGGCTGCAGCCAGCCCGCCGTTTTTGCCTGTTCTTTGTCGAAATCGAAAATTTCAGGGATGGGAGCCAGCACCGCTTCCCACGCGTCTTCTGGGCCAATCCCCCGCGCCACCAGCTTGCCGTATACCTCAGCGACATTCACCGCGCTCATGGTCGCGCTTTCCAGCAAGCCAAATTGCCGCGCGAAAACTTCCGCACCTGGCTCTTGATTGAGAATCGCGAGCAGCGCGGAGGAATCGAGTACGACTCTATTCACGCTTGGCTGCCTCGCGGCGTTCGGCGATTAACTCGTCCACTAAAGATGTCTTCGGGCCTACGTGCGCCCGAACCAGTTGCTGGGCTTTGGCGAGACGCTGCCGCAAAGTTGTGATTCGCAGTTCATTACTTTCGATACGCAGAACAACGGTATCGCCTGATCGGATACCGAGCGCGCGGCGGAACGAAGTGGGAATAACAATCCGTCCGTTTTCGTTAACTCGAGTATGACTCTCATTCGGATCCATGACATCTTTAATAATATGTCACTTTATCATTTATGTCAAAAAAATCATCTGTGACATAATCGAAAAATCAGGCGCTTTTGCTACCCAACCACGCGCTGCGGTTCCCGCGCGGCAATCGCCTGATACCCCTCGCGCACCCGCGTGAAAAATGCGCGGTTCTGCTGTTCAAACCGGTTTTCGTCAGGATGTTTCCCCGCACTCTTGTTTGAACTAAGATTCGCCCCGCGCATCGCGGCCCGATTCCTTCTCCGCGCCCGCCCCAAACTCATCGCCGGGTCCGACTCCAGCAGGATCGTCAAATCCGGCTGCAACCCTCCACACAACAAACCATGCAACTCCATCACCACCGCGCTGCCCAGCTTGCGCCCGCTGCCCTGGTAAGCCTCAGTCGAATCGGTGAAGCGATCGCAAAGCACAATCTGCCCACGCTCCAGCGCCGGCAGTATCACCTCGGCAATATGTTGCGCACGCGACGCGAACATCAACGCCATTTCCGCCAGCGGCGCCAGACCCTCCGTCGACGAATCCAGCAACACCCGCCGAATCTTCTCCCCCGTAGCCGTCCCTCCGGGCTCCCGCGTCTCCACCACCTTGTATCCAGCTGCGCGCAGCACGGCTGCCAGCTTCCGCATCTGCGTGCTCTTGCCGGTCCCGTCCAACCCTTCAAACGTAATAAATTTTCCGCGCCGCCCCATCTTCGGGATGATACCAGCCCGTCACAGTGCAGAACCGAAAGCATTCGTCCATCCGTTGGAGAAGATCACAGGCGTGACTTGGGGATCGCATCGCCGGCACCGACGCCATGTCGCCGACGAAGATAGTGACTCTCGATCGCGAGTTCATCGACCCTCCCGAGTGCCGCTTTTCTTGGGTCGACATAAGACCACAATCGATCTTGGAGCCAATAGGTATTTCGTCTTCTGTAAGGGGATTCCGTCGTCCGAGAAATCATCTGGACTGGCCAAAGCGGTGTCCACGATTCTCTTCCACTCCTGCGCTGTTCCTTCTTGCACATTGAATTCCAGCTCTTCCCAGTACGCATTGATCATCACGTAGATGTCATCGTCATCTTGAGAAGCGCCGTGCAGGCAGAATGCGAGGCTGTGCGAATCGTAGGACAAATCTACTGTGGGGCCGACGCCGTACCAGGTAACATCCTCCCGCCAGAACCTGCTTCGGCCCAGCGAGGCATGATTTTTCCGGAACGCAATCATCTTCTTGAAGAACTGGAAAATATCCTTATTGGACCGGAGTTGACTCCAATCCAGCCATCCAATTTCGTTGTCCTGGTTGTAGGGATTGTTATTGCCAAATTGTGTGTTCAAGAACTCGTCCCCGGCCCGAAACATCGGCGTCCCGTTCGATAAGAAGAGCAGACAGCAGAAATTCTTTACCTGCTGCCGGCGCAACGCACGGACTGCCGGGGAGACAGCTTCATCCCCTTCCTGCCCACAATTCCAACTGAAGTTCGCGTCGGTACCGTCCTGATTATTATTTCCGTTTTTCTCGTTGTGCTTGTAGTCATAAGAGACAAGATCGTAAAGCGTGAAGCCATCATGCGACGTCACATAATTCACGCTCTGATATGCGTGATAAGCGTCCGCGCGGGTGTCTGGAAATAAATCATCGCTGCCATAGATACGCCGCATCAAGTCGGGAACCATCCCGTTGTCGCCCTTCACAAAACGGCGAACGTCATCGCGAAACCGACCGTTCCACTGCAGCCAGGTCAGGCCGGGGAAGCCTCGCCCGAGTTGATAAGCGGCTGTATCCCACGGTTCCGCGATCAAACGCACGCGCCCTAATTCCGGATCCGCGGCAATTTCGCTGAAGATGGGCGCTTCGCCCCAGTTGAGCGATCCATCTGCATTGCGGCTGAATACCGACGCGAGATCAAAGCGGAACCCGTCGATATGCATCCCCCGCTTCCAATAGCGCAGACTATCAATCACCATCTTGCGCACGTGCGCCTGGCCGAAATTCAAGGTATTGCCCGTGCCGGAATAATTGGCGTAGGGGTTTGCCGGATCGGAGGAAAGCATGTAATAGCCGGCGCTATCGAGCCCCTTGAAGCTGTAGATCGGCCCTTTGGAGTCGCCCTCGCAAGTGTGGTTGTACACGACGTCCAGCACCACGCCGATATCGGCCTGGTGAAAAGCCTTCACCATATTCTTGAATTCGATACGCAGCTCATCATCTCGCTGCGTGCTCGCGTACTGAGCATGGGGCGCGAAAAAATTCAAAGGCATATAGCCCCAGTAGTCGCCTTCTTGCGGATCACGCTGAAAAACCGGCATCAGCTCCACAACCGTCACGCCGAGTTCCTTTAAATAGGGGATCTTTTCCACGAGACCGGCGTACGTTCCGGCACGCGATGGGCCGACTCCTGAGTTTGAGTTCTTCGTGAAACCTTTCACATGAAGTTCGTAGATGACCGCATCCGATTCATGATACGGAGACCGATCGCCCGACCATTCAAATGTGGATCGGTGATCAAAGAGCACTCCCAAAGGCGCGCTGCCTGCATTGGATCCTTCTCGCATGGCCAGGTTCCGATCAAAACCGGGTGGGAAGAAAATGCCCTTCGCGTACGGATCGAGCAGAACCTTCTGCGGGTCGAAGCTATGGAGTTGAGGAATGCTCTCTCCCGATACGGAATACGCGTAATAGCGAGCCTCACTGATCTTTGCGACTGGGACGCGGCAGTGCCAAATCTGCCCCGACTTGTTGTGCAAGAAATCCAATTGAACCCTCAGAAGGGGATTCACCAGATCGGCTGGAGAATAGAGCAACAGAGTGACGCTCTCTGCATGCTCCGAGTGGACGGCAAAGTTGAACGCTTCTTCCTTTTCGATCCAACTGACGCCAAGTGGCAATGGGTTGCCCTCAGCCTGATCCCACGTCGGTCGTTTTACGAGTGGGGACGGCGGGGTGTTGGCAGCCTTGGCCGGGCCATCCAAGTTGGCGGGCCGATCAACGCTCGAGCTGTTCATTGCCCCTCTCTTTCATCCACTCCAACCGCTCACTTCGCTTTCAATGCGGTAGCACGACAGCTCCGCCAAGCTGCGGCAACGAACCGAGCAATTTGCTCGCGCCGTTCCACAAGATCTGAACTCCAATGCACACCAGCAGGAACGCCGACAGTTTCAAAATTACGGTTGTCCCGGTGGTGCCGAGCTTGCTCGCGAGTCGATCGGCGTACGCGTAGCAAAGATAAATAGTTACTCCCAGGAAAGCGGAACCGATCGCCGCCGCGACAATCGTCAGCAGGTTTGCGCCCAGATGCTGCGGAGCATTCGCGCCCAAAGTAATCGCAATCGAGATCGAGCCAGGACCAACTGTCAAAGGAAGCGTCAGCGGGTAGAACGCCTGACTCAGAGCATCCGCGCAAGTGACCGTTCGCCTGGGCGAACCTTGATCGTTCGCGTCTTTCTGATTCAGCATCGCCCAGCCGGTTGAAATCACGATTAGCCCGCCGCCGACCTGCACCACCGGGAGCGAAATCCCAAAGAAGGAGAGCACGTGCGCCCCGAGGGTATAGGACGCGATCAGCAGTATGAAACTATCGACCGCAATGCGGCGCGCCAGCACTCGTCGCGTCTCGGCCGCGTAGTCTCTCGTGAGCAGCAGAAAGACCGGAGCGCCCCCGATTGGATCCACGATCGGAAACAGCGCGCTCACGACCAGGAGAATACTCTTGGCAGCTTGAATAAACAGGCTAACCTCCCATCTGTTTTTAGATTTGAGCGCTCGCCAGTCCGCGGTCTAGCTGCGCCCACCGCTCATTGCCGGACTCCCTAAAGAACTGCCGACGAACCCAGCGCATTGTTCACCATCTCCTGCGCCTCTCGAAGAATCGCGTTCAGATGGTTCTGACTCTTGAAACTCTCGGCGTAAATTTTATAAATGTTTTCGGTGCCAGAGGGTCGCGCAGCAAACCAACCGCTCTCCGCCACAACTTTCAAGCCGCCGATTGGAGCATCGTTTCCCGGCGCTTTGGTCAGCTTGGCGGTGATCGCCTCGCCCGCCAGGTCTGATTCTTTTACCGCGTCTGGCGTGAGTTTTGCCAACTTCGCTTTTTGCTCGGGCGTAGCGGGCGCGTCGATGCGTGTGTAATAAGGTGTTCCAAACTCCGCCGTCAGTTCGCGGTAATGTTCCCCAGGATTTTTGCCGGTGCGCGCGGTAATCTCCGCCGCCAGCAAGTTCATGATCAGCCCGTCCTTGTCGGTCGTCCATGCTGTGCCGTCAAAACGAAGAAAACTCGCTCCAGCGCTTTCTTCTCCGCCGAAACAGTACGAGCCATCGACCAGGCCCGGGACAAACCACTTGAAACCCACCGGCACTTCGCTGAGCTTGCGGCCGAGGCTTTTGACGACGCGGTCAATCATGCTGCTGCTCACCAGCGTTTTTCCCACAGCAACCGTGCTGCGCCACTGGGATCGATGCGTGAGCAAATATCGGATGGCAACGGCAAGGTAATGATTCGGGTTCATCAAACCGGAAACCGGAGTTACGATCCCGTGCCGGTCAGCGTCAGTATCGTTTCCGAATGCCACCTGATACTGATCTTTCAGACCGACCAACCGAGCCATCGCATAGGGACTCGAACAATCCATGCGAATCTTGCCGTCGTGATCAACAGTCATAAACGAAAATGTCGGATCGATGATTGGATTAGTCACGACGATGTCCAGCCCGTAAATAGAATTGATCGGCTCCCAGCAGGGCAGGGAAGCGCCGCCCAACGGGTCAACGCCAAGTTTGAGGCTAGCGCCGCGAATCGCTTCCATGTCGACGACACTTTTCAGATCACGAACGTACGGCAGGATGAAATCTTCCTCGTGAGTGGTCGCGGCCTTGAAGGCTTTATCAAACGGAATCCGCTTCACACCGGCATTCCCCGCGCGCAACAATTCGTTAGCACGATTCTCAACCCATCGAGTCACGTCGCTGTCAGCTGGGCCGCCGTTCGGCGGGTTGTACTTGAAGCCTCCATCCTCCGGCGGATTGTGCGACGGCGTAACGACAATGCCGTCGGCGAGACCGTCTTTCTTTTCGCGGCCCTTGTTGTAAACCAGAATCGCTCGCGAGATAACCGGCGTCGGAGTTATCCCGTCATCTTTCTGAATGATCGTCTCCACACCGTTCGCCGCCAACACCTCGAGCGCCGTGCGCTGGGCGGGTTCCGAGGCAGCGTGCGTGTCTTTCCCCATATAGAGCGGGCCGCGGATCCCCTGTCCAAGCCGGTATTCGCAGATCGCCTGTGTAATGGCGAGGATGTGAGCTTCATTAAATGTGCCGCGCAACGGCGAGCCACGGTGTCCGCTGGTGCCGAAGCTGACGAGTTGGTTGGGATCATCCACGTTCGGACGGCGCTCGAAATAATCCTTCTGCAGGCGAGCCACATCGATCAGCAAATCCTTGGGCGCTGGTTTGCCTGCCAACGGCGAAATGCGTTCACCGGTCAGCGGTGCTTCTAGACCACTGGGCATGGTTCCACCTTCCAAATTTCGCTTGCATATTCCGCAATCGAGCGATCGCTCGAAAATTTTCCCGAGCTGGCCACATTCAAGATTGCTTTCTGCGCCCAAGCTCCGGGATCAGCATAGAGCGCTCCGATTCGGTCTTGCGCGTTGCAATACGAGGTCAGATCCGCAAGGTTCATATAGTGATCACCCTGCGTGAGAAGCGTATCGCGCAAGGGAGCGAATACTCCCGGTTCGTTGTGGCTGAAGTGATCAGAAAAAATCAAGTCCAGTGCAGCGCGCGTCTCCGGCTCATGTTCATAATGCCAGTTCGGGTTGTACCAGGCGCGGCTGTTCTCGACTTGCTCCACGGTGAGCCCGAACATAAACATATTTTCTTCTCCGGCTTCCTCCGCCATTTCGATGGTCGCGCCGTCGCGGGTTCCAACCGTCAACGCCCCGTTCATCATAAATTTCATGTTACTCGTTCCGCTGGCCTCGTAGCCCGCGGTCGAGATCTGGTTGGAAACATCGCTCGCTGGAATCAGCCTTTCCGCCAACGAAACGTTGTACTCCGGGAGGAACACAACGTTAAGCCGGCCGCGCGCCGCCGGGTCAGCATCAATCGTGTCCGCCAGGTTGTTGATGAACTTTATGATGAGCTTGGCCAGCTTGTAAGCTGGCGCCGCTTTGCCAGCGAAGAAAAACGTCCGCGGCACAATCTTCATCCCAGGATTTTCCCGCAGCCGGTTATAACAAATCACAATCCGCAGCGCATTCATCAATTGCCTTTTATATTCGTGAATACGCTTGATGTGGCAGTCGAAAATAGTATCCGGGTTTACCACACGCCCCAACGTTGACTTGAGCCAGTCGGCAAACTGCACTTTTGCCTCTCGCTTTGACTTGAGGAAGCGTTCGCGAGCATTGGAATCTTCCGCGAATGGCTTGAGCTGTTTGAGCAGGCTAAGATCCGTAATCCAGCCATCTCCGATGACTTGCGTGATTTCGCGAGCCAGCGCGGGATTGGCTTCGCGCAACCACCGCCGCGGCGTCACTCCGTTTGTCTTGTTGCTGAAACGCTCGGGAAACATGTCCGCGAGATCCTTCACCGTAGTGGTTCGCAGTAGCTTGGAGTGGATAGCAGAAACTCCGTTCGTGCTATGCGATCCAACAATGGCGAGGTTCGCCATGCGTATCTTGCGCGTGCTGCCTTCTTCCACCAGGCTCACGCGCTGCACACGCCCCTCGTCACCAGGAAACCGCATTCGAACATCATCAAGCAGCCGGCGGTTAATCTCGTAGATGAGTTCCAGGTGACGAGGAAACAGTCTCTCGAACCACGCCACCGGCCATTTCTCCAGAGCCTCCGGCAGCAAGGTGTGATTTGTGTAGCCAAGAGTCTTCTTCGTCAGGTCCCAGGCCTGGTCCCATCCCAAGTGCACATCGTCCAGCAAGATTCGCATCAGTTCAGGGACTGACATAGAAGGATGCGTATCATTGAGTTGAATTGCAGCTTTCTCGGGAAATTTATTCCAATCCGAATTGTGGCGCAAGAAACGCCGGACCAAGTCGGCCATGGAACACGCGACCAGAAAATACTCCTGCAGAAAGCGCAGCCCTTGCCCCTTCGTCGTAGAATCATCCGGATACAGCACGCGCGTAAGCGACTCCGCTTGAAGAGTTTCGCCGAGTGCGCCCACGAAATCTCCAGTGCCAAACTTTTCGAAATCGAAATAATCCGGCGCCGCCGCGGCCCACAGCCGGAGCGTGTTGATCGTCTTTCCTCCATAGCCCACGACCGGCCGATCGAACGGAATGCCGATTAGGCTCGACGGCCGGTCAGGAACGATTTGAAAATTTCCATCTTGCAACTTGAATGAAACATTCAGCTTGATTTCCACATTCTCGTGAAGCCGCGCAATCTCCCACGGATCGCCGTAGCGCAGCCAGTTGTCCGGATTCTCTTTTTGCCAACCATCCACAATCGTTTGCTTAAACATCCCGTACTCATAGCGAAGACCATAGCCCGTACCGGGGAGTTGCATGGTCGCCATCGAATCAAGAAAGCAAGCCGCGAGCCGCCCCAAGCCGCCATTGCCCAGCCCAGCATCTGGCTCCTGTTCAATCAATTCCAGCCAGTCGATGCCATGTTCTCGCGCCGCATCCGGCAAAAGCGGATCCAGCAACAAATTCGTGATGTTATTCGCCAACGAACGCCCGATGAGAAACTCCATCGACAGGTAATAAATGCGTTTGGCATTCTCCCGCTCATAAGTGCTCTTGGTCAGCACCCAGCGCTGCGCGAGAATGTCACGCACAGAACAGGAGAACGCCTCAAAGCGTTCGCGCGCACTCGCTACTTTAGGATCGATCGCTCTGTCAAAAACCAGATGCCGCTCATAGAAAGCGTTTTCCGTGCCGATAAACGGCATCGTGCCGTATCCGTAGCGTTGCAGAACGTCTGAAACATTGGTAGCGCTGGCGGTCATCGGAACAACTTCCGCAGAGCTTGGGCTCGCCACGCGATTGGTGCCCATTGGACGGTCCTCAGTTTTTCCAGATTGTGAAACGGTCAGTGTGTATGTTAAGAGAAACGCCAGTCAAGAGTACAGATGCTCGCCTGGCCCGAGATCCATTTCTGAAGCTAAAAGGTACTCGCGCACGGCCTTTTCGGCCGCCAACCAATCAACCTCCGCTGACCCAAGCGGACTGCCTCTTTTTTCCCAGTGTTGGTAAGCGAGTTTCTGCACCAGCTCATGACGATCCTCGCCATAAAAATCGGTCAGTGGATTGGGCCGTTGCGCGCGGTCTTCGCTTCCGCTTCTGAGCTGGTCAGTCATGAGACTCTGGTTTGCCTTTTCGAGGGCGTCTTTCCGTGACGTCCAGGTGCTCCGCGAGGCTCGCTATTAAACTGCGCAGCTTTCCCCCAGGTCCGACTCCTGATTCTACTTTGCGCGGTTCAGCGCTTCTGGTACGGGTGGAAGATGTAGTCCTTTGCCTTCACAGGCGTATGGCACGCGAACCCGCAGTCTGAGGGGCTTTTGGCATCGGCCGTGAACTTGTCCGAAGTGGCGTCGTAGTTGAACACCGCATATCCCCACCCGCCACTCTTCGCAAATCTCTTGCTGTCCTTCTCCATGAGGAAAACCTGGCTAAAGACGTTCGGCACATCCACAGCGAAAGGGGCCTCCGTGCTCTTCTTCTGTGTCCACTGGAGCTTCGCGATCATGGAGCCCTCCGGGAAAGGCTGGCCATTGACGGGAATGCCGGCCTTGTACGCCTTGATCATGGTCGGATTGGCGACGATCACCTTGAGTATTTCGGTGGTTCGGGCGGAAGAGACGTCAGCCCAATCCTCGTATCCCCGGAAGTCGGAGAATGCGATTCCGCTTGGCGATATCAGCGAGTACTTGTCTTCGTTTTGGCCTTTTGCGAAGAGGGCTGCGGTGCCAAGGACGCCGAGCACTGCCAGGGCTGTCGCAACGATGGTCAAACTCGCGATACGCTGCACGCCGGTGTGTGTTCCTACCTTGTCTCCTTTTTGTTCTTTCGCCACAGATTTCCTCACAAATTTAGACATGGTGCGTTCTCCTTCGCAAAAAGTTTTGCAAGTCCGACCAACGTGCATTTCGAACGAACGCAATTAAGCCAGACGTGAGAGGGTAAAACAATTGGACCTTGGTATCGATGATACTTTCGTATCGAGTGCTGGAGAAGGCCTTCTCGATTCGATTGATTTTAAGGACGGTAATCGATACGTTCGTCCAATAGATTCGTCTTCGTGATTCTGGCTTAATCGAGACCACGCTGATCGGAGGAATGATGAACACTGCAGTCAATGCTTCCCAGACCCAGAGCGGCGCTAGCGCCGAGAGAGTCGACATGAAGTTCGAGGTGGTCGTCATCCCGGTGGCGGACGTTGACCGCTCGAAGCAGTTCTACACGGAACTCGGGTGGCGGCTGGACGCCGACTTTCCTTTTGATAACGGTTTCCGGGTTGTTCAGTTCACGCCGCCCGGCTCAGGATGCTCGGTTCAGTTTGGCACGAAGATAACGCCGGCTGCACCGGGATCGGCGCAAGGCCTCTACCTGGTCGTCTCCGATATTGCGGCTGCGCGCAAAGATCTTGTCGCACGCGGCATCGAGGTGAGTGATATGTTCCACGCGGGAACGCCAGGCGCTCAGTTCCAGATCGACGGCAGCGGCCGCATCAGCGGTCCAGATCCCAAGTATGGCACCTACAACTCGTTCGCCACGTTTCGCGATCCCGATGGCAATGGGTGGCTGTTTCAGGAAGTCACAACGCGGCTGCCCGGCCGAGGGCTTAGCACTTTGGATGTCGCGACCCTGACGGAGCTTCTGCAGGAGGCTGAGAAGCACCACAGCGAATATGAACCTACCGCGCCGAAGCACAACTGGTCAGACTTTTACGCCGCCTACATTGTCGCGCGTCAGAATGGCAAGACACCCGAAGAGGCAGCCAAAGACGGCAAGCTCCACGTCGAGGGGACACGTTGACGACTCCGACGAGTCGCCTCGGATTTCAATCGATGACCGAACGGGAAATTATTGCTTCGCGTGAAATGCCGAATTAAGAGCCTCAAGCATAGCCGTATCGCTGAATGGCTTGAACAGGCACTCTACTGCACCCCGTTCCATGAGTTGGGGTCGAACAGCTTTATCGGTGCTAGCCGTGATAAAGATAATCGGAATCTCTTGCTCGCGCAGTTTCAATTTCTTCTGTAGGTCCGGTCCGCTCATCCCAGGCATGGCGATGTCGAGGATCAAGCAACGGGTCTGTTCGATGCAGTCGGACGCAAGGAACTCCTCCGCGGATGAGAAAGTACGGGCTGCAAATCCGAATTCGCCAAGCAGGTCGGGCAACGATTCGCGCACCGACTCGTCGTCATCGACGACTGAGACCAGTAGACGTTCGGCCGGACGCCTTTCCTGGCGCAACACCATAATTTTAAGAATGCGCCTCGCGTGGGAGCGCGTCTATTGGACTTAGGTATCGGTCTTGCCTGAGAGATCAGTTTTGGGTGAGTGATGTCTGTGGATATTTCATGCCGCATCCGACACGGAAGGTATTCGACTGGCGTGCGTACCGTCGCTCGTCAAACCTTCCGGCTTGCACGGGATAGAAAACGTAAATGTAACTCCCGGACCATCATTCGGCGACGCCCACAGGCGCCCGTGATGGCGCTCGATTATCGAACGGCTGACCGACAATCCGATTCCCATACCCTCGTTCTTCGTCGTGTAGAAGGCTTCGAAAAGCTTGCCCGCAGTTTGAGGCTCGAAGCCGATTCCCGCGTCTCTCACACTCAGGCGCACCCGATCGTTTTCATCCGGTTCGGTTCGAATCAGTAAATCCCTCGGACGATCATCGACAACGCTCATGGCTTCCGAAGCATTGCGCAGCAGGTTCAAAATGACCTGCTGAAGCTGCACGCGATCGGCTGTCACCACTGGGAGGTCGTCGGCGAGTTCTTGCCGCAGGGTTACACGGTTTCTCTGAAGGTCGCTCAATGACAGCGCAATAACCTCTCGTGTAGCTTCATTCAGGTCCATCGATTCAATCGTGGGGTGCTTCTTGGCATAGAGCGCGCGCAATCGCGTAACCACCTCAGAGGCTCGGTTGCCATCGCGAATCGTGCGCCGGGCCGTTTCGCGAGCGCCATCCACATTGGGAGGATCCGCGGCCAGCATCCGCAGACAAGTGCTGGCGTTGGTGACAATGCCCGAGAGCGGCTGGTTCACTTCATGCGCGACGGATGCCGTCAATACTCCAAGGCTCGTAACCCTCGCCACGTGTGCGAGCTCGGACCGGGCCTTGCTGAGCGCTTCTTCGGAGGATCGGCGTTCCGTCACGTCCTGAACTGCGCCAATGTACTCGTGATCGCCCCTGATGTGAGCGGCGACGTGTACGTACTTAACCGCGCCGTCCGGCAACTGCAGGCGGAACTCGATTTGCACGTCGCTGCGTTCCCGGCGAGATCGCTCGATATGTTCCTGGAATATTGACAAGTCTTCAGGGTGAATTCGAGAACCGATCAGTTCGAAGGTCAACTGCGCGTCCCGGTCAATCTGGAAGATGCGATAAAGCTGCTCCGACCACGTAATTTCGTCTGTCGGCACGCGCCAGGAAAAACTTCCGATTCGGCTCAGGTGCTGGGCCTCCGCGAGAAACGCCTCGCTGCGCAGTAGTTCCTGCCTCGCCCGTTTGCGTTCCGTAATATCGCGCAGATAGCCGGTGAAGGATGGCGGCCCTTCCAACGGAATGCGCGTGATTGCCAACTCGACGGGGAACTCGCTTCCGTCTGCGCGTACTGCCGTCATCTCGATGCGTTTCCCAAGCACTCGCGCTTCGCCCGTGGCCAGGTAGTGGGCGAAGCCCTGCCGATGCTTCTCCCGGAGCGATGGTGGAATGATGACGTCCGCCAGATGCCTTCCCAACACTTCGTCCCGGCAATAGCCGAAGGTGTGCTCCGCCGCCGGATTGAACTC
>JBEKJF010000120.1:0-11973 GCA_050011375.1 Candidatus Sulfotelmatobacter sp.
GAGGATGGTGGGCGTCTCGCGTGACGCGCCATTGGCTTTCAGAGCGCGGCTGGTGTTTGCCGCCAAAACCCTCTCTGGTAGCGGGGTGAAGGTTGCAAAATCCTTCATCTTGACACCTCGGATAACCCATGTTTAAGTGACAATGCGCTGTCCTCCCGTCCGCGCGCCGGGGTAAGTCTGCGGACAGGGCATTCGCCTTAAAAATGAGGGATACATCCATGTTGCAGTTTCTTGCCGCTTCAAAAAGCCAGTCCGCTATTCGCAAGGCGTTCGCCACACGTTCCATGTGGGGATTTGTGCTGGTCGCCATGCTTTTCTGTGCTTGCGCGGCGCCCATAGCCGCGTTGGGTCAGGCGAAGACTTCGGAGAAAGATGCGGCGAAGGCGCCTGCGAAGGTCTCCAAGGCTGCCGAAACCCAGGGAGAATGGGCTGCGCCGGTGAATTTCTGCACCTATCCCTGCCTGGTTGGGGCGAACGCGGCCGTGCTGAATAATGGAAATGTGCTGTTCTATTACTACCCGGCGGCCGGCACGTATAACTCGCAGGCGATGGTGCTGAATCCGATCACTGGCGCTCTCACCAACGTGGCATTGCCGTTCTCGGACGACATCTTCTGCTCCGGCATCACGATTTTGCAGAACGGAACTGTGATGGCGACGGGCGGAAACATTGAAGGCGTCAAGTGCTCGCACGATGCCAGCGGATGCGGAACCACCAACACGTTGCTGTTTAATCCCAGCACATCCACCTGGACAACGGGCACGAATATGGTCGACGCACGCTGGTACCCGAGCACGGTGGAACTGGCGAGCGGTACGGAACTTGAACTCTCCGGAACCAGCGAAACCGGTGCGTACGTGCAAACGCAGATGGAGACCTACAGCTATTCGAGTAACTGGTGGACGGCTCTGCCGGCCTCGGCTAATCTGCCCAGCGCCGTCGCTCAGGTCTATCCCCGCTTGACGCTGTTGCCCACCGGCAATGTGTTTCTGTCCTCGCCAGCGGCGAAGACTTATCAGTTCAATCCCACCACAAATGAGTGGTCATTCGTGGCCGACGTTAATTATGGCTACCGCTATTTTGCTCCTCACGTGTTGTTGCCGGGTGGAGACATCATGGTCGCAGGCGGTTCGTCGAGCAAGCTGAACGGCGGCGACATTGCGACTAATACCGCCGAGATCATCAACATGTCGGCGAAGAAACCGACATGGACCTATACCGGCTCGATGAACTATGCCCGTTATAACGAAAACCTGGTGCTGCTGGCGGATGGAACGGTGCTGGCGGTAGGCGGCGGCGGCGGCGGCGGCCGTTACGACAACCCGGTGCTCACGGCCGAGTTGTACACTCCCTCGACCGGATTGTGGTCGGTGATGGCAGCGCAGACGATTCAGCGAACTTATCATTCGACCGCCGTGCTGTTACCGGATGGTCGGGTGGTTTCCGCGGGATCCGACAACGGCGCGTCCACGCAAGTCACCTACGAAATCTACAGCCCGCCTTATCTGTTCAACGGAACGCGCCCGGTAATCTCAGCGGCGCCGACGACTCTCACGTACGGGCAAACTTTCAGCATCACCACTTCGAACGCTTCGACTATTGCCAGCGTCGCCCTGGTGCGGCCGGGAGCAACCACTCACGCCGACGACTTTGACCAACGCTACGTGAACCTGAAATTCACTGTCGGCAACGGAACGCTCACGGCCACGGCTCCTGCGAGCGGCAACATCGCTCCGCCAGGATATTACATGCTGGTGATCGTGAACACGAGCGGCGTGCCTTCAGTTATGCCGTTCCTGCAGTTAAATTAGCTTGGCGGACGGCACGGCGAGAGCTTTTGTCGGGGGAAAGTCGGGCGCTTTTCCTCCTAGCGTTTCTTCGCTATTGTTTCAACACGGCGATCTCTCGATGAGGCGGAAACAATGTGGTTTGTAGTATCCTCGGCTTGTCGATATTCTGTTGGTCATAATTTTGTTTGCACACGGCACGCCACCGTCTACAAACCATGAACTCCAAACTCATCCTCTCCTCTTCTTTTGGGTTGTCTTTGTTGTTTTGGACCGGCGCAGCCTTTAGCCAATCGGCTACGGCCACGAAGCCGGCGAGTCCGCAATATTCGGCGCAGGGAAGTGTTGCTTCAGCAACGCCGCCGCAGGGAGGAGCCGTTTCCTATGCGTCGGTGACGCAGTTGAACGCACTGTTGGCGCAATTAGAAGCCACATCAAAGACCGCCCAGGCCGACCTGACAAAACTGCGAATTGAACGCTGGAAGGCCGACGGCAACTCGAAGAAGCAGGCGCTCTCCAACGTGGATTCGATCCAGCGCAACCTGCAGAATGCGTTGCCGGAAATCATCGGCCAGTTGCGTAATTCTCCAGAAGACCTGACCACTACGTTCAAGCTCTACCGCAACCTCGACACGCTCGATTACGTGCTCGGCAGCGTGGTCGAATCCACCGGCGCATTCGGTCCGAAGGACGATTTGCAGGCGCTCTCGAATGATTTGGATGGTCTGGATAAGAGCCTGAAAGCCTTGGCAGATCGCACGCAGACCTTGGCCGCGTCGAAGGAGCAGGAAATCGTTCGTCTGCGCGCCGACCTGAAAACGGCACAAGCGGCGATTCCGGCCGCGCCTCCAAAGAAAATAGTGGTGGACGACAACGAACCGGCGAAGAAGCCGGTGGCTAAGAAGAAACCGGTGGCGAAGAAACCCGCGGCCAACACGACTCCCGCCAGCTCGCCAGCGCAGCCGGCAAAGCCCACGCCGCAGTGATGAAATCGGCTCCCGGCTTCCGGCGTCCGGAAAATTCGAAATAAATTTTGGCCCGGAAGCCGGGAGCCCAGAGCCGGACGCCGGCTTCCGAATCTGTTAATCTTCCTTCCGCATCCATGCAGGTAGAGAATCTAGTCATCAACGATCACGGCAGCGTTCCCGCAGTCATCTTCGGCATCGTCATCATCGGCGTCGTGCTGTTGGATGCGTTTGAGACGGTAGTGTTGCCACGGCGCGTGACGCGGCACTTCCGGCTGACGGCGTGGTTCTATCGCCGCACCTGGATTCCGTGGAAGAAGATTGCCGCCCACATTCGGACCTCTTCGCGGCAGCAGAGCTTTCTGGGATACTTCGGGCCGCTGTCGCTGATTTTCTTGCTGGCTTTTTGGGCCGCGAGCCTGATCGTAGGCTTTGCGCTGCTGCAGTACGGCATTGGCGGGCACGAACAGCTCAGCCACGAGCCGATCACCTTTGGCCGCATCATGTACCACAGCGGCCAGACGTTTTTTACACTGGGTTATGGCGACATCCTGCCGACTTCGAGTTTGGCGCGCGTGCTGTCGGTCATCGAAGCCGGGATGGGGTTCGCATTTCTAGGCGTGGTGATTGGCTACCTGCCGGTGGTGTACGCTTCGTTTTCACGGCGCGAGATTCAGATCTCCATGCTCGACGCGCGCGCGGGATCGCCTCCAACGGCGACCGAGTTGCTGGTGCGGCTGGCGGGAAGTTCGGAGAATCCGGCGATCGAACAGACGGTTCTCGATGAAGTCTTGCGCGACTGGGAGCGCTGGTCAGGCGAATTGTTAGAGAGCCATCTCTCGTATCCCGTGCTGGGTTTTTTTCGTTCGCAGCACAGCAACCAGTCGTGGCTGGGAGCGCTGATGACCATGCTCGACGTGACTTCGCTGCTGATCACCGGGATCGAGGGTATTCATCCCGGGCAGGCGCGGCTGACTTTCGCCATGGCAAGGCATGCGGCCGTTGATCTGGCGCAAGTAGTGAATGCACGTTACGATCCGCAGGCTCCGGAACGGCTGACCGACGCCGATTACGAAGCGCTTCGGGAAACGCTGGCGGCCGCAGGATTGAAATTGCGGACAGGCGATGAAGCGCGAGCCAAGCTGGACAAGCTGCGGTCGATGTATGAACCTTATCTTCATTCGATGGGAAAAAATCTGATGCTCGCGCTGCCTCCGTGGAAGCATCCATCGAAGACGAAAGACAACTGGCAGGCAGGGCCTTGGGACCGGATCATTCAGGCCAAGGGACTGGCAGTGCTGGGCCAGAAGCCGGCGACGACGACGCAGGGCAGCAACGATGATCACTTCTAGGGGATTTGGTAATTTGGCAATTGAGCAATTTGAAAACCAAATTCTACAGGCCCGTGGTCTTAAAATTACCCAATTACTAAGTTACCCAATTACTAAATTACCCAATTACTAAATCGCAGTTCGTCTCATGAAAAATATTGGCGAGAACGTAGTGCGTATCGAAGCTGAGGCCCTGCGCGCGCTCGCCGACCGCATTGGCGGGCCCATGGCGGCTTCTTTTCAGCAGGCTGTGGACTTAATGTTTTCCTGCGCGGGACGCGTAGTAGTTACCGGCATGGGCAAGAGCGGCCTGATCGCGCGCAAGATCGCGGCAACGCTGAGTTCGACGGGAACTCCGGCTTTGTTTCTGCATCCGGTGGATGCGCTGCACGGCGATTTAGGTATGGTGGTGCGCGGCGATGTGGTGTTGGCGCTTTCGGCTTCCGGAGAGACGGAGGAAATTCTGGCGCTGCTGGCGACAATCAAGCGTCTACAGGTGCCGCTGATTGCGATGACCGGGGATGCAAGCAGCGTCCTGACGGTCGGGAAGGGCACGACTTCCGTCGTGCCGAAAGACGATCAAAATAAATCCGGGCTTCAGCCCCGGCGAGACAGCGAGCCACCCTTCCGGTCGGTCATCTCGACGCTAGCCGCGGCGGCTGACGTTGCTCTCGATTGCTCGATTACCGAAGAGGCGTGTGCGCTGGGGTTGGCGCCCACAGCTTCAACAACGACCATGCTGGCGCTGGGCGATGCGCTCGCGGTCACGCTCAGCGAGAAGCGCGGATTCAAGGAAGAAGACTTTGCCAATCTGCATCCCGGAGGCAAGCTGGGAAAAAAGCTGGCACGTGTCGAGTCGCTGATGCACTCAGGCGACGCGCTTCCGCGCGTGACTCCGCAAACGAAGATGCCCGATGTGATCTATGAAATGTCGCGCAAGAAACTGGGCGTGACAGCGGTCGTGGAAGGCGAGCGACTCGTCGGCTTAATCAGCGACGGAGACTTGCGCCGTCTGCTCGAAAAGCGCGGGAAAGATGTTCTCGATCTGACCGCAGGCGAAGCCATGACAAAGAATCCGAAAACAATTGCCGCAGCAGAATTCGCCGCGACCGCGCTGGCTCTGATGGAAGAGAAAAAAATTACGTCATTGATGGTGGTCGACAAAACTGGAAAGCTGGAAGGCATCGTGCATCTGCACGATTTGTGGACCACCGAGTTAGTGTAGCGCCGGCGTCCCCGCCGGCTGTCGCGCGGGCGTCTCGCCCGCGCAGTCGGCTGACTTGCCAGCCGCCGAGACGGCGGCGCTACAATACCAGCATGTACCATTACGATCCGACTACCGCGCTCGAAGAACTGACCGAAGACGCAACCCTGCCCAATCCGGTGCATGTGCGCGACATGATCCTGCGCAAGCATCCCTCGACAGACAAAGCTCTGGAACTGAACCGGCTGTTCGTCGAGTACCAAAAGTTTTTCGGCGAAACGCAGAAGCTGGGGAAAGAGATTCTGCGGAAGTTGACGTCCTAGTACCGAGTACCCTGTACCGAGTTAGGTCGAGGCTGGGACCAACTCCCCGTGCTTCTTCAGGCTCTCGATGTAGCCCGTAATCGCGTCGTTGGCCATCTTTCTAGCTTCAGATGGCGTGCGACCGTAGGTGACGCAGCCGGGCACGGCGGGAACGAGTGCCGTGTAGCCGCCTTCAGGTTCGGGGCGGAGCATGATGTTGAAATGCTGGAGAGCCTTGGCCATAGGATTGTGACGATTCTACCGTGGGCCGAGAGTCAGTCAAAGAAAACTCACTGCTACAATAATAGATTCCACCAGCGAACTCGGGCCGCCTTCACTAGGTACTCGCAACTCGGTACTAGGTACTTTAAAAGAACTCTATGCACAAATGGTCAGAACTCTTCATCCCCACTCTGCGCGAAGCTCCGGCCGACGCGGAAGTCGCCAGCCACAAATTCCTGGTGCGGGCGGGCTACATTCGGCAGTTGATGGCTGGCGTGTACTCGTATCTTTTTCTGGGCAATCGCTCGTTCAACAAGATCGTGGGCATCGTCCGCGAGGAGATGGATCAGATCGGCCAGGAGTTTTTCCTGCCGGTGCTGCATCCGCGCGAGCTTTGGGAGGCCAGCGGACGCTTCGCTTTGATGGGCGAGAATCTGTTCAAGCTGAAAGATCGCAAAGGCGCTGAACTCGTGCTGGGCATGACCGAAGAAGAGGTGATGACCTCCATTGCCGTAAAAGAATTGCGCAGCTACAAGCAGTTGCCGCAGATCTGGTACCAGATCGCTCTAAAATTTCGCGACGAGCCGCGGCCCAAGTCCGGTCTCTTGCGAGTGCGCCAGTTCATGATGAAAGATGCGTACTCGTTCGACATTGACGCCGCCGGCCTCGATGTTTCCTACAAGAAACATTACGACACCTATTGCCGCATCTTCGATCGTTGCGGATTGAAGTACATGGTGGTCGAGGCCGACTCGGGCGCGATGGGCGGCAAAGAGTCGCACGAGTTCATGGTGCGCACGCCCGCAGGAGAGGATCACATAGTAAGTTGCGACGGCTGCAACTACGCGGCGAACATAGAGAGAGCCACATCGAGGCTGGAAGCGTGGGGAGATCTTGCGCCGGAAGGCGACGGAAAGCCGCTCGAAGTGCGCACTCCGGGGCAGAAGACGATCGAAGATGTGGCGCGCTTCCTTGGTGTCTCGCCGAAGAACAAGATCAAGACGCTCGCTTTAATGGCCGATGCGCCGCCGAGTTCGAATCCGGTGTCGAGTTCGAATAAAGACAAGAAAGACGACGCCGCCAAGCCCCGCTCACGCGCGATTGTCGTGCTGATGCGCGGCGATCATCAGTTGAACGAAGCAAAGCTCAACGCCGCGATCGGCGGCGCGGCACGTCCCATGGACGAAGCCGAGATCAAGGCGCTCTTCAAATCTCCAGCAGGATATTTGGGCCCGTTCGGAATTGAATGGGCCAAAGACTTGAAGGACTTGAAGAAAGATGCGGCGCTTCCAGTTCTTTTAGTCGATAAGGCTCTCGAAGGCCGCAGCAACCTGATTGCGGGCGCGAACAAAGAGGACTATCACCTGAAGAATCTCACGCCGGGCAAGGACTTTCATCCCACGGCTTACGCCGACCTGCGCGCGGTCACCGCAGGCGAAGGTTGTCCAAACTGCGGCAACTCGCTGCGCATCGACACCGCGGTCGAGATCGGGCACATCTTCAAACTCGGCTATCGCTATACCGAAATGATGGGCTCGCGCGTGCTCGACAAGAACGGCAAAGAAGTTACGCCGATCATGGGCTGCTACGGCATCGGCATCGAGCGCATCCTGACAGCGGCGATCGAGCAGAGCAACGACGAAAACGGCTTCTGGCTGCCGCCATCAATTGCCCCATTCGAGATCGTCGTCACTCCCGTCAATGTGAAAGACGAGAGCCTGCTCAAGGCTGCGACTGACATTGCAACGCGCCTGGAAGCCGCGGGATTCGATGTGATCCTCGATGACCGCAACGAGCGCCCCGGGGTCAAGTTCAAAGACGCCGATTTAGTCGGTATCCCCTTTAGAATCACCGTCGGAAACAAAGTTACCGAAGGTACTGTGGAAGTGGTTCTACGCTCGACTCGCGAAGTGCGCGATGTTACGATCGCGACACTAGTTGAATATTTTCAAGGAGTGCTGCCAGCCAGGGCCTGAAGTTTGCGCCGTTGGCGGGCGGCGTAGTTTCGAGCCTATGGGAACCATTAAACTGCTGGTTGGATTTCTCGCGATTATCTTAGTTGTGGTGTGCGCCTTTCGAGTCGTCCCGCCCATGATGGCCAATTACAGTTTTGCCGATGACCTGAAGAACGTCTCGTTGATGGATAGCGGCAACTTCCAGAAGACAGACGAAGACGTCCGCAACGACGTGATGCGAAAGGTCCGCGAGCAGAACCTGCCGATTGAGCCGAAGCAAGTGACGGTTCAGCGAATCAATACACCCGGCATGTCGGCCCTCTACATCTCCGCGGATTATTCCGTGCCAATCAGCCTCCCCGGCTATTCCTTCGACATGCACTTCAATCCCGATACGGGAAACAAATAAAAGCAGTGGTCAGTGATCAGTGGTTAGTGGTCAGTGAGAGCGATGCCCCGCGGGCTACTGCTGAGGCATCGATTCTCATTCTGAATGTTGGGAGATTACTGGCCGACCGGCTCGCACTCGTTCTTGGTACGACCGCTGGCCCTGGACCACTGGCCACTGACCACTGATCACTGACCACTGCTCTGCCAGTGACATTCGTAACCTTGCCGTCGCGTTACCTTCCTCCTAATATCGCTCTCAGGTGAGAATTTTCTTAGGGCCACTGCGGGCAGCGAGCCGCTAAATGGCCGGTCCCAGGGAGTTTCAACCGAAATCCAGAGTCGGAACGTTTTCGACAACATCCTCGGAAAGCTCAGGCGGAGGCAGTTCATGAAAATGCAAATTCGTGCAGGTTTGACGGTAGCGGCTCTGACGCTGGTGATGGGATTGGCCGGTTGCGGTCATTACACTTGCACCGGAGGCGCCAACTTTGGGAGTTCGACGTGCGACTCCTCGACGGGCGGTGGCGGCGGTGGACTCAACAGCACGGGCACGGTTTACACATATCTGCTTTTTGACGTTGACCCCGCGGATGGTATGGCGGCGGACTCTCTGTCGCTCAGCACTAATTCTTGGCAGGAGCAGGAGAGCTGGTTACCTCCGGCGCTTCCTTCAACACCGGCTCTGGACGGCGGAACCGTAATGGTGAATCTGTCGGGTCAGAAGTATTTCTACGTTGCGTTTCACAACGGCACGGTCTACGGTTACTCCATCGATGGCGCGAACGGCGCGCTGACCACGGTGGCGAACGGCGTGGCTGTGCTCGGCGGAACATCAATCACGGCTAACCCTGCGGGGACTTTTCTTTTCGTGAGCGACGCCAATTCCGGGGATATCTCCGTTTTCAGCATTAGCCCAACGACTGGCGCCTTAACCGCCGTTGGATCGCCGTTCTTCTCGGGAATTGCTGCGGCGCAACTTGCTACCGACGGTTCGGGCAATTACCTTTACGCCACGGCCGGCCTCGGAGGCGCGCAGGTTGCGGCAATGAGCATCGGCGCGACCGGCACTTTGACACTGGTCCCAGGCAGCCCCTTCAGTTTCACCATGGCGAAAGTGCTCGGCGAGAATACGGGCAAATATTTGTTAGGAATTTCAGGCTTCGATAGTCACATCCACGTGTTTGACATCGGTTCCCAGGGAGTGATAACGGAAGCAGCCAATTCACCATTCGCCACAGCGTCCCTCCCGGAAAACATGGTAGTGTCTCCGAACGGGAACTTCGTATACGCATTTGACGGAGAAGAGACTCCGATGGAGGGCTATTCACTCGAAAATCTTTCCACAGGCGCTTTGACTGCTGTTGCGGGTTCTCCGTTTACCGGCTTGAACCTGCAAGTCGGCCAGTTCGATCAAAGCGGCCTCTACCTGTTTGGCATTTCTGAGGGATCGAGCTCGGCCGAGTTCCTCCCCTACGCCGCCGACCCCAGCACAGGAATCATCGCGGTGACGACGACGAGCTATGAGCCTTTGGGAATTCCAGAAGGAAGTTTTGCAGTGAGCGACTTGACCGATGCACCGTAGTCGTTGCGCCGCTTCTGTCGGATAACCCCTGTTGTCAGCTTAGAGACTCGCATGAACTGCGGGTCTCTTTTTCTTTGCGCGCGGGGCGTTACAATAGAAGGAATCGCACCCTGACACGCAGATCGTTGAAAGAAGATCGTTGGAAACGAGAGCTGTCGGCGGAAATAGCCGCGGTCAAACCTTTTGAGGCATCTCAACGTCTGACCTTCAGGAGCCTTTTTACGTGTACCTGCGACTCCGGGACCTGCGACTCTGAAACGTGGCCATTAAGATCAAAATCCCGAAGAAGGGAGGCAAGGCTGGCAAGGGGCTCCGCGGCCTGCCTCGCGATCCCGTAATTCGCGCCGCCCTGATCGTCTTCCTGGTCGTGGCCATCGGAGTCGGCGGATTTCTCTGCTACTTCTACATCAAGTACGACCGCATCATCGAGCAGCGCTTCCGCACCCCGGTCTTCAGCAATTCCGCCAAAATCTACGCTCTGCCCCGCACCGTGCACGACGGCGAAAAGGTGGACGTCAAGGAAATTGCCGCCTCCCTGCGCCGAGCCGGATATTCCGAGAAAGACGGCCAGTCGCAACTCGGCACCTTTCACCTTATAAAAGACGGCATCGAGATCACGCCCGGCCCGGAAAGCTACCACAGCCCGGAAGAAGCCCACATCTCCATTCACGGCGGCCAGATCGAGCACATCACCAGCAAAGGCAACGAGCTAGCCGCCTACGAACTGGAGCCGCAACTCGTCACCGCGCTCTTCGACGCTGAACAACGCTCCAAGCGCCAGGTCGTAAAGTACACCGACATCCCCAAAGTCATGGTCGACGCCGTGCTAGCCATCGAAGACCGCCGCTTCTTCGAGCACAGCGGAGTCAACTTCATCCGCATGGCTGAGGCCGGCTGGATCGATCTCACCCGTCAACGCCACGAGCAAGGCGGATCGACCATCACCATGCAGCTTTCGCGCGGCTTTTTCCTGACGCCGGAAAAAACCATCCGGCGCAAGCTCACCGAGATGCTGATCGCCGAAGAGCTCGAACAGAAGTTCAGCAAGCAGCAGATTTTCGAGTTCTACGGCAACTGGGTCAACCTCGGCCAGCGCGGTTCATTCGCCATCAGCGGCTTCGGCGAGGCCTCGCGCACTTATTTCAACAAAGACCTGAAAGACATTAATCTGCCGGAAGCCGCGCTGCTCGCGGGTATCATCCAGGGACCAAGCCGCCTCTCGCCTTACCGCCATCCCGAGCGCGCTCTCGAGCGCCGCAATCTCGTGCTCGATTCCATGGTAGAAACCCACGCCATCACTCGCGAACAAGCCGAGAAGGCCAAAGCCTCGCCGCTAAAGCTCGCGCCTCCGAACGTGGAAGCCGCCGACGCTCCGTACTTCGTCGACATGGTGCGCGACACGCTGATCAACAAGTTCAGTGAACACGATCTCAACGATCAGTCCTACCGCATTTACACCACGCTCGATCCTGACTTGCAGAAGGCCGCCGCGCAGGCTGTCGAAAGCGGCATCAAGCTGGTCGACGATCAAGTCACCAAGATGCGCACCAAGAAGATTAAAACGGGCAAGAAAGTCGAGACGAAGGTGTTGCCCGGCCCGCAAGCGCAAGTGGCGATGGTAGTGCTAGACCCGCACACTGGCGCGGTCCTAGCTCTCGTCGGCGGAAGAGATTACGGCTGGAGCCAGCTCAACCACGCCGTATCCAAACGCCCCACCGGCTCCATTTTCAAGCCATTCGTCTACGCCGCCGCCATGAACACTGCGCTAGACGGATCAGCCACGGTGATAACTCCAGCCTCCGTCGTCACCGACGCCCCGACCAGCTTCGCCTACGGAGATCAGATCTACGAACCGCGCAACTACAAAGAGGAATACAAGGGCGACGTAACCCTGCGCTATGCGCTGGCCATGTCGTTGAATAACGCCACGGTAAAAGTAGCCGAAGAAGTCGGCTACGACAAAGTTGCCGAGCTGGCGAAGTCGGCGGGAATCACCTCCGTGAAAGCAACGCCAGCGATGGCGCTGGGCTCGTACGACGCCCCTCCCATCGACATGGCCGCTGCCTATACGTCGTTCTCGAACGGAGGCATGCGTCTTTCCCCAATACTGGTGAACTCGGTGCGCAACGCCCAAGGAGACGTCGTCGCCAACTACAAGACCGACCAGCGCCAGGTACTCGACCCGCGCATAGCCTACGTCATGACCAAAATGATGGAAGGCGTAATCAACAACGG
>JBEKJF010000121.1:0-11868 GCA_050011375.1 Candidatus Sulfotelmatobacter sp.
TAAGAACCTTATTGAAGGATTGGAAAGAAGTCTCAATCAGGCCCGATCTGCAATCAATTCTGCGTGTAGTGCAAGCGCGAAAATAATTACCGCGGCACACTCGCCGGCAGAATCTCTTCCACGTCCACAATGCTCGTAGGATATTTGCCGGTATAGCAAGCCGAGCAATAAGAAGTTTTCTCACCCTCGCCGCACGCTTTCTTGAGTCCCTCGAGTGAGAGATAGGCAAGTGAGTCGGCGCGAATGTATTCGCGAATCTCGTCGACAGATTTATTCGCGGCGATCAATTGATTTTTCGAAGGCGTGTCGACCCCGTAGTAGCACGGAGAAATCGTGGGTGGGCACGAAATGCGCATGTGAACTTCTTTTGCGCCCGCGCTGCGAATCATGCGCACGATCTTGCGGCTGGTGGTGCCGCGCACAATCGAATCGTCGATCAGCACCACGCGCTTGCCTTCGAGCAGCGAACGCACCGGATTCAACTTGAGCTTGACTCCGAAATCGCGCACGCTCTGGCTGGGCTCGATAAACGTGCGGCCTACATAGTGATTGCGAATCAGGCCAAAGCGAAATGGAATGCCGCTCTCGGCCGCGAAGCCAACGGCGGCGGTCACTCCAGAATCTGGCACAGGGACCACGAGGTCGGCCTCCACCGGCGCTTCGCGCGCCAACTGCCTACCTAGCTCCTCGCGGCTAGCCTGCACTGCGCGGCCGAATACCACGCTGTCAGGGCGCGAAAAATAAACGTGCTCGAAGATGCAACTTGATTGCGGCGCGGCCGTCGAATAAAAACGCGAACTGATGCCTTCCGGCCCAACGACGATCAATTCGCCCGGCTTCACATCGCGCTCATAAGTCGCGCCGATCAGATCGAAGGCGCAAGTCTCCGAGGCAAAGACGATGGTGTCACGCTTCTGACCTTCGAGCGCCGGAATGCGCCCCATGGCGAGAGGACGGAAGCCGCGCGGATCGCGTGCCGCGATAACGCGGTCGGGACTCATCACTACCAGCGAAAACGCGCCTTCCACGCGCCGCAGCGCGTCGGCAATCGCTTCGGGCAAAGTATGTTCCCGCGAAAGCGCAATCAGATGCACGATCACTTCGGTATCGCTATTTGTCTGAAAAATCGATCCCTGGCGTTCCAGTCGCCCGCGAACTTCTTGCGCGTTGATCAGATTGCCGTTATGCGCGACCGCGATCGAACCTTTATTCGACTGCACGAGAATCGGCTGAGCATTCAAAAGCGCTGAGTCGCCGGCGGTCGAGTAGCGCGTGTGCCCAATGGCCAGCGTGCCCCGAATCTTCGAGAGCACTTCTTCGGTAAAGATGTCTGCGACCAGTCCCATCGACTTGTGCACGCGCGAAGTCAGGCCGTCGGAGGTGACAATCCCCGCCGACTCCTGCCCGCGATGCTGCAACGCATGCAGTCCGAGGTAAGCAAGCTTCTCCGCCTCAGGATGCGCGAAGATCGCCACCACTCCGCACTCGTCGTGAAATTTGTCAGAAGTCAGCATTTAGCCCTTAGCCCTTAGCCCTTAGCCCCTAGGTTCTCTGCGAACTCCGCGGCAGTTCTCCGCAAACTCCGCGATCCAAGCTTTTAATCAGCGCTCACCAACTCCGTATCAGTCCGCAAACTAGATTCCAGCGCAGACTCGTAAGCCTGATACAAATCCGCAACCGCCGCCGAAACAACCACTTGTCCATCCAAAGAAATTTCCAGCCGCTCCGGAATCGTTTCTCCCAAAACATCCGCGGCGATTCCGTGCTCCTCCGCTACCTGTTGGATTCGCGAAACGTTAGCGGGGTCGCATGAGAGCATGATGCGGCTCGCATCTTCGCCAAACAGCGCGAATTCCGCAGGAAGCCCGTTCGAAGCGAGATTGACGCGCGCACCCACGCCCTTCGCGAACGCTTTTTCCGCCAGCGCGACCGCTAATCCACCGTCCGAGCAGTCATGCACGGAATCCACCAAGCCCTGCTGAATCAATTCGATGACTGCCTTCTGCAACGCGGCTTCTTTTTCCAGATCGAGTTCCGGAGGATATCCCCACAGCGCTCCCAAAATTTCTTTCGCGTATTCCGACGATCCAAATTCACTCTCTACGTCGGTGATATCGGCTGCTTCGCCGCCGCGCAATAGCACGATCGTGCGTCCGGGCGCAGCGAAATACATCTTCGCAGATTTGCTGACGTCGTCGAG
Organism: Candidatus Sulfotelmatobacter sp.; assembly: GCA_050011375.1. Lineage (GTDB taxonomy): Bacteria > Acidobacteriota > Terriglobia > Terriglobales > Acidobacteriaceae > Sulfotelmatobacter. The sequence continues at coordinate 2,201 of JBEKJF010000121.1, forward strand.
CATGCCCACCACTCCGAGCACAGGCGTGGGATAAATTCCTTCACCCAGCGTTTCGTTGTAAAAGCTGACGTTGCCGCCGGTGATGGGAATCTCCAATTCCTCGCAGGCTTTCGTGATGCCATCGATGGTCTGCGAGAACTGCCACATGATGTGCGGTTTCTCAGGGTTGCCGAAGTTGAGGCAATTGGTTGCGCCCACGGGAGTTGCTCCCGAACAAGCGACTTTTCGCGCGGCCTCGGCGACCGCGTGCATCGCGCCTAGCCGCGGATCGAGATAGCACCAGCGTCCATTGCCATCGAGCGCCATCGCAAGGCCGCGCTGCGGCGAGTCAGCATTCGAATTCTTAATGCGAATCACGCCTGCATCTCCCGCGCCCGGCGCTTCGACGGTGTTGATCTGCACCATGTGATCGTATTGCTGCCACACCCAGCGCTTGCCGCAGATGTTTGGGCTTGCGAGAAGCTGCCGCAGACTTTGCGTAAAGTCGTTGCCGCTGTTGAGCCCAACGTGTTCCGGCATCTCGCGCGGCACAGGCGGTTCCCATCGCTCCAGCGGACGTTTGTAGACCGGGGCATCGTCTGTAAGCGCCTGATTGGAAATTTCGGCTACAACCTCGCCGTGGTGAAGCACGCGCAACTTGTTGCCGCTCGTGACCTTGCCGACTTCAACCGCATCGAGTCCCCACTTTTCAAAAACGCGGAATACTTCGTGCTCGCGGCCTTTCTCAGCGACCAGCAGCATGCGCTCTTGCGATTCGCTCAGCATGATTTCGTATGCACTCATGCCAGTCTCGCGCTGCGGCACGCGATCCAGTTCGATCTCGACGCCGACGCTGCCGCGCGCGCCCATCTCGCAAGTTGAGCAAGTGAGACCAGCCGCGCCCATGTCTTGAATGCCGACGATCGCTCCAGTCTGCATGGCTTCGAGGCAAGCTTCGAGCAAGAGCTTCTCGAGGAACGGATCGCCGACCTGCACGTTCGGGCGCTTCGCCTCCGAAGCTTCGCTGAATTCTTCGCTGGCCATGGTTGCGCCGTGAATGCCGTCGCGTCCAGTCTTGGCGCCAACGTAAATTACGGGATTGCCTTCGCCGGCGGCGCGCGCGTAAAAAATTTCATTTTTGCGAACCAGGCCCATGGCGAATGCATTCACCAACGGGTTGCCGGAGTAGCAGGGCTCAAATTTAGTTTCTCCGCCGAGGTTGGGCACGCCGAAGCAGTTGCCGTAGGACGCGACGCCGCCGACCACGCCTTCGAGGATGGAGTGGTTGCGATGAATCTCAGCTTGCGTAGGGGTGGACGCATTCGTCCGTGCGTCACCATTTTCCTCTTGCCCCCGGACGAATGCCTCCGGGGCTCCATGTTTCGTAGTAGCGCTTGTAATCGGGCCGAACCTTAGCGAGTCCATCACTGCGACCGGCCTTGCGCCCATGGTGAAGATGTCGCGCAGGATTCCACCGACGCCTGTGGTTGCGCCTTGAAATGGCTCGATGAAGCTTGGGTGATTGTGCGACTCGATTTTGAAAGCGCAGGCCCAGCCGTCACCGATGTCGATGATGCCGGCGTTCTCTCCGGGACCTTGCAGCACACGCTTGCTGCGCGTGGGCAGGCGCTTCAGATGCACGCGCGAAGATTTGTAGGAACAGTGCTCACTCCACATCACGCTGAAGATGCCGAGTTCGGTGAGCGTAGGCTCGCGCTCGCCAAGAAGCTGTTTAATCTTTTCGTATTCGCCGGAAGTGAGGCCGTGCTGCCGGATGGTCTCGGCAGAAAAGGCAGGGGTCATGGAGGTGGTCATGGGGAAGTTCTATTGTAGCAAGTCGTTGGTCGTTCGCCGTTGGCCGTTGGCAAATACGCTCGAAGTCTCCGTTTTTCGCAAACGACAGGTGACCGGCGGCCTGCAGACGAGTGTTTTCAACGACTTATCTAGTAGCTATTGCTCAATGGCAATTCAAATGCGCGAGTGAGGGCGCGAACCCCTTTGTTTTCATCGCGCGATTTGCAAGTTGTTGAAAACAGGTCCGGGCTGTGGATGGCAAGCCGATTTGCCCGGCCTGGCTCACATGCAGGATGCCTCTGGAACGCACAGAATTGGCTCCTGTGCGCTTCGGATTGCTTGGGTGGCGTCCAAGGTCATCCGGGAATTTAGTGGGGCTTAAATCGCCTCTAATGCGAAATTCTTTGTAAGTCGTTGAAATAGTTTGTAACTTGTTGAACTTATCCAGAAGCTATTGAAAAGATTGAAGCACGCTCGTGGAGCCCCGGACGCATTCGTCCGGGGTGCGCCACGGCCGCGCTTCGGCCGCCCGGGCGGACGAGGCGTCCGCCGCTCCATTTTGTTGTTTCCGGTAAGATGCCAGCCAGATGAAATCCATCATTGTTGGAACGGCGGGGCACATTGACCACGGGAAGACGGCGCTGGTGAAGGCGCTGACCGGGATCGACGCCGATCGCCTCGAAGAAGAGAAGCGGCGGGGCATCACCATTGACCTCGGTTTCGCGCACATGGATCTGCCTGCCGGGGGTGACGCGGCAAAGAATGACGGGGCAAAGAATGACCCAGCAAAGAATGGCGAGACGCTGCGGCTGGGCTTTGTCGATGTTCCCGGGCACGAGCGTTTCGTGCGCAACATGCTGGCTGGCGTGGGCGGCATCGACCTGGTGCTGCTGGTGATTGCAGCGGATGAAGCGATCATGCCGCAGACACGGGAACATTTTGACATTCTGCAACTGCTCGGAGTGCAGCGCGGAATTACGGTGCTGACGAAATCCGATGCAGTGGATGCGGAGACGCTCGAGGTGGTGCGGTTGGAGGTAGAAGAATTTCTGCGCGGGACATTTTTAGATAACCCAAAGTCCTTGAACAACCCAAAATCCTTGAACGACTCAAATTCGATTGTCGCCGTGAGTTCCTTGACGGGTGCGGGATTGGAAGACCTGAAGCGCGCGATTGTTGCAGCTGCGGCCGAAGTGCAGCCGAGGGATTCGCATGCGATCGCGCGACTCCCGATCGATCGCGTTTTTACGATGAAGGGTTTTGGCACGGTGGTGACTGGCACGCTGGTGGCGGGGACGATTCGCCGCGAAGATGAAATGGAAGTTTTTCCGACGGGGCAGCGTGTGCGCGTGCGCGGCGTGCAGGTGCATGGGCAATCCGCGGAGTCGGCGGTCGCGGGCCAGAGGACTGCGTTGAACATTGCGGGCGCGAGCACGGAAGACTTGTCGCGCGGCATGACTTTGACGCCTCCGGCAACGTTCGAGGTTACGCGGCGCGCTGATGTGCGATTGCGCTTGTTGTCTTCGGCGCCGCGGCCTTTGAAGAACCGCGCGCGGGTGCATTTTCATTCGTACGCGATGGAAGCTGTGGCTGAGGTTGTACTGCAAGAAGCGAAACAGATCGGACCCGGCGAGGAGGCGTTTGCGCGGCTGAAACTGCCAGAGGCGGCTCTGCTTCTGCCCGGGGACCGGTTTATCATCCGGCAATTTTCGCCGGTGGTGACGATTGGTGGCGGAGTTGTACTCGACGCTACGCCGATTCTGCGCATGCCCGGCCATGGCGACTTTCTGAATACTCTGTCCGGCGGCGATGCGGAAGCGATTTTGCGTGCGCGGATTGCGCGGAGGGGTCGTGCGGGAGTATCGATGTCGCGACTGGTCGCTGAGACTGGCTGGACGAAGAACGTAATCGACACGCGACTGGCTCAGGCTCTTCGGACGGGAGACGTAGTGCGTGCTGGAGAGTTGCTCCTGCATGGGCCTGCGCTAGAAGCTCTTAAGGTGCACATCGTAAGCAACGTTTCTGATTTTCATAAGAACAATCCTCTGGTCGGTGGAATCAGCAAGGAAGAGTTGCGGACGCAGGTGGATGCGATTCCGGAGGTGTTTGAAACGGCTGCCGCCATGCTGGCGCGCGAGAAGAAACTAGAAGTGGTTGGGGAGTTAATGCGGCTGCCCGGACGCGGCGTGGCGATGAAAGATGAAGAGTCCGAGTCGAAAAAGAAGATCGAGGACGCATTCGCCTCGGCGGGTTTGAAAGTGCCTGCGCTTCAGGAAGTGATTGCGGGGCTCAAGGTGGACAAGGTGCGGGCGCAGAAACTCGTGACTCTGCTGCTGCGCGAGAAAGTTCTCATCAAAGTTTCGGACGAATTGGTTTTTCATCGCACGGCGCTCGAGGAGTTGCGGCGGCAGATGACGGCCTACAAAGCGAAGTCGGCGAAGATCGATGTCGCGAAGTTCAAAGAGATGACAGGGGTGACCCGCAAGTATGCGATCCCTCTACTGGAATATCTCGATCGCGAGCGAGTCACCAAGCGCGTGGGGGATGTGCGCGAAATTATGTAAACCCGTTTGCCACGGATTTACACGGATGAACACGGATCGATCAATTCTTGTCTTATCCGTGAAAATCCGCGTGAATCCGTGGCTGCCCTAGATTTTTTCTTCCGGGAATTCCAGTTCCAGGCCTAGCGGGTCGGTCACGCGGTTGGTTAGATTGGCCAGGCCGGCGAGCATGTGAATGTCGACGATCTCCGGCTCGGAGAAATGTTTTTTCAGCTCGTCGAAGTCCGCTTCTTTAATTTGGTGCGGAGCTCGGGTCAGCTTCTCGATGTAATCCAGCGCTGCGCGCTCTTTCTCTGTGAAGCGCGAATAGTTTCCTGACTTCAGCGCGGTCCAGTCTTCAGCGGTCAGGCCGGCCCGCTTCGACGATGCGACGTGGTGCTGCGAACAATAATGACACTCGTTGATCAACGAGACGCGCAGGTAAATGAGTTCGTACAGCTTGCGGTCGAGGGAGCGTCCCACGCTGGCATAGAAGGGTAGAAAATTCTTGAGCATCTCGGGGCGGTGAGCGAGCGCTTTCTGCACGTTGCCGGGCTTGCCGCGAAGCGCCTTCTCGTAAATCTCCTTCACTTCAGGACTTGCGTCTTCTGAGCTGATCAGGCTGATGCGTGCCATTGAATCCTCCGAGATCGTAAGCTTGTTCGTGTTCATCATCGCAGATTGGGTGGTTTCGTGCAGAGGAGCGAGAGCGAGCGCTCAAGAAGAAAACGCCCCTGGCCGATAGTACTGAGTAAAGGGTGTGTGTGGAGTGAGGACGCTGATTTTGATTTCGCTATTGGCTTGGGCAGGGACATCGGCAGGCTACGCACAGGCCGGTTTCGATGCCGACGCGGAATCGAAAATTGTTGCCATGGAGCATGTGTGGGCCCAAGCGTACACGATCAGGGATCCAAAAGCGCTGGCATCGATTCTTGACGACGGATTCGTCTGCGTCACATCCGAAGGCAAGGTGCTGACCAAAGCGGAAGTTCTGGCGGACGTGAAGACATCCACCGCACTACAGATTTTGACGGAATCGATGGTGGTGCATCTGCATGGCGATACCGCAATCGTGAGCGGCAGTTTTCGGACGAAGGGTGTAGAACGTGACAAGCCCTACACGCGGCGGGAGCGTTTCGTGGACACCTGGCTCTACAAGAATGGGCAGTGGGTCTCGATTGCCAGCATGGTAAGTTTTGCCGGCAACTAGGGTGCGCGCACGGTGTTCTGCCTGGCCAGGGATTTGCGGCATCCGGGCGATTCTTATGAGAACGACAGGCTGGTTGGCGGTCCTCGTCTGCGCGATGTTACTTAGTGCCCCGGCACAGGAAGGTGGCAAGGGCGGCGCTACGACAGCCGTTCTTGCGCGGGAACAGGCGTGGTCTGACGCGGAATCGCGCAACGATAATCGCGCGCTGGAACGGATTTTCGATGATGCCCTGGTGTATATCGAAGACGGCAGATTAGCGACGAAGGGGGAATGCCTGTCCAGGGTGCGGCGGGCGGACTCGCATCCGCGGCAGATCGTGGCAGGAGCTACAACAGTGCGCATCTTCAACAGCACCGCCATCGTAGTTGGGATCTATCGCGAAATAAGTGTGAAAGATGGAAAGGTCCTGCCGAGCCAATCGCGTTTTATTGACACCTGGGTGAATAAAAAGGGGAGTTGGATGCTGGTCGCGGCCGGGGCCTCGCCCTTGTCAAAGTAAGCTGAAGCGCTTCATCGGGCGTAGGAAACGGCAAGGAGTATGTGCACAACGGGCGCTTCATGGATACGTGGATGCGCCGCGGGGACAGTTGGGGTATGTGTGGCCAGCCAGGCAACGCCGATCAGCGAGAAATAGGGCTTCGGTGAGAGTCAACTACTGCGAATGTGGCAGATGCAGACGTTGCTGCTGATGTATTCTTCCTGCGGATGCTCCTGATTCGTCCTGCGACGGTTGATGATGTGGCGCTGCTCGGACTCTGATCCGCGAATTAGGGGAGTTCGGGCGCGAGTTGGATCTTTGTGTAATCGAAGAGGCGGACCTGAAGCGGTATGGTTTTGGAACGACGCGCGAGTTTCGCGCGCTGATTGCGGAGAGGGGTGGGCAGCGTTGTGAGCGACGCATCTTGAAAGCTATGGTCAAAATTATTGGCGCGGGGCTGGCGGGAGCGGAAGCAGCGTGGCAGTGTGCGCGGCGCGGTGTGGCCGTGGAGTTGTTTGAGATGCGGCCAATGCGATCGACACCGGCGCACCAGACGACGGATTTCGCGGAGTTGGTGTGCTCGAATTCGCTGAAGTCCGATAGCGAGAATACCGCGCCTTGGTTATTGAAGGAAGAAATGCGGAGAGCGGGCTCGCTGCTGTTGCAGATTGCGCGGGAGTGTGCGGTTCCGGCGGGGCATGCACTGGCCGTGGATCGAGTGGTTTTTGCGGCGAAGGTGACGGAGGCGATTTCGCGCGAGCCAGCGATTAGGGTGCGGCGCGAAGAAGTGAGTTTCGTTGATGAGTCGGATGGGGAGATTACCGTTATCGCGACTGGGCCTTTGACTTCGGAAGCGCTGGCTGGGGAGATTGCGCGGCTTAGCGCTGATCCCTCAACGGCGAATCCACATTTGTATTTTTACGATTCGATCAGTCCGATTGTGGAGGCGGATTCGATTGACATGTCGCGCGTGTACATGGCGGCGCGGTATGACAAAGGGTCGGCGGATTACATTAATTGTCCGATGACGGCAGATGATTACGGCCGGTTCTATGACGCGCTGTTGGCCGCGCAGTCGGTGGAAGAGCGCGATTGGGAGAAATTGAATTACTTCGAAAGCTGCCTGCCGATTGAAGAAATCGCGCGGCGCGGGCGCGATACGCTGCGCTTTGGTCCGATGAAGCCGGTGGGGTTGAAAGATCCGCGTACGGGACGAATGCCATATGCGGTAGTGCAGTTGCGGCAGGAAAATTTGCGCGCGGATTCCTATAATTTGGTGGGATTTCAGAATCATTTGAAGTTTGGCGAGCAGGCGCGAGTGTTGCGACTAATTCCTGGGTTGGAGAACGCGCGGTTCCTGCGCTTCGGGCAGATTCATCGCAACACCTACATCAATTCGCCGGCGTTGCTGCGGGAGACGCTGCAGATGAAAGCGCATCCGCGGATTTTGTTTGCGGGGCAGATTTGCGGCGTGGAAGGTTACGTGGAATCGATTGCCACTGGACTGATGGCGGGGATGCATGCGGCGGCGCTGGCGGTTGGTGATGAGATTGCGCCTCCGCCACGGGCTTCCGCGTTTGGATCGCTTACCCATTATGTGACTCATGCGGAGACGAAGACTTTCCAGCCGGCGAACATTACGTTCGATCTTCTGCCGGCTCTGGAGAAGAAAATCCGTGACAGGAAAGAGCGGCACCGGTTGCAGTGTGAGCTGGCGCTGAAGGAATTCGACTTGTGGCTGGCCGGGACGGCGATCGCGGCTGTTCAGCCTTGAATCGCGGAGGGCGCGGAGAACGGCCGCGGAGAGCGCGGAGTCCTGTTCCCTGTCTCTACTTTTCTCTACTTTCTTCAAGCGACATTTTGCTCGCCTGTTCCATATAGCTCGGTGTCAGTAATTACGCGCCGAGCGAGTGGGAGCCGAGGTCAATTTGCTGGCGCTCACTTGCAAAATTCATTTGACCCGCTACGCGGTTTGCAGTACCTTCGTCCCCATTCCACCGTGCAGAGGTGTACCCTTGCGATTCTCCGCTGTCGATGCGATTAATCCGGCCTTTGAACATACCAAGCGGCAACTTTTTCAGCCCTTCCGGCTCGGCCAATGGTGGCGGCTCGCGTTAGTGGGATTGCTGGCTGGAGAACTCAGCTCCGGCGGATTCAAAATACCCAACTTCTCCAACTTCAATTTTCCGCGGCGGCCTGGCACGGAGCATTTTATCGCCCCGGGTTTCAGTTCCCCGGACTTTGGGGGGATCGACCCGGTAATGGTCGCCGGATTGATTGCGGTGCTGGTGGTCGCTGCGTTCGTGCTCGGGATTTTGCTGATGTACATAGGCAGCGTGATGCGTTTCATTTTGTTCGACAGCGTGCTGGCCAAGGAATGCCGCATCCGCGCGGGATGGAGCCGGCGGCAGGCGCCGGGGTTTCGCTATTTTCTGTGGAAGTTGGTTTACATGCTGGCGCTGCTTGGCGGTTTGGTCGTGCTGGTTGGAATTCCAGCGGGCGTCGCTCTCGCGGCGGGATGGTTTAACGATCCCGCGCAGCATATGGTTCCACTCGTGCTGGGCGGCATCGCGCTGTTTTTCGCGCTTGTGATCTTCTTGATCGCGATGTCGGTAATTTTTGTGCTGACCAAAGATTTTGTTGTGCCGCAAATGGCGCTGGAAGATATCGGCGCGATGGAAGCCTGGAGCCGGCTTTGGGCGATGATGAAAGCCGAGAAGGGCAGCTATGCGGGCTATGTAGGAATGAAGATCGTGCTGGCAATTGTGGCGTCGATCGTCATGGGCATTGTCGGATTTATTCTTGCGCTGGTCATTTTGATTCCGGTCGCGGGAGTGGCGGTGGCCGCTGTGCTGGGCGGGAAAGCGGCAGGGCTGGGCTGGACCGTGGGCACTATCACCCTGGCGGTGGTGGCTGGGTGTGTGGTGCTGGCGATTTTTCTTTTTGTGATGTCACTGATTGCCGTTCCCGTAATTGTGTTCTTTCCCGCGTATTCCATTTACTTTTTTGCGGCGCGTTATCCCGCGTTGAGCGCCGTGCTCTATCCCCCGCCGCCGGCTCCGGTGACGCCTCAAATTGCGGGTGCGGCTCCTCCTTATGAGCCTCCGCCATTGCCGCCTGCGCCTTCGCCGATCGGATAGAAAAGTTTTGTCATTCCACGAGTCATTCCGACGCTTTTGTCATTCCGAGCGAAGCGAGGAATCTGCTGTTTGCCTGCGTCGCGGGAACTCTCACCACTGCTCAGGTGTCTGATATTGCAGACACGCGCGTGCCAAAGAAAAGCCGAGGAGTTTTCCCATGTCTTTTTCAATGGCAGGCAAAGGTGCGCGCGGTCCCGAGATTAACGTCACGCCGCTAATTGACGTGTTGCTGACGCTGATCATTGTGTTCATGGTCGTGGTGTCGATGGACAAGGAGGAAGGGGAAACGGCGCAGATTCCGCAGCCGGATCAGAAACAGAAGCAAGACATTTCGCAGCCGAGCGCGGTCGTGATTCAAGTGCTGGCGGCGAACGAAGACCAGCCACCGACGGTGAAGATCAATCACGACGAGGTGCGGTGGGAAGATCTGGAGCGGCGGCTCGCGGAAATCTACTTGAAGCGCGCGGAGAAAGTGGTCTTCGTGCGTGGCGATGCCGATGTTGACTTCCAGTACGTCGCCGACG
>JBEKJF010000122.1:0-11835 GCA_050011375.1 Candidatus Sulfotelmatobacter sp.
AACCCCGGTGGCGACAAGGGAAATTCCAGCTACGACATTCGCCGCCGCTTCACCTGGAACTTCGTCTACCAATTCCCCAGGATGGGCGGGTCGATGCAGAAGTTGAAGAACGGCTGGGGGCTGGACGGCATCCTCAACCTGCAGGATGGTCAGCCCTGGCATTTGAACTATGAGTTCGAAGGAGACTACTCGGGCTCTGGCGAAGGATTCGATCGTCCAGACCAGATTGCGACTCCGCAATACAATACCAGCAACCCGCTTGACTACATAAACCTGTCGGCCTTCGCCGCGCCCTGCACGTGGAACGCGCTTCAAGACCCAGGCGCAACGGACGAAACCAACTGCGTCCCAGGCACAAGGCACTTCGGCAGCGAAGGACGCAACTCTCTCCACGGCCCCAGTTTCAAGGAGTTCAACTTCTCCGTTTTCAAGGACACAGCTATCACCGAGCGGCTGAAAATGACCCTCCGGGCCGAGTTCTTTAACCTGCTCAATCATCCCAACTTCGTGAATCCGTTCCTGCCTGCTTTTATTGCCGACATCGGTGCGCCGAGCGCCGCCACGGGCGGTTATAGCGCTTCTCAGTATTTCCCGATCAGCGCGACTGCCGACGTAGGCATCGGCAACCCGTTCTTGGGTGGCGGTGGACCACGAGGCTTGCAGTTGGCGGCAATCTTCAAGTTCTAGTCGCAATTCCTGCATCAAAGCCCCTGCCGCTCGCGGCAGGGGCTTTTGTTTTTCTCTGGCAGCAGCCGCCACGTGACTTCCGTCACTAGGTAACCGCATTCCAGCGATGTTAGGCTGCTCTCAGAATCTCCCCCCAAAAGCATCTGTCCCGGAGATCTTGATGCGTCGCTCCATCTGCTATGTCCTCATCGTCGTCGTTGGCGTGTGTTTTTTCGCGCCCATCTTTGCTCATGCCCATCACCTTAAGCAGGCTGATACAGTCTCGCTGCCGATAACCACGTCATCGCCAGAAGCTCGCGCCCTCTACCAGAAAGGCATGGCCGACTACGAGAATCTTTATCTGGAGCGCTGCAACGACGACTGGCGCGCCGCCGTGAAAACCGATCCGAATCTGGCCGTAGCCTGGGCATGGATTGCCTTCAACGGCAGCAATCCCATGGAAGTAACCGCGGCCCGCGAAAGAGCCAAGGCCCTCGCACCCAAAACCACACTTGGCGAGCAGTTGATGATCGCCTGGATCTCTAAAGTGCAGGAAGGCGACTTCATTGGCGGCATCTCCGCCATGAACGACATGCTCGAAATGTATCCCCACGACAAGCATCTGATTTATCTCGCCGGCAACTGGCTGTTGCTGGAAAATGCCGACGATCAGGCGCAGAAAATTCTAGAGAAAGCGCTGGCCATCGATAAGAAGTTCCCCGCCGCGCTGAACGACCTGGCCTACGTGGCCGCCCGCAACCGGGAGTTTGCCAAAGCATTCGCCGCCATGGATCGCTACGTGGCTCTTCTGCCCAACGAGCCCAATCCGCATGACTCCTACGGCGAACTGCTGCGCATGGCAGGAAACTTTGTCGGATCGCTCCAGCATTACCGCGCTGCCCTAAAGATCGATCCCGACTTTGTCACCTCCCAGGTTGGTTTGGGAGACACCTACGCCCTGATGGGCAATCAGGAGCAAGCGCGGATTGAATACGACAAGGCCATTCGCCAGGCTCACAATGAAGCCGATCGCCTCGCCTACAGCATGCAGAAAGCAATGACCTGGGTGCGCGACGGCAACTTTGCCGAAGCCGATAACACATTCCAGGAAATTGCCCAGATGGCCCACGCCGGAGATCAGGATCTGCAGGAAGCGCAAGCGTACCGGCATCTTGCCGAGTATCAGACCGACGATAAAGTGGCATTGAAATATATTCAGGATGCCGAGGATTCGCTGCAGCATAGCAACGCGATTTCGAAAGCCGATAAAGATGAAGAGCTTTCCCGCATTCTGCGCAACCGTTCCGTACGCGCTGCGCAAGCCGGCGACTCGGCCTTGGCGGACAGGTCTCTGAAGCAACTCGAAGCCATGGCAGCCGGAAGCCGCAACCGCGTCATCCAGAGTTCCTACAACGGCGCCGCCGGAACTCTGCTCATGGAGCAGGCGAAAACAGATCAGAAGAACTTCGACGAGAAGAAGTTAGGCGAAGCCATCTCCTATCTGGAAGAAGACCAGGACAATCCCTTTACCTTGGAACTGCTGGTGCAGGCCTACTACCAGACCAATCAGTCCGATAAGCTGGCTCAGGCGGAAGGCCGGCTGCGAGGCACCAACGTTCCCACGATGGAGCAGGCCCTGGTGGTCCCAGCCGCCCGCCTGCGCCGCCCAGAAATGTAAGGCGACGCTGCAGTCTGGTTTTCTTAGCGCACTTTGCGGCCTTCCTTGCGCACTTCGCCGTTAAACGCTTTTGACGTCAACGCATCGCAGTAAGGTGGTCTATACTGTCGAGCGCGAGCGGATAGAGTCTCTGTTTCTATGTCTGACGCAGGCCAAACCAAGCTAGGAGCTAGAAGCTAGAAGCCGGCCCATTAATGCCTTCTAACATCGATCGCCGTTCTCGCGCCAGAGTCGTCGCCAAACTGCCCGTGCGCGTTCGCAGCACTGGGGCGAATGCCGAGTTGAGCGCTCAGACTCGCGATGTCAGCACGAATGGCGTATTCCTCTACACAGACTCCCGCATGGCGGAGGGCTCTGAGGTCGAATTAGTCCTCATTCTGCCTCCAGAACTGACCTCCGGCGAGAAGTGCTGGGTGTGCTGTCATGCCCGTGTCTTGCGTGTGGAGCAGGGCCCCGACAAGCGATTCGGAGTCGCAGCTGAGATCAAGCGCATGGATATACTTCCGGAAATCCCCGCCTAGAGGCAGCATTAGCACTCAGCGTCAGGGAACCTCGGAAGGGCGGTTGAGTGCCAATTGCTAACTGCTAGCTGCCAGCTGTTAATCAGGCCCCCACACGATAGTCCCGAGCCCCGAAGCCTAACCAAATATACCCAGACTCAGGCAAGACTTGCCCGGCTCCCGACAGAATTATCGGAAATTTGTGAAAAATCCCTTCCCCTGGCACCGACCTTGGTGCAATAATAGCGGCCCTGGAATTGCTCTGGCCAAACTCAGGAATCAGGCGGGCCCCGTATGTGGATTGAGAAATTGTCGGACGGCGTGGTGCAAGTGCAAACTCCTATTGGACCGCGCTATCTAATGCCATCATTTCTTCAACGCGTGTATTTTCTCTGGATGTTCCGTAACTTCCCGATCCTTCCGCACGCCGTGCTCAGCAATGGCCAACAGCGCATGGTCGATCGCATGTGTTCCGAGCAGAGGTTCGTTTCCATGGCCTACGCGGATGGCATGGACGATGCCCCCGTAATCGGCACTGTCGAGAAGCGCCCGACCATGAAGACGGGACCAGACTTCCTGCCGCCGCGCCGCCCCGTGACCAGCGAAACCACCGGACTGGCCACAGAAGTCAGGCAACGCTCATAGAAAAATTTCCTCTTGCATGACCACTCTCGCGCGGCGCGTGCTTGAGCCAATCGCCGTATCCAAACCCGCGCCGCGAACTTTCTCCGATCGACGACTCATGACCCAGCTCGCTTCAAGAAATATTTCCTGATTGCTGCCCGGTTCCGGGCGCTGATCAAATTCCTTTTGACGAAATTAGATCACCCCAGCAGCGACCGCGATCACCGACCCTGCCATGGCCCCGCCTCAAAAAGAACCGCGGCTCAACCGCTGCAGGGAACGTTTTTCAAAATGCACCACGACCATCGCGCCTCCGGAGAAGTGTCAGGCACCAAGAGATGTTACAATCACAAACTGTCCCGCTCGGCGAAATTCCCCCGTGGGCGCGTAGCTCAATTGGCAGAGCAACTGACTCTTAATCAGTAGGTTGTAGGTTCGATTCCTACCGCGCTCACCATCTTTCAAGCACTTGGCAATTCACACCGCACTTGGCAATTCACACCGCACTTGGCAATTCATACTGCACTTGGTAGCAACTGCTTGCGAGCCACTTTTTTTGGGGATTGGATAAAATCGAGAATCCAGGGTGCCGCCAACGAAATCACCGCTCCGTCGTGATCTCGATTCCAAGGACCCAACTCTTTCAGCGAAAGATGTCGCGGAGTGGTGCAAACCGACGATCGCACGAAGAAATATGTATTCGCAAACCATTCAAGAGAGCAAAGGCGCGATCGGCATCGACTTTGGGACTACCAACAGTTCAATCGCCTTTGCCGGTTGCTCCGACGAGATTCAGCTTGCCAAGTTCCCTTATTTGGGAGCCGCGACTGACGCGTATCGGTCGCTGTTGTATCTCGAGCAGGTCAAGGAAGAAGGCGTGAATGTCCTTAAATCGTGGACGGGCCCGGAAGGTATTGAGCACTACCTTTCCGCCGACGTGAAGGGTCGCCTGATTCAATCGCTCAAATCGTTTCTGAGTAGTCGCACCCTTCACGGCACAGAGGTTTTCGGCCGGCGTTACACACTTGAAGATTTAATCGCGAAAATTCTCAGGGACCTACGGGAAAAGGCGGAGCGTCAGTTCGGGATCAAAATCAGATCAGCGGTAGTCGGAAGACCGGTTCATTTCGTCGGCGCAGAGAATCAGGATGATGACCGCTATGCGGAGGAGCGGCTACGGTTGGCTTTTGAGTCGGCTGGCTATGAGTCGGTGGAGTTTGAGATGGAGCCGGTAGCGGCCGCTCACTATTACGAGTCCACGCTGGACCATGACGAACTCATTCTCATTGGCGATTTCGGCGGGGGCACGAGTGACTTCTCACTAGTTCACGTCGGCCCTACCGTGCGCCGAAGAGGCGGAGTCGCGAGCGACATCGTCGGCAACGCGGGAGTTGGCATTGCGGGCGATTCGTTCGATGCGAAGATCGTCAGGCACCTGGTTTCGCCGGCTCTGGGTGCTGGATCGCAACTGCGGTCGCTGGGCAAGATCCTGCCGGTTCCGAACTGGGTTTACATAAAATTGGAGCGATGGCATCATCTCTCTCTGTTGCGAGGCAGAGATGTGCTGAACATGCTGAAAGGTGTTCACGCGCAGGCGCTTGAACCAGAAAAAATCGGGGCGCTCATTCACTTCATAAAAGAAGACCTGGGATTCCACCTGCATCGCGCCGTGCAAAAAGTGAAATGCGATTTATCGAATCATACGGCGGCCACATTCGAATTTTCGGACGGGTTTGTCGATCTGAAGGCGGCCGTGGAACGGCGATCGTTCGAGGAGTGGATTTCGGAGGAGCTCGGACAAATCTCAGGATGCGTCGATTCTCTTCTTAGTTCTTCCTGCGTTCGGGCCCAGGACGTTGATATGGTCTTTCTGACGGGGGGCTCTTCATTCGTTCCGGCCGTCAGAAGAATTTTTGATGCGCGATTTGGGGAGAGGCGGATACGCGGCGGAAACGAGTTTACATCGGTAGCCCGCGGCTTGGCGCTAAAAGCGATCGACTTGCGCACATCGCCTGCGCATTGAAGAATCTGCGCTCGCTACGGAATTCGCGCCCATTTTCAGCTAAGACCCCGCCTCGTCGCCAAGTGGTCCCGCCCAAAGGCCACGCGTCGGGCGCCGACGGACTCTGAACCGCGGCAGCCATTTTCACAACTTAGCGTCCAAAAGCCTTCCGTTTTCGAACACGCCTTGACGCTGCCCCATGGGTGTCAATGGCTTTTTGGGGGATAAGGCGGCAAATCCGGCGACGACCTGTACCCCGCTACTGGCAGCCGTTTCGGGCTGTAGCGACATCGGCAATAGTGCAAATTTCTTCATCTTGACTAAATCGGTTTGAGCCGCCATAATCCGCCCTCAGCTTGTAAAGACGATGCCGGGCCGAATTTGGCCCTGGACGCCGCGATCCAGGAGGTGACCATTTCTCAGTGATTTTTTCCCAGTGATGCAGGCCTTGTAGTGAAGGCTTAGTTGGTCCGGTTTCCCCCCAACCTGTCGTTGTCCGAACCAAAGGAGCGAAGTTGCAGCGATGAAGAACCATCGCCTGTGTATCACCATGTTTTTATTGGCCGTAACACTGTCTCCCACGCTCAGCAAGGCTGAGGGACCCGCGTCCTATTGGGTCAACCCCACTACCGGTTCCGATTCCAATGCCGGCACCGCGTCTGCGCCTTTCCAGCACATCGGCCACGCTTGGACTGTCGCGCAAGCCAACAATCTGAATAACGAAGCCACGACGGTGAATCTCGAGGCCGGCACCTATCGCGAGTCTGTCAGCATGAACTCCGAAAAGGGAGCCACAAGCGCGCTGATCACATTTCAGCCGGCTTCCGGCGCTTCTGGCCAAGTCATCTGGAGCGGCGGCACCCTCTACACCGGCTGGACCGCGTACTCCGGCAATAGCAGCATCTTCACGCATTCCTGGACCAACGACTACCCGCTCTGCGCTCAAGTCACAGGCTGCACGCAATACTTGCAGCAAGACATCATGCTGCATCAGGAAATGGTGACCGTGAACGGCGCTGTGCTGACGCAGGTTTTATCGTTGACCCAGATGTTGTATCCCGGAATGTTTTACGTGGACAACACCACTTCGACGATCTATGTGTGGCCGCCTTCCGGTACCGACATGGCAACTGCCACCGTCGACATTCCAACGAAATCATCTCTGCTAGCCATCTACGGAGTTTCCAACCTGGTCTTCGACGGCATCATATTTCAGTACGCCAACTCCTGCCGTTCCAGTGCGGCAGTGCAGATTAACGGCTCCAGTAGCTTCATCACATTCGATTCCGATACCTTCCAGTGGAACAACGGCCAGGGCCTGGCCATCAACAATCCCGCCACCAATATTACTGTGGAGAACAGCGTATCGAATTATAACGGGGACAGCGGCTTTCAAAGTTCTCAGACCCTCAGCAACCAGTGGATCAGCAACGTTGTGGAGGAAAACAATTGGCGCGGCGCGCAAGCTGGCTACTACGGATGCAATGTGGCCGGCCAGCACGTGTGGCTGGCGCACGGAGACACTCTCACCAACGACACGATCGCATGGAACCAGGCCTACGGCATTCACTGGGACACCGATAACCGGAATATTACCGTCACAGGCCTCATCTCCGCCGACAACTTGCTGAGTGGCGTGGTGATCGAAACCAATGAAGGACCGATCAGCCTGTCGGAAAGTTACGTTTGCAATCAGGTTTCGAGCCTCTCAGGAGGCGGGCTGGTTCTGCGCAACTCCGGTTATGACAGCGATTTCAAAGCGGTCTCGCCGGGAGTCTCTGTAACCAATAGCTATCTGTACAACAACTATTCATCGCAGCTGGCTGTGACCGGGCAGGCGGGCGGAATCCAGATTACCGATTGGCAGACTGGCAAGGCCTACAACCTGATCACCGGCAATTACACGAATACGGGAAACACCATTGAAGGCGTTGGAAGCGGGCAAGAGGTATTCAGCGACTTTTCGTTGAACGGCTCCGATTGGACGGATTTCCAGACCACGCTGATTTCCAATAACAACGACTGGTGGAATTCCAGCAACACAACCACGCCTTTCGCCGTTCCTGTCCCCGCCGTTGGCACCATGACCGATTTCGCAACCTGGCAGGCCGACACATCGCAGGACCTGATTGGATCGACCTTCAGCGCTCCATCCGGAGATCCTTTCGCTACGTGCAACTCAGTGACCCCGCCCGCCGCCGACTATTGGCTCACGGTCGACAACAACTCTGTTACCGTCGATCCCACGAGCACCGCTGTCTACAACCTTACCGTGACTTCCCTCGCGGGCTTTTCCGGAACCGTGAATCTCTCCATCGACGGCATCACCGAGGTTAAAGGACTCACGGCTACATTCAGTCTGAATCCCATTACCGGCGGCTCGGGGACTTCGGTTCTTACCATCACTTCCACCGATGGCACAACTCCTGCCGGCACCTACAGCATCACCGTGATCGCCAACAGCGGCAATCTCACCCGGGCCATCACCGTGCAGTTGGTCGTGCCCGGCTCGTCACTTTTGTATTCCACAGTCAGCCTGGGTTTTCCTGCAACGTCGGTCGGCACTACCAGTTCAGCCCTCACCGTCACCATTACAAATGAGGGAACCAAGTCAGTGAAGTTCACCAGCTATACCATCGATGCGAGCCAGTTCGCGATTTCCGCGAACACCTGCCCGGCCTCGGGCCACTCGCTGAAGGCCGGCAAGAACTGCACTATATCTGTTACCTTCACGCCCAGTGGCAGCACAGGTTTCACCGGCACTCTCAGCGTTGTAGATGGTGACGTGAACAGTCCCCAGGTCGTGAACCTTTCCGGAGTGGGCACTGCAATACCCAGCGTATTGCTCTCCACGACCAACCTTGTTTTCGGGGATGTCCTGGAAAATAGTTCCAGCACCATGCAGCTCACTCTCACGAACAACGGAACCGGCAATCTGACCATCAACAACATCGCCATCTCCGGCGCCGACAGCGCCATGTTTACTCAGACCAACAACTGCGGGTCGACCGTGCTTCCCAATGGCACCTGTACGTTCAACGTAACCTTTACTCCAACCAATACCATCTTTGACACCTCTACATTGACGATCAGCGACAACGCTGACTCAGGGTTGCAGGCCGTTGCATTGAGCGGCTTTGGCGCCCAGCCCAGAGTCAGTTTCACCCCAGATTTGCTGACCTTCGGCAGCGTGGCGGTGAACTCCAGCAGCGCTCTGACCGACACCGTCACGAACATCGGTTCAGTCGCATTGACCATCACGAAAATTGCGCTCACCGGCAGCAACACCAAGTACTACAAGGAATCGGATAATTGTCCGCGCAGCCCCAAAACGCTCGCCGCTGGCGCCACCTGTGTTGCCACCATCACATTTACGCCCACGATCACCGGCGCGCTGGATTCCACGCTCACTATCACCGACAACGTCTCCACCGGATCCAGCACGATGAACCTCAACGGCACCGGCAAATATCCCATGCTCAGTTTCACCCCAAATGCCTTATCGTTTGCCGACGTGGCGGTGAACTCGAGCAGCACTTTGACCGATACGATAACGAACACGGGCCTGGTGCCATTGACCATCAGCAAAATCGCCCTGACCGGCAGCAATACTAAGTACTACAAGAAATCGGACAACTGCCCGCGCAGCCCCAGCACTCTAGCCGCAGGAGCCACCTGCGTTGTGACCATCACTTTTACTCCTACTGTCACCGGTGCGCTGGATTCCACGCTCACCATCACCGACAATACCTCTGCGGGCACCAACACACTTAGCCTCAAAGGCACAGGCAAGTACCCCACCGTCAGCTTCACCCCGGCTAGCCTCGCTTTCGGCAGCGTGGCTCTCAACACCACGGTCTCACTCAGCGATACGGTCACAAATACGAGTGCCGTGTCGTTGACCATCAGTAAAATCGCGCTCACAGGCAGCAACACTCAGTACTACACCGAGTCGGATAATTGCCCGCGCAGCCCCAGCACTTTGGCTGCGGGTTCCGCCTGCGTTGCTACCGTTACCTTTACTCCCAGGGTGAGTGGTTCGCTCAATTCCACGCTGACCATCACCGACAACACCTCTGCGGGCTCTAGTACGCTAAGCCTGACCGGCAAAGGCAAATAACAATCCGAATGGCGGTTTGGTGAATCTAATGCAGCATGCGAGTACGAAGAGAATTAATCGGCTTCATCACAGTGTTTCAGTCCGTTCTTTTCCTGATCCATTACTTCCTCTATAAGACTTGGACCTTTTCTTCTGCAGGGGGCGAAGTCCGCGGAACATTCTGGATCAGAGTTGTTTTGGGTTGCTTGTCAGTAAGCTTTGTTGCCGCTTCACTACTGGCCTTTCGATATACGAATGCCGCACTACGCACGTTTTACAGGGCTGCTGCGGTTTGGATAGGTGTGGGAAGCTTTCTTGTAATCGCGGCCGTTTTTTCCTGGATTATCCTCGGAGTCGCGCGGCTGGCGGGGCTCAACATCAACTTCCATAGGATCGTGGAGTTGCTGTTCGGTGTTGCGGCAATCGCCGGAATCTATGGAGTTTTCAATGCCGGCTGGACGCGGATCACGCGAACTACAGTGCGGCTTGCGAACTTGCCGGAAGCGTGGCGCGGGCGAACCGCGGCGCTGATCAGCGATGTTCACCTTGGGCACGTGCGCAATGGCAGTTTTCTGCGGCGCTTGGTGGCAAAGGTTTTAAGAGAAGAGCCGGACGCGATTTTTCTTGCTGGCGATTTGTATGACGGCACGGCCATCGACGAGCGGCGAGCCGCAGAACCGTTGAATAAACTTGTGGCGCCACAGGGCGTATATTTTGTCGCGGGAAATCATGAGCAGTTTGGAGACGACAGCAAATATCTGAATGCCATCGCGGCCGCCGGAGTGCGCGTGCTTACTAACGAGAAGGTTGAAGTGGACGGTTTGCAGATTATTGGCGTTCCCTACCGCAACGCAACGAGGAATGGCCAGCTGGCGTCGGTGCTGCATGCGATCGGCCTGGACCGCGACCGCGCGAGTATTCTGTTGGTGCATGCGCCTGACCATCCGGAGATCGCGGAGGCCGCCGGCGTCTCACTGCAGCTCTCTGGGCACACGCATCTCGGACAGTTCTTACCCTGGAGTTGGATGGCGCGTCGGATTTACCGCCAGTTCGTTTACGGCTTGAGCCGGATCGGAAAGATGCAGGTTTTCACTTCGAGCGGAGCAGGAACCTGGGGACCGCCGCTGCGGCTGGGATCGAATCCCGAGATTGTAATGCTTCAGTTCGAGTAGGATCGACTAGGAAAATCACCGAATCCCCGCTTTTGGCCTGAACCGCGCCTCGATAAAGAACAGTATTGAGAGTAGGGCCGGCACGTGACACAATTTGGACGTGTAATGCGGGAAGAGAGAGAGTTGCACGGATGCGGCCTACTAACAAGTTCTCTGTACAGAGTAAAATGAGGGAGGGGCCGTGGGTTCGGCGCGGGCGCAGGCCGATGCTTTTGTTGGCGGGTGTGTGCCTTTGCTTTTCATGCGCGGGTTGGGCGCAGACGTCGAATTCTCCGAATAACGACTCAAACAAATCCTGGACGGCCACGACGGATATTAATTCAGACGCGGGAAATCCCACCCGCACCTTCGAAAGTCATACGCAGAACGGCGATCGTACGGTTGACGTGCGGTCGCTGCAAACGCGCGGACCCGACGGGGACTTCCAACCTTATCAGGACATCGAAACCGAGACAGTGCACGTCAACTCGACGACCACGAAGACCACAACTCGCACGTTCGTGCGTGATAGCAGCGGAGCGAAAACCTTGTTTCAAGTCACAGCGGAAGAAAAGCATACTCTTCCGGGCGGCGACTCGAAGGTAGTGCGCACCACCTCGAATCCAGATGCGAACGGCAACCCGCAGGTGGTGCAGCGCGAAGTTCAGGAGAAGCACAAGATCAGTTCGAACTTAGAAGAGACGAAAACCACGGTGATGCTCCCCGACATCAACGGCGGATTGTCCCCTGCCACGCAAACGCTGGAGCGCCAGAAACGCAGCGGCGATACGGTTGAGATTCAAAAGACAACCCTGCTCTCCGATGGCACCGGCGGCTGGCAGGTCGGCGAGACGCGGCAGTCCACGGTGAGGGACGAGGGTAAGAATCACAGCAAAGAAGAGCGAGTGTCGCGCCCCGACGGCGAAGGCCAGCTGAAAGAAACCACGCACACTGTTGCCAAGGAATCTGAAGACGCCGCGGGACAGAAGCGCAACTCCGAGGAAACTTATTCAGTCGACGTTCCAGGAGCGGGCCGGGATGGCGATCTGCACCTGGTTCAGCGAGTCACCACCACTCAGCGCTCAGGTGCAGGCAATCAACAAACCACCGAAGTC
>JBEKJF010000123.1:0-11810 GCA_050011375.1 Candidatus Sulfotelmatobacter sp.
AGCCCCTGGCCTGCGACTTGGTCAGCCGGAATTCCAAACCGTCGTAGTCGCGGATGGCGGTTGGGTTGTTGGGGCAACCGGTGCAGGTGCCGAACGGCGTTGCTGGATTGCCGTTGAAGGCAGATGTGCCGGGGCCGTAGGCATCGCCAAGAGAGGTCAGGAAGTTGGCATAGCCATTGAGCGTTTTATTTACACCTTGACCGGGATTGACGACGGTATAGATTTCGAAGGCGCTGGGATCGGACAACGAAGCGTCCTCAATGACGTGATCGAGACGGCGGCGATCATAGCGGGCTTCGAAGGCCCAATCCTTGTTGAGTTGGTAATCCCATCCGGCGACATACTCGTGCTGGCGATAGGGTTTGAGGCTGGGGGCGACTGGTTCTTCAGGGCGGAAGTTGACGTTTTCAATCAGCGAAACGCCAGTGCCGCTGTCGGTGAGGGAGAGCGGAGTTACGCCCCCGACAAAGTTGGCAGGCGAAGTGGAGATGCCGGTTGGGCAAGCGCGATCGGAAGCGGTGAAGGCGATCGTAGAAGTGAGATCAGCATTGGTGAAGGTGCCGGCTGAATCGGGACCGAGCGGGTAGTAGCAATTCTCGAATCCCTGAGCGCCCCACGAGCTTTGCGCGAGCAGCAACTTCATTACGTCGTTGGTGACGCCAAAGCTGCCAAAGATTTTCATCTTGCCGTCGCGCGAGCCCCAAGCGGCTCCGATGCGAGGAGCGATCTTGTCGGCCCACGAGAAGCTGATTGTCTTGATATTGGCAATCCCGATTCCCGGAGGGGCGGGCAGGTTTTCCTTTTCGAAACGGATGCCGAGATTCAGGGTGAGACCGTGTCCAATGGTCCAGGCATCCTGGATGAATAGGGCATGGTTCTGATCGGTGGCGGGGACGAGTGCACCAGAGCTATTTTTCAGCACGGTGGCGAAGTCGTTGATAATCACATAACCGTACTCGCCGGCGCAGCCACCCCATTCGGAAGACAGAGTGCCGCAATTGTTGACGCCATTTAGTGTGTTTTGATTGGAGTGGTCGTTGCCGGCGCCAAGATACAGATCCACTAAGGGAACGTTGCCGTGTTGATTAATCACGTTGGAGAGTTTGTTGAATTGATAGCCGCCCTTGATGTTGTGGGTTCCGAACCAGCCGCTCTTGAAGAACGCTACGTCCTGGTTGAACTGGTAGTGCTTGCTGGCATTGACCTCAGTGAACTGTTGATCAAAGGGGTCGGTGCTGGTATTGACCGGCAGCTGTAAGGCGGCCGGCAGGGCGACGCTCGGAGTACATGAGGGCGGGTTCCCAACGGGCATGCAGTTCTGAAATGCACCCTGGTTGGCCTGACCAGTCGTTTGCCAACTCAGGTCTACGCCCGTGGTGGGCCAACCGGAGTCGTGGTAGTTGTTGAAGAAGTAGCCGAAGCGCGTAGTGGCGACGATCTTAGGAGTAAGGGTAATATCGGCGCCAACATTGTAGGTGGCGTTGGGGTTGGAGAAACCGAGACCGTGCGAATACTGAGTGATCGGACTATTGATTCCGGTTACTGGGCTCGTACCTAAAATGAGCCCGCTGTTGGGCAAGCCGGTAGTTGAGTCGGGGGCCGGCAAGCTGTCGCCGCTCTCGCGCTGGTACTGGTAGAGCCATGAACCGAAGACGCGGATTTTCTGCGTAAGGACAGCGTCGAGGCGGGCGGTACTGAAGTAGGTTTGCTGATCCTGGGTGAAGTGCTGGATGCCGAGGCCAAGAGGAATATTGATTGGGTTTGAGCTGTCGGTGAAATCCACATTTCTGCCGACGGTGTTGTACTGGGGCGCAAAACCGAAAAAGAAAAACAAGCGGTCTTTCATGATGGGGCCGCCGACGGTGAAGCCGGGTTGAATGATGCGGTAATGATCTCTTTCCGGCTGATAGAGCTGGGAATTGTCGTCGAAGCCGGGGCCGGCTGCACTGGCGCCGAAGGGCGCGCCGTTGGGGTTGTAACGCAGGCCGGCGTTCGTGCTGCCGTTCAGAGGATCGCCTTCGTAGCTGGCGAAGAAAGATCCGTGGTATGCGTTCTGACCTTTCTTCATGACGACGTTGACTACGCCGCCGAGTGCACCACCATGTTCGGCTTCGATTCCTGAACTCTTGACTTGAACTTCCTGAATGAACTGGAAGGGAACGTTAGCGCCGGAAGCGCCGCCGGAGATATTTTCCGTGTCCTGGCCTTCGACGAGGTACTGATTTTCGGAATCGGCGCCGCCGCCGACGGAGAAGCCGACGTTGTTTCCGTTGCCGGCGCTGCCGGGCAGGGAGCCGCCGGAGTTGCCGGTCATGCCAGCTGAGCCGCCCATGAGAGGTTCATTGCGAGCCATGGGCGAGAATTGAATCACCGACTGGAATGAGTAGCCGTGCGGAGTGTTCTCGAGAATGTCTTGCGTGACGTTGGTCTGATTGGTGTTGGTGGTGACGTCGATGACGGGCGCCTGACTATTTACTTCGACGACGGTGCCGGCTGCGCCGACGGAGAGAACGAGATCGAGCGTGGGAAGGTGGCCGACTTCGATGGTGATATTGTCGCGCTTCAATTCGGAGAACCCCGCGGCCTTGACCACGACGGTGTACGTGCCCGGTGGCAGGTTGGCGAAGCGGTAGTAGCCGCTGCTGTCGGTGTCGAGGCTTTTCTCGCCTCCGAGTGAGGTGCCGGTGAGTACCACCGATGCTTTGGGGACCACAGCGCCGCTGGGATCTTTGATTGTGCCCTGCAATCCGCCTGTAGTCTCTTGCGCGAAGAGACTGGAAACCAGCAACAAGCTGGAGAGCGCCAGGGACAGAACTGCTATCAGCACGAATAGCCTGCTCGATGTTTTGGATCGCATTGGTTTATCTCTTTTCGTTTTCTGAAATTCGCTGGAGTCGTTCCCGGGTTCGAGAACTCTTCCGCACCCGTACGACATGCTCAATAGCATTCGGAAGGCCACGGATGGCGCGGGTTTGAACGCTGGACTACGGGCGTGGGGAAATCGGGAACGAGCGTACAGGCGCGGTCCACAGACAGACGGGAATAGCGAATGCGTGCAGGGCGCCGAAGTGGCTGAGTTGACGATGGAATCTACCAAAGGACAGAGCTTGACACTGAATGCCTACCAAAAACCGGATTGCGAGGCGTATATTACTTGACGCTGCTGGGGTTAACATACATACTAGTTGGTATGTTAGTTGCACATAAGAATGGAAAACGCAAGGTGGGCCGGTTTCGCGATGCTGAGCGGACGCGGGAGCGGCTGGTGCAGGCGGCGGCGCGAGAGATTTACAGAGCGGGCTTCCAGAGCGCCAGCCTGGAAACAATTCTGGCGGCAACTGGGGTGACCAAGGGCGCGCTGTACTACCACTTCGACAGCAAGGAAGCCTTGGGGTATGCGGTAGTGGACGAGGTGATTGCCCCGGACCTCCGGCGGTCGTGGGTTCTTCCGCTGCAGACTGACAAGGACGCTATTGATGCTTTGATCGGCGTGGTGCGAAACGTACCGGTTCATACGGCGGATGTGCGAGGTGGGTGTGCATTGAACAATCTGGCGCAGGAGATGTCGCCTCTGCATGCGGGATTTCGGAAACGGCTGGCGACCGCATTCCATGGATGGCGCGCGGCTGTGGCTGCGACTTTGAGGCGGGGCCAGGCCCAGGGAAGCGTTTCCGCCGACGTAAAACCGGATGACGCAGCGGAGTTACTGATCGCGATGGTCGAAGGCTATGGCTCGCTGGCGAAGAATGCACAGGATCCGAAGGTGATGAAGGCTGGGATTAGAAATATTGTGGGCTGGCTGGAATCTTTGCGTTCTTTGCCGTCACGGGGCAACCACAAGCGAGGGTGATCGCATCGGTGTAAGTTAGTTCGAATGTGTGTGCATACCAACCGGTATGTATGTTTGTGAAATGGTCGCGTTGTGATCGCATGCCGTCGAGGGCTGCGAGGAGATTACTCGGCACGGGAGAAAAAAGATGAACCGAAAAAGATTTCAAATGGTTGCCTCTCTAAGCTTCGCGCTGATTCTTGTTTTGGGTATGGCGTGGCGGGCAAGGGCAGCAGATCGTGCAACGAAGTATCCGAGCATGGCCCCGGTCGAGCAATACCTGATGGCGGATCGCAATGCCGAGATCGCGCTGGCGAGAAGCGCGGCTCCAGAGGCGATATCGCGCGACGCGACGATTCTGGTGCTGGGACGGCATGGGTACGAGACCGCCGTTGAAGGGAAGAACGGTTTTGTGTGCGCCGTGGAGCGGGCATGGATGGGTCCATTCGAGGGTGAATTGGCGGCGAATTTTTGGAATCCAAACGTTCGAGGTCCGCTGTGCTTTAATCCGCCGGCCGCGAGAACCGTCCTGCCGATTACCTATAAGAGGACGGAGATGATTCTGGCGGGAAAGTCGAAAGAGCAGATTATTGATGCCTTCAAAGTTGCCTATGAGAAGAAAGAACTGCCGGCTCTCGAGCCTGGTGGGATGAGCTACATGATGTCGAAAGACCAATACCTTACCGACAATGGGGATCACCGCTGGATCGCTCATCTGATGTTTTATACGCCGCTGATGGACGGCGCGGTGTGGGGCGCGGATGTGCCAAAGTCTCCGGTGATGCTGAATCCGCAGTTTAGCGGCGCTCCGGAACCGATTGATGTGTTCATGATTCCGGCGGGTATGTGGTCGGATGGAACGGCTTCGCCGGCAATGTAGGAGTCGCGATGAACACTCTGGGGTTGGGTACGGCTGGCGAGGTGTCGAGTCTGGAGTGCGCTGGCGATACGCTGGTCGGTCCCATGGCGCAGCATTCGAATGCAGCCCTGGTGATGGCACGCGACGTGGGAGAACAAACAGCGAGTTCGACGAAGACTCTCTTGAGGTTGCGGGGGCCGGTGAAGGCTCAGTCTCTGCGGGTGGCGATCAAAGTCAGGGGAAAGATTCTCTTTATCAATCTGGGCGACGTGGTCGCTGTTCACGCCAAGGGTAAATGCGTTTCGCTTCGGCAGAATGCGAGTTCTTATCTGCTGCGCGAGTCTATTTCAGTCGTGGCTGAGAGGCTCGAAGCCCATGGATTCATCCGCATTCACCGGTCTGTGCTCGTGAACGCAACGTTTGTGGAAGAAATCTGGCCGCTTTCGACGGGAGAATATTGCCTTCGAGTTGAGGGTGGAAAAGAATATACAGTGACGCGCACTTATAAGAAAAACCTTCAGGCGCTGGCGGAATTTTGGATTGGCACTGGGGCGCTCTTCCCCGGTTAGTTTGGTTGCTTCAGCTTTAGTTCTCAGCTCTCAGCTCTCATCTCAGCTCAGACAAATCCTACCTCTTGCTATTGAATGAATCTTCGGCTGCTCTGGAATAAAAGGGCAGGTCGCCGGTTATCTCCATTGATGGTCGTGGTGCTCACCTCCGCGTTTGGTCCTCTCCTTTTCACGCGGGGGTGAGATTGTTTGCAGGTACAGTTTGCGGGTTCAGGAAGATGCGATGGTAAATCCCTTTGATTTTAGGACGGCGCTTCTGGCTAAGCACGCGCAACATGTCGTGTTGATCCACTTTCCGATTGGGCTGTTCATCACGGCAGTCGCGTTCGATTTCATTGCGGTCGCGACCAAGCGGAAGGGCATGGCGGAGGCCGCTTACTACAACACGCTGGCGGCGGCGATTTCGACTGTTCCGGTTGTTACGACTGGATTGCTGGCTTGGCAGTTTCAACTGGAAGGGCAGAAACTGAAGGGCATCCTCTTGATGCATCTTGTTCTGGCTTGTGTTTCGACTGCGATGATCTGGCTGGTTTGGTGGGTGCATTTCTGGGCGCGGCGACGGGGAGTCTCGGGGCCGGCCAATTGTCTGGCGCTTGAAGTTGTAGCGGTTGTAGTGATTGCGCTTACCGGACATTTGGGGGGATTTCTGAGCGGCGTGAATCTGCCGGGTTAGCATCCTCGATTCGATTCTTGGGTTGGTGAAATTGTGCTGGCAAAAATCTTTAACACAGAGGACACGGGGTAACACAGGGTAAAGCCAGGTCTCGGGCTCGGGATTGCGGAGTAGGGCTTGGTCTTTGGATTAATTCTGATTGGTGGGAATAAAAACGGGTCTGGCTAGTTATCTGCGTAGAAGGTTCCAAACTATAGGGGGGACAATGACGGAGGAGAAGCGGGAGCTTATCGATCAGAATTTGCAGGATTTGAATAACGATGGAGTGGATCGTCGTGGTTTTTTGAAGTGCATGGCATGGGCTGGTACGGGATTGGTGTGGACTATGAGCGGAGGGATTCCGGTGTCGCGGGCGTTTGCCAAAGGCCATGGCAAGGATGGCGGCAAAGGTGCGGACTTCAGCTTTGTGCAGATCAGCGATAGCCATGTCGGTTTTAACAAGCCGGCGAATCCGGATGTGACTGCTACTTTGCAGACGGCGATTAACAAGATCAATGCGATGCCGCACAAACCGGATTTCATTATTCATACTGGCGATTTGAGCCAGCTTTCCAAGCCGAGCGAGTTCGACACGCTCGATCAAGTGCTGAAAGGTGCTTCGGCGAAACAGATTTACTTTGTGCCCGGCGAGCACGACGTACTGGGCGACAACGGTGAGCAATATTTGCAGCGCTACGGAAAAGGTGCTAAGGGCGCGGGGTGGTACAGCTTTGATCACAAGGGCGTGCATTTTGTTGGGTTGGTGAATGTGGCTAATTTGAAGGCTGGGGGGATGGGATCGCTGGGCCACGAGCAGTTGGAGTGGCTGGAAGACGATTTGCATGGACGCTCGGCGAGCACGCCTGTCGTGCTTTTTGCTCACATTCCGTTGTGGACGGTCTACGCGGATTGGGGATGGGGAACGGACGACAGCGAACAAGCGTTGTCTTATGCGAAGCGATTTGGTTCGGTGACGGTGTTGAACGGACACATCCACCAGATCATGCAGAAGGTGGAAGGCAAGGTCACATTTCACACGGCGATGTCGACGGCGTTTCCTCAACCTGCGCCGGGGATGGCGGCTTCGGCGGGTCCGATGAAGGTTCCGGCTGAACAGTTGCAGAAGGTTTTGGGGATTACGGATGTGAATTATGTGGTGAGCGGGAAAAGTTTGGCGGTGGTGGATTCTCCGCTGGGTGGTTAAGTTGTTTTGGCATGGCAGAGGAAGTTGCGAAGGTAGCACAGACGGCTGCCGGGGCTAAGGCCCGCTGATTTTGCGGCCTCTACGCGGCGCTGAAGCGCCGCTCTTCCACGGTACTCCACGCATTCGTACTGTCCTACGTGGCGGCTTAGCCTTGATTAATCTTTCAAGCCTTTACGGCGCGGCTGAAGCTGCGCCCTTTCAAAGCGAATTTCAAACCGAGGTAAAAGGAAGAAGAGAGCGATGATTAGAAAAAGTATGAGAGTGGCAGGCGTGGCGGTGACGGTGATGATTGCTATCGTGCTGATGGTGGCAGGATCAGCGCGGGTGACGGCCGGTAGTCCGGCGAGCGCGGCGGTGAAGATCGATAATTTCACCTTTGGTCCGCAGACGCTGACGGTGCCGGTGGGGACTACGGTCACTTGGACGAACAGCGATGACATTCCGCATACATCCGTGAGTACGGATGGCGTTTTTAAGTCGAAGGTGCTGGATACGGATGAAAAATTCTCGTTCACGTTCAGCAAGGCGGGAACTTATTCGTATTACTGCACGATCCATCCGAAGATGACTGGAAAGATTGTGGTGCAGTGAGGTGATCTGATGGGCGGGTAAGTTTTGCGTCTTGTACACTGCTGGAAGCTTCAGGATAGTTGACCTGAGTGTGAGTGTGCGGACGAACTATGGGTGGTGGAATTTTAATTGAAGTATGCGTGGACTCGGTTGCTTCGGCGATGGCCGCGGAGCGCGGCGGGGCCG
Source organism: Candidatus Sulfotelmatobacter sp. (assembly GCA_050011375.1). Taxonomy (GTDB): domain Bacteria; phylum Acidobacteriota; class Terriglobia; order Terriglobales; family Acidobacteriaceae; genus Sulfotelmatobacter. The sequence continues at coordinate 7,870 of JBEKJF010000123.1, forward strand.
GACGCGTGGAGTTGTGCAGTAATCTGCTGGAAGGCGGCGTTACTCCCAGTGCGGGATTGATTGAGGTCGTGCGGTCTCGGGTGAAGGTGGGGCTGCAAGTGATGATCCGGCCGCGGGGTGGGGATTTGTTTTATACGGCGGAAGAGTTTGAGATTATGCGGCGCGATATTGTGGCCGCCAAGAAACTTGGGGCAGACGGTGTGGTGGTGGGAGTTCTTGATGCCGCGGGAAATGTGGATGTTGAGCGTACGCGGGAACTGGTCGAGTTGGCACGGCCGTTGCAAGTGACTTTTCATCGCGCCTTTGACATGGCGGCGGATCTTTCGCAGGCTCTGGAAGATGTTTGCGCAAGCAGCGCGGATCGGCTGCTGACCTCGGGCGGAGAACAGACTGCGTGGCAGGGCGTGGAATCAATTGCTCGGCTGGTGAGGGCAGCGCGCGGGCGGATCGTGATTATGGCTGGCTCGGGGATTAACGAGAAAAATGCTGCGAGTCTCGTTGAGCAGGCGGGGGTCAGAGAAATTCATGTGGGGTTGGGAAGTGTTTTGGAGAGCCCGATGCTTTATCGCAATCCGCGGGTTTCGATGGGAGTGGCTGCGGGGCGGGAGTATCAGCGAGTTCAGGTGAGGGAAGAGGATGTGTTGAAGCTGCGGCGGGCGGTTATGAGAGCGCAGGTTGCTACAGGTGACGGTAAGACGCCGCTTGAGGAGAACCTCAAAAACACGTAGTGCGGGCGTCTGTGGTTCCCCACCCTTCGACAGGCTCAGGGCAGGCTCTTTCGCAAAAGGTGCGAAAGATGGGGCACCCACTTTTGTTTGTAAGGGTAGAAATTCGGTTAGTTAGATGATTGGCGATGGGCGCAGTTCTTGGAGGCGCCTTGCTAGGAAGTCCAGAAAATCTTGCATGCCCTCGCCGGTCTTTGCGGAGAGCTTGAAGACTTGCATGCCTGGACGCACGGCCTGAACGTTTTTATACGCGGTTTGCGAATCGAATTCGACGGCTGCTGCCAAATCCATTTTTGTGACGACTGCTACGTCGGCGCTGTTGAAAATTGTGGGATACTTCAGCGGCTTGTCCTCGCCTTCGGTTACTGAAATCAGCACTAGACGCAGGTCTTCGCCTAAGTCATACGATGAAGGGCAGACCAGGTTGCCTACGTTTTCGATGAAGAGGAAGTCGAGCTGGTTGAGATCCCAATGTTCTTCTTTGATGGCGTTTTGCACCATGGCGGCTTCGAGATGACAGAGAGTGCCGGTGGTGATTTGCTTGACTGGAGCATGGCTGCGGGCCAGGCGGACGGCGTCGTTCTCTGTGGCGAGATCGCCGACTAGCGCGGCTACGCGATAGTTGGGGCGAAGCAGGGTGAGAGTTTTTTCGAGGAACGCGGTTTTGCCGGAGCCGGGGCTGGAGACGAGACTCACGACGAAGACGCCGGCGGCGTGAAAGTTGTCGCGAAGAGTGCGCGCGATAACGTCGTTCTGCTTGAGAACGTTTTTGCGAACTTCGATCAGGCGGGGTTCGGGGCGCATTCTTTTATCTCCAGTGCAACTACTTCGAGTTCTTTGCCTTGCACGATTAGATCGGACGGAGTGCCACACTTCGGGCAGCAGAATAATTGTATCGAGTTAAGAGGATGCTGGGCCTGGCACGTTGTGCAGAAGATGATTACGGGCAGTTCTTCGATGATCAGGCGAGAGCCCTGCAGCGGGGTTTCGTCGCATGCCATTTCGTAGCAGGAGAGCAGGGCGTCTTTTACTACGCCGGATAAAGCTCCGAGCTTTAGGTGGACGGCTTCGATTTGAACGCCGCGACGGGCGGCTTCTTCTTCCGCCAGTTCGACTATGCTCATCGCAATGGAGAGTTCATGCATGGGTTGACTCGCGTGTTTTGGTTTCTCTTCCCGGCTGTTGAAGTATGTCGAAACGGCCGAACGCTGCGAGGGCGGCTTGCCCCAGGCTGATTCCGCCGTCGTTGGGCGGGACTTCGTGGTTTGTCCAGACTTGCAGGGATGCGTTCGTGAGCAGGGATTTCATGTCTTCTAATAGTAGCTCGTTCTGGAAGACTCCGCCGGAGAGAACTACTGTGTCTGATTTGTTGGCGGAGGAGATTGCGATCAGAGCGTCGGTTAAGCCTTGAGCTATTCCTCGTTGGAAGGCTCGGGCGATCTCGCGAGGCTCGCGGTTGCGGGCGCGGTCTTGCGCTACGGCTTGCAGTAATGGACGAAAATCTAATTCGTTGGTGATGAATGGAAAGGGATACGGATCGTCGGAGCGCGCTGTGCGGGCCAGTTGCTCGAGCCAGATTGCAGCCTGGCCTTCAAAGGTGACGTCGCGCGTGAAACCTAGAAGGGCTGCGGCGGCGTCGAAGAGGCGACCGACGGATGTTGTGGGGAAGGTGCGGACATTTTTGCGGACTAACTCCATCGCGCCACGGTAGCGATTGGGAAAATTGAAGGGCTCAGAAAGCACGTCTGGCAGGCCATTCAGCTGAGCGAGGAAACCAGCGGCGGCCTGCACGGGAGAATGAGCGGCTGCGTCGCCGCCGGCTAGCGCGGCTTGACGGAGGTGCGCTACGCGAGTGAAACCTTGTTGCACGCTGCCGGCGAAAATCTCACCTCCCCAGATGGTGCCGTCGTCGCCGTAACCCGTGCCATCGAAACTCGCGGCGATTACTTGCTTTGTCCACTCAGTTCGTTCGGCGAGCACGGATGCTACGTGGGCGCGATGATGCTGGATCGCGTGAGTTTCTGGAATTGCTAGCGAGGCGGCGTGGGCAGTGGAGAAATACTGCGGATGGAGGTCGTGAACGAGCAGCAGTTCGTCGCGACGCACTTCGTACATGGAGAGCAGATCGTCGATGGTTTCGTGAAACGCGCGGAGGGATTGGTAGTGATCGAGGTCGCCGATGTACTGGCTGACGAAGGCCTGTCCGTCGACGACTAGGGTGATGGAATTTTTCAGGTCGGCGCCGAGAGCGAGGATGGGTCGAGTGGTGGGCAGCGATGCTACCGCGCCGGGAGCGTAGCCGCGAGCGCGGCGCAGGATTACTGGGCCGAAAGCTCCGGCGCGGGCTACGGAATCGTCGATGCGGCGGGCGATGGGGCGCTGGCCGATTAAGAATGAGTCTGCGACTTCGGCTAGGCGGTCGAGGGCGTCTTCATCCTCGTAAGCGATGGGCTCGCTGGAGCGATTGGCGCTGGTCATGACTAGCACGTCGGGCGCGCCGGCGGCGAACAGCAGGTGATGCAACGGAGTGTAGGGAAGCATCACGCCTAGTTCGTTATTTTCGGGGGCGACTTCGGGCAGATCTACTTTTGCCGGTGCCAGGACTATGGGACGGGCTGTTGAGGTTAGCAGGGCTTCGGCATCGGGAGAAAGCTCGACCAGGGTGCGGGCCGTGACGATATCTTTTGCCATCAGCGCGAAGGGTTTTTCTTTGCGGTATTTGCGATCGCGCATCGCCGCGACTGACGCGGGATTGCGGGCATCGCAGGCCAGGTGATATCCGCCAAGGCCTTTTATCGCTAGAATTTTGCCGGCGGTCAGAAGGTGGGCTGCGCGGCGGATGCAGTCGTCATTGTTGAGTTCTTCGTCTTTATGCGGGTGAAGATAAAAATTGGGACCGCACGCGGGGCAGGATACTGGCTGCGCGTGAAAACGACGGTTGGATGGATCGGAATATTCCTGGGCGCAGTAGGCATCGAGCGGCCACGATTTCATCGTGGTATTAGGACGGTCATAGGGCAGGGCGAGCACGACGCTGTAGCGCGGTCCGCAGTTGGTGCAATTGATATAGGGATATAGATAACGGGGATTGGCCGGGTCGAAGAGTTCGGTCAGGCAATCGTTGCAGATGGGCAAGTCGGGAGAGATGCGGACTGTGGGCCGATGTTTTCGTTCGCTTTCGCGGATGGTGAATTTGTTCAGGCCTGCGGGTTGGGC
>JBEKJF010000124.1:0-11786 GCA_050011375.1 Candidatus Sulfotelmatobacter sp.
GACGTAACAGGAGTGGCCGAGTTGCCGGCCGGCACCGAAATGGTGATGCCGGGAGACAACGTCAGCCTGGTAATCGAACTGATCACGCCGGTAGCGATGGAAAAGGGCCTGCGCTTCGCCATTCGCGAAGGCGGCCACACCGTAGGCGCCGGAACGATTTCGGAGATTATTCAGTAGGATTGTGGAGCCGCGGACGCCTTCGTCCGCGGTTGCATGCAGCATCAATAAAAGCTCGCGGACGAAGGCGTCCGCGGCTCCATGAGCAGTGGCGGCTTGCACCCTGCCGCAAGTTCTTTCCTCCTGAAGATATCGGGAGGGGTAAAGAGAGTGAAACGTGATTGGAAAAGAAAGAATTCGCATCCGGCTCAAGGCGTACGACTATCGCATTCTGGATCAGTCGACCGGAGAAATCGTTGAAACCGCGCGGCGCACCGGTGCGCAGATCGCGGGACCGATTCCACTGCCCACGATGAAGAACAAATACTGCGTGCTGCGTTCGCCGCACGTAGACAAGAAATCGCGGGAGCAGTTTGAAATCCGCACCCACAAGCGCCTGCTCGATATTCTCGAGCCGACGCAGCAGACGGTCGACGCCCTGATGAAGCTCGATCTGCCCGCTGGCGTGGATGTGGAGATCAAGGCATTCGGCAAAGAGCATAAGTAGGAAGCGCTTCCGCAAGGACGAAGCACTGAGGCCGGTAGAAGGTTAGGCAAGCAGAAAGCGCTTGAGAAGCCCCGAAGGGGCGGCCGATATTAGCCCAGCGCTTCAGCGCTGGGTGAGGAAATAAGTTAGGAACCAAGTCCCGTAGGGACGACATAAAAGGCAAATAGCCTGCCAGCCAATAGCGAAAGCCAAGCTGGATGGAGACAAAGATGGCAACGCGAGTTACAGGCATTCTCGGCAAAAAGGTCGGCATGACGCAGCTGTTTGACTCGAAGGGCGATGTGCGCCCGGTCACGGTGCTGCAGGCTGGCCCGTGCGTGATTACACAGCACAAGTCGGCGACGCGCGATGGTTACGAGGCAGCACAAATCGGCCTCGTCGAATTCGTGAAAGAATCGCGGCTGACCAAGCCCGCGCGCGGACACCTGGCGAAGAACAATCTTCCTCCGGTGAAGTTCATGCGCGAAGTGCCGCTCGAAACCGATGGCGGAGCTGACAGCGAAGTTACGGTAAAGATCGGCGATAGGGTGCTGGTCGAGATTTTTGAAGGCGAAAGGTTTGTCGATATCGTCGGAGTCAGCAAGGGCAAAGGCTTTCAGGGCGTAGTGAAGCGGCATCACTTTGCCGGCGGCCCCAAGTCGCATGGATCGATGTTTCAAATTACCGGTTCGATCGGTTCCTCCGCGTTTCCTTCGCGCGTGTTCAAGGGAATGCGCATGTCGGGACACATGGGCCATGCCCGCGTGACCCAGCGCAACTTGCGGGTTTTGGGTGTAGATAAAGACGAAAATCTGCTGGTGGTCGAAGGCAGCGTGCCCGGGCCGCAGGGCGGATATCTGGTCATCATGAAAGCGAAGAAGCCACCCAGAGAGCGGCGTGGATTTGCGGGTTCGGCTACGGTCGATCCGTTGAAGGCGGCGAAGCGAGCGGCTAAGAAAGCGTAAGTGGAGCCGCGGACGCATTCGTCCGCGGGCATGCGGCATCGATAAAACTTCGCGGACGAGGGCGTCCGCGGCTACATGAGAAATGCTATGGCAACGATTGATATTCACGATTTAAGCGGCGCCAAGGTCGGAACCTTCGACCTTGTCGACGAAATCTTCGGCGCAGTGAATGAAGATCTGATCTGGGAGGCGGTGAAACATTACCGCGCCGGGCAGCATCGCGGCACGCATGCCACCAAGGCTCGCTGGCAGGTTTCCGGTTCGGGCAAAAAACTGTGGAAGCAGAAAGGCACCGGACGCGCCCGTATCGGCTCGATCCGTTCGCCACTGTGGCGCCACGGAGCGACTGTGCACGGCCCCACGCCGCGCTCTTACGACTACGCGTTTCCGCGTAAAAAACTTCTGGGCGCGCTGCGCTCCGCGCTGGCCGCGAAGTTTGCCGACGGCAAGCTGACCATCGTCAACACGTTCGAACTGAAAGACGCAAAGACCAAGGCCTTCCGCGCTGCGCTCGATGCGCTCAAAGTCGAGAAGACGGTGCTGATCGTCGACGTTCCGAACTCCGGCAACAACAACCTCGCGTTAAGCTCGCGAAATATCAAAGGGCTGGAGTTGGTTCCAGGCAACGAAGTTCATCCGTATCACCTGCTGAAATATGATCGCGTAATTTTCTCGCACCCGGCCATCGAAAAGTTGCAGCTTACGTTGAAAGATACTTTGCCCAAGAGTCACCGCAAGGCTAAAGAAGAAGAAGACGAGAGCGCAAAGAAGGCGTCAGCTTCTCCGCGAAAACGCGTACGGCATGAAAAAGCGGCGGAGGTGGCGTAAGCCGAATCAAATATGAAATCCGCATATCAGATTATTCGACGTCCGGTGATCACGGAAAAAGGCTTGGCCATCAAGGAAAACCAGAACACCCTGGTATTCCAGGTCGCTCCGAAAGCGACCAAGACCGAAATCAAGCAGGCAGTGCAAACGATTTTCAAGGTAAAAGTGTTTTCCGTACGCACGGCCACCTATCCAGGAAAAGAGCGCCGCCGGGGGAAATTCGCCGGCTACCGCCCCGACTGGAAAAAGGCGTACGTAAGACTGCGGGCCGGCGAAAAAATGCCGGAGTACGCACAGAATTTGTAAGAGCAGTCGTTGGTCCTTAGTCGTTGGTCGTTGGCAAAAACATTAAGGACCAAGATGACTGGCGAACGACCTACGACGAACGGCCAACGACGGTAGCTGGTCGTAGGCAAAATGCAGTGACAAAAGGATTTCGAGCTAGAAGCTAAGAGCTAGAAGCTAAGAGCTGATTATGGCGATCAAAACATACCGACCCACTACGCAAACGTTGCGCTATCGCACCACGATCGTCAACGACGACATCACGACGCGGCATCCGCATAAGCCGTTGCTTGAAGCCAAGCCACGCACCGGCGGACGCCGCAACTCGGGCGACATGACGATGCGGTTTATCGGTGGAGGCCACAAGCGCAAGCTGCGCATCATCGATTTCAAGCGCGACAAGACTGGGATCCCTGCGACCGTGATCAGCATCGAATACGATCCCAACCGCTCGCCGCGCATTGCGCTGCTCGCGTATGCCGACGGCGAAAAGCGTTACATCCTTCAGCCGGAAGGGTTGAAGGTAGGCCAAAAAGTTATAAGCGGACCCGAAGCGGATATTCTTGTGGGCAACGCGTTGCCGCTGCGAAATATTCCTCCCGGCACGCAGATCCACAACCTGGAACTGAAGCCGGGCAAAGGCGGACAGATGGTACGCTCCGCCGGCGGCGCAGCCCAACTCATCGCGAAAGAAGAAGAGTACGCGCTGGTCAAGCTCCCCTCGGGCGAGACCCGGAAAGTTTCCCAGGACTGTATGGCCACGATAGGCCAGGTAGGAAATCTAGATCACGAGAACATAACTATAGGCAAAGCCGGACGCTCCCGCTGGCTAGGCAAACGCCCGCACAACCGCGGCGTTTCGATGAATCCGGTGGATCATCCGCATGGGGGCGGGGAGGGCAAGACTTCGGGCGGGCGGCATCCGGTGACGCCTTGGGGGCAGCCTACGCGCGGATACAAGACGCGGAATAACAAGCGGACGGATAAGTTTATTGTGAACCGGAGAGCGAAGTAGTAGCGCTGCGGGCGACACCAGGATTCCTCGCTGCGCTCGGAATGACAGAGTGTGGGGTCGAACGACAGAGTATGAAGCGGGGCGAGTAAGCGGAATGACAAAAGCTGTTGGCTGAAAGCTGACGGCTGAAAGCTGAGAGCTGAATTTTATGGCACGTTCAACCAAGAAGGGCGCGTTTGTGGATGGCTTCCTGATGGCGCGGGTGGAAGGCATGAACTCGCGCAACGAGAAGAAAGTGTTGCGGACCTGGTCGCGGCGGTCCACCGTGGTTCCCGAGATGGTGGGTCACACCATTGCGGTGCACAACGGCAAGAAATTTATTCCGGTGTACGTCACGGAAAACATGGTGGGGCACAAGCTGGGCGAGTTCAGTTTTACGCGCAACTTCAAGGGCCACTCGATGAGGGCGGCTACGGAAGTTGCGGCGAAGCCGGCGGGTATTCCGGGGGGTCCGGGAGCGATTACTCCTTCGGCGCCTGCGGCACCGAAGGCGTAGAGAGGCAGCTTCTAGCTGCTAGCTAGGACTTGCATACGAGGGTTTAGGGCCTAACCCTGAGCTTAACCGGGGTTAAGCTTAACCCCGGCTTAAAGTTCGAGAGAGCACGGCTTAGAACAGAGACGAGACTATGGAATTTCGAGCGGAAATGCGTTACTTGCGAGTGTCGCCGCAGAAGGCGCGCCTGGTGCTGGAGTTGATTAAAGGGCGCAAGGTGGAAGAGGCGCGGAACACGCTGCTGTTCACCAAGAAGCGCGTGGCGGCGCACGTGGGCAAGCTGCTGCAGTCGGCACTGGACAACGCGAACTTCTTGAGCGCCGAAAAGAATCTGGACGTCGAGCTCGACAACTTGTATGTGAAGAGCGCGATTGCCAATGACGGTCCGCGCATGAAGCGGATTCGTCCGGCGCCGCAGGGGCGGGCTTACCGCTATCAGCGGCGTATTGCGCATATCACGCTGGTACTGGCGGAGCGCGGGAATGGTTCGAGTCACGTTTCTGGGGAGCGACCGACGGGTGCGGTTCAGGCTAAGCGGCGCGCGCCGGTGGCTAAGAAGGCGGCGAGTGCTGGCAAGGCGGGGAAGAAAAAGGCGGCTGCGAAGTAACGGCGAAAAGCAGGTTCCTCACCCGCGCTTTGCGCGAGTTCGGAATGACAAGATTTTTGGTTTGATCAAGTTTTTGGGATTGATGTTTTGGGTTAATAAGGTTTGGTTCGATCAGGAGAAGCAATGGGACAAAAAGTCCATCCTTATGGTTTTCGGCTCGGCTATACCAAGCCGTGGAAGTCGCGCTGGTTCGTGGAGCGCGATTACGACAAGCTGCTGTTTGAAGACATCAAGCTGAAGAAGGAACTGAAAGAAAAGCTGAAGTCTGCCGGGGTGAGTTCGATTGAGATCGAGCGTCCGGGCAACAAGCTGCGGATTATCGTGAAGACGGCGCGGCCGGGAATTATTATCGGGCGCAAGGGCGCGGAGATCGACAAGCTGAAGGGCGATTTGCAGAAGCGCACTTCGCGGGAAGTGTTTGTCGATATCCAGGAAGTGCACAAGCCGGAACTCGATGCGCAACTCGTCTCGGAAGCGATCGCGTTGCAGCTGGAAAAGCGCGTTGGCTTCCGCCGCGCGATGCGCAAGGCAGTGGATTCGGCGCTGCGCTTTGGCTGCAAGGGAATTAAAGTTCGCGTGAGCGGGCGGTTGAATGGAAACGAAATCGCGCGCTCGGAATGGTACCTGCAGGGACGCCTGCCGCTGCACACTCTGCGGGCCGACATTGAATACGGATTTTCAGAAGCCAGGACCACGTACGGCGTGATCGGTGTAAAGGTCTGGGTGTACAAGGGCGAGATTCTTCCGGCGAAGAAGCGGGAGCAGTCGACGGGCGTGGGAGCGTTTTAAATAACAGCTGTCAGCCGTCAGCTCTCAGCCGTCAGTAGAGGCAGAGCGGATTTGGCTGACGGCTGAAAGCTGAGAGCTTATTTATGTTAATGCCAAAGAAGGTGAAGTACCGCAAGCAGCAGCGCGGGCGGATGACTGGGAAGGCCTGGCGCGGCAGCACGCTGGCGTTTGGCGATTTCGGGCTGAAAGTGCTTGAGCCGGGTTGGATTACCGACCGCCAGATCGAAGCCAGCCGCGTGGCCATGACGCGCTTTGTGAAGCGCGGCGGCAAGATCTGGATTCGCGTGTTTCCGGACAAGCCCGTTACGAAGAAGCCGGCTGAAACCCGTATGGGCAAGGGCAAGGGCGCTCCGGATCATTGGGTTGCGGTCGTGCGCCCGGGAAAGATTTTGTTTGAGATGGAAGGCGTTGCGCTGGTGGATGCGACGGAGGCGATGCGGCTGGCTTCGCACAAGCTGCCGCTGCGGACGACTCTGGTCAAGCGCGAAACGGCGCACTAGAAACGCTATCAGCTATCAGCTGTCAGCTCTCAGTTAGGGCGGCCGCTGGAAAGCTGAGAGCTGAGAGCTGAGAGCTGAGAGCTACTTATGAAGGCAGATAAGGTCAGAAACTTAACCGACGCCGAACTCGCGCATCAGGGGCAGGATTTTGCGGACCAGTTGTTCAAGCTGAAGTTCCAGCTGAACATGGGCCAGACCGAGAGTTTGAAGAAGATTCGCGGGCTGCGCAAAGACATTGCGCGCGTCAAGACAATTTCAGGCGAGCGCTCGCGCTCGGCCGCAACGGAGAAACGCTAATGGCGGAAAGCGCAACCGGGAAAACTGCAACCCCGAAGAACGAGAATGTGCAGGGCCGGCGCAAGGAAGTTGTTGGAGAAGTGGTCGCCAACCGCATGCAGAAGACGATTGTGGTGAAGGTGACGCGCAAGAAGGCGCATCCTTTTTATGGCCGCGTGGTGGCGCGCAACAAGAAGTTTTACGCGCACGACGAGAAGAACGAAGCGCATGTGGGCGATGTGGTGCGGATTGAAGAGACGCGTCCGCTGTCGAAGCTGAAGCGCTGGAAGCTGAAAGATATTGTGCGCAAGACTGCGCTGGTGCCGGAGATTGTGCTGGAGCGGGACGCTAAGTAGGGAAGAGTTGGATCCGCCGCCGGCAAAAGCAGGTTCCTCACCCGCGCTTTGCGCGTGTTCGGAATGACAAATTTGGGGCTTACGCCCGGTTCGGAATGACAATGTTTGGCAGTTGGCGCCCGGTTCGGAATGACAATGTTTGGCAGTTGGCACCCGGTTCGGAATGACTAGGGTGGGGCTTAGCGGCCCTATCCGGACAAGGGTTTTAGGGAGATCGATTATGGCAGTGATGATGCGAAGCATGCTGGAGGTGGCCGACAATTCCGGCGCCCGCAAGCTGCAGATGATTCTGCCGCTTGGGGGTTCGACCGGGCTGAATGCCGGCCTCGGCGACATAATCACCGCGGCGGTGAAGGAATCGTCCCCGGACGGGCAGGTATCGAAGGGCAAAGTGGTGAAGGCGGTGATCGTGCGCACGCGCAAGGAGCACCGGCGGCGCGACGGAACCTACATCCGCTTTGACCAGAATGCCGCGGTGCTGATCAACGACGCGGGCGAGCCGGTGGGGACGCGCGTTTTCGGTCCGGTGGCGCGCGAGTTGCGCGAGAAGAAGTTTTTGAAGATCGTGTCGTTGGCACCTGAGGTTATTTAGTACCTGGTACCTAGTACCTAGAGAAACAAGAATTAGGAATTGAGAACACTGGAATGAGAACAGTCAGCACAGAACATAAGCGAGTGGACATCCGCCGCAACGATACCGTGAAGGTGATTACGGGGCGGGACAAGGGCAAGGAAGGACGCGTGCTGCGCGTGTTTCCGAACGACGCCAAGCTTCTGGTCGAGCACGTGATGATGGTGAAGAAGCATGTGCGGCCAAACCCGCAGCGCAACATCAAGGGCGGCATTGCCGAGCAGGAGAGCCGGATTGCCTATTCCAACGTGCAACTGGTTTGTCCGACCTGCGGGCCGGTGCGCATTGGGCACGAAACGCGCGGCGACAGAAAAGTGCGGGTGTGCAAGAAGTGCGGAACGACGCTGGATAAATAAGCTGTCAGCTTTCAGCCATCAGCGTTCAGCTTGTGGCCGATGATGCAGGCAGTGGTGATGAAACTTAAGTCTCACGCAGCGGTATACGCAAGAAGCTGAGAGCTGATAGCTGATAGCTTGTTGCAATCCGACACCGTGAGAGAGAGTTGAAGAGACGCGATGGCTAAAGATAAAGAGAAGAAGGGTTCGAAGGATTCGGGGCAGGAGCAGAAGGCTCCGGCACAGGCGCATCACAGCGCCAAGGAGCGGCCGCGGCTGCGCTCGAAGTTCGAGAAGGAAGTCGCTCCGGCTTTGCTGAAGGAACTCGAGCTGAAGAACTCGATGGCGGTTCCGCGCCTGAACAAGATTGTCGTCAACATGGGCATGGGCGAGGCTACGCAGAACTCGAAGATTCTCGATCCTGCGGTGAATGAGTTGGGGCAGATCACCGGCCAGAAGCCGATCGTGACCAAAGCGAAGAAGTCGATTGCGGCTTTCAAGGTGCGCGAGGGGCAGGCGATTGGGACCATGGTGACGCTGCGCGGCGACCGCATGTATGAATTTTTCGACCGGCTGGTGAATCTGGTTCTGCCGCGCGTGCGCGACTTCAAGGGAGTTTCGACCAAGTCGTTCGATGGGCGCGGCAATTACACGCTCGGGTTGCACGACCAGTTGATCTTCCCGGAGATTTCGTACGAGAAGGTCGACAAGCAGAAGGGCATGAACGTCACGATTGTGACTACGGCAGAGAACGATAACCAGGCGCGCACGCTGTTGAAGCATCTGGGAATGCCGTTCCGGGCGCAGTAGAAGCAAGGTTTCAAGGTTTCATGTTTCAAGGTTTCGAAGATGCAGGTTCAAAAATTCAGGCTTCAAAGTTTTAGGCTTCAACAAGAAAACTTTTAAGGATTTCATGACTACAGCGAAACGGGTTAAGGACGCGAAGATCGAGAAGAAGTTTGAAGTGGCGCGCAATGCCAAGGAGAAGACTCCGAAGTTTTCCTCGCGCCGGCATAACCGCTGCAAGCGTTGCGGACGTCCGCGGGCTTATCTGCGGAAGTTTGGTTTGTGCCGCTTGTGCTTCCGGCAGTTGGCCTTGCAGGGCGAGATTCCGGGAGTGGCGAAGTCTTCGTGGTAGGTTCGTCGTTGGTCGTTCGTCGTTGGTCGTTGGCCAAGAACGAGCCGGCTTTTTGCTAACGGCCAAGGACCAAGGACTGACGACTAACGACCAACGACTGAAGTAAGCAAGCTGCCGCAGGTTCTCCGCGGAATGCGGAGCGAACGGGTGGCGAGAGGAGAAGCAAACGATGAGGTTGACCGATCCGGTCGCAGATATGCTGACGAGGGTGCGCAACGCGCTGCAGGCGCGGCACCAGAAGGTGGACATTCCGGCTTCGCGGCTGAAGCTCGAGATTGCCCGTATCTTGAAGGAAGAGGGCTACGTCTCGAACTTCAAGGCCACGGAAGAGGAAGGTCACAAGGTCATCCGGATTTATTTGAAATACGGCGCGCACAATGAAGCCGCGATTTCAAAGCTGGATCGCGTGTCGCGCCCGGGCTGCCGCGTGTACGTGCGCCGCAGCGAGATTCCTCGGGTGCTCGGCGGCATGGGGATTAATATCCTGACGACGCCGCGCGGAGTGATGACGGGACGCCAGGCGCGCAAGGAAGGCGTAGGCGGCGAGTTGTTGTGCGAGATCTGGTGAGGCAGCTTCTAGCTATTAGCTACTAGCTTCTAGCTAAACACGCTGCATTTGACGTTAACGTACGGAACGAAAAAGTAAATCACTGATGAAGCGCCTGGGCAGAAGCCAGGAGCTAGAAGCTAGAAGCTCTTATGTCACGAATTGGAAAAAAGCCGATCCCGATCCCCAAAGGGGTGACGGTCAAAGTCGAAGGCAACACGGTATTGGTGCAGGGGCCGAAGGGCAAGCTGGACACGGCTTTGCCGGTAGGCATCACTGTGGAGCAGAAGGATGGCAACCTGGTCGCGATCCGGGAGAACGATTCGCAGGCCGCTCTGCATGGGCTGGCGCGCGCGCTGGTGAACAACGCGGTCGAGGGCGTGACCAAGGGATGGACGCGCGACCTGGAAATCGTCGGCATTGGTTATCGCGCCGAGATGAAGGGCAAAGGCACGGTGGTGTTTAGTCTGGGATATTCGCATCCGATTGAATATCCGCTGCCGACCGGAGTCGAGGCGTCGGTGGATCCGAAGCAGACGAAGATTGCGCTGACGGGAATCGATCGCCAGCAGGTGGGGCAGGTGGCGGCGGAGATGCGGTCGCTGCGTCCGCCGGATCCTTATAAGAATAAGGGTGTGCGTTATGCGGGCGAGAGATTGAAGAAGAAAGTGGGCAAGACCGGAGCGAAGTAGGAGAACCGTCGTTCGTCGTTGGTCGTTTGTCGTTGGCCAACGCGGCGGCAGGGTTATGAAGTGTCGGAAGGCTTTGACTAACGGCCAACGACGAACGACCAAGGACGGCTTTTATGTTTACTAAGAAATCGAAGAATCAGAAGCGCGGGCACATTCATGACCGCATCCGGAAGAAGATGCAGGGGACGGCGGAGCGTCCGCGGCTGAACGTGTACCGTTCGCTGAATCATATTTATGTGCAGGTCATCGACGACTTGCACGGCCAGACGCTGGTTTCGGCGAGTTCCGCCGAAGGCATGAAGGCCGAAGGCAAGAAGCCTGAAAGCAAAAAGGCTGAGGGCGAGAAGGCCGAGGGCCAGAAAGCCGAGGGCCACAAGAAAGACAAGCGGACCGGCGGAAACGTTGCGGCGGCGAAGGCTCTGGGAAAAATCATTGCCGAGCGCGCCAAGGCCAAGGGCGTGAGCAAAGTGGTGTTTGACCGCGGCGGCTACATTTATCACGGGCGCGTGAAGGCGCTGGCCGATGCGGCGCGCGAGGCGGGATTGCAATTTTAAGGGCAGCTCTCAGCTGTCAGCTCTCAGCATCTGCTGGAGCGGCAGGCTCGGAGCTGAAAGCTGATAGCTGAAAGCTGGGTTTAAAAAGAATGCCAACAGTCATTAAGAAGCTTGATCCAAATTCGTTTCAGTTGAAGGACCAGGTCGTTGCCATCAACCGCGTCACCAAAGTGGTGAAGGGCGGCAAGAATCTTTCATTCGCTGCGCTGGTGGTGGTGGGCGATCCGTCGGCTGCGGTCGTCGGCCATGGCGCGGGCAAGGCCAAGGAAGTTCCGCAGGCGATTCGCAAGGCGATTGAGTCGGCGAAGAAGAATCTGATCAAGGTGAACCTGACGCAGACTTCGATTCCGCACCTCATCCTCGGGCGCTACGGTTCCGGCAAAGTGTTGCTGAAGCCGGCTCCGGAAGGTACGGGAGTGATTGCCGGCGGCGCGGTGCGCGCGGTGATGACCTCGGTGGGAATCCAGAATGTGCTAACGAAATCGATTGGCACCACCAACCCGCACAACGTGATCAAAGCAACGTTCGACGCGCTCCGGCATTTGAAGAGCCGCGAGAGTGTGGCGGCTATGCGCGGGAAGACTGTTCAGGAACTTTAGAGAGTACCTAGTACCTGGTACTTAGACACGGCGATCTGGGATTTGAGGAATTATCGATGACTACTAAGAAACCTAAGGCAGTGGCGGGAAAGATTCACCTGAAGTGGGTGATTTCGGCTATTTGCGCGCCCGTGAAACAGAAGCTGGTAATCAAGGGATTGGGATTCACGCGGTTGAATCAGGTGATCGAGCGTCCGGATAATCCGGCGATTCGGGGCATGGTGGCGAAGGTTCCGCATCTAGTGGAGATTTTGAAATAGAGGCTTGTCAGCTTTCAGCTATCGGCCCTCCGCGCAAACCGCGCTAGCTGAAAGCTGAGAGCTGAAAGCTGAGAGCTTATTTATGAATTTATCCAATATTCGAGCACCGAAGAAGGCGTCGGAAAAGCGCAAGCGCGTGGGGCGCGGCATGGGCTCCGGCATGGGCAAGACTTCCACTCGCGGGCACAAGGGCCAGCGCTCGCGCACCGGTATGCGCCTGATCCGCGGCTTTGAAGGCGGCCAGATGCCGCTGCACCGCCGCATGCCCAAGCG